>JAYGDB010000062.1:0-18643 GCA_046583095.1 Myxococcota bacterium | reverse complement strand
CAGGTGGGCAAGCGCACCAAGATCGCCCTGAAGAACAAGATCTCCGACTACATCCCGAACCCGACCTTCAACGTCGTGGCGCCTCCCGGCGCCCACGAGCTTCAGTACAAGCTGGACAATCCCTCGTCGAAGACGAAGCCGGGCGACCGGCCGCTCGAGGCGCCGCCGAAGTACATCGAGGCGCTCCCCGCCTACTTCGAGCCCGGCGCTCGCGTCAAGCTGCTGGACGAACTCGGGATCGGCCGGGCGATGATGTGGCCCACACTTGCAAGCGTGCTCGAGGAGCGCCTGGCCGACGATCCGGTCGCCACGCACGTCGTCGTCCATGCATTCAACCAGTGGCTGCACGATCAGTGGAGCTTCGACTACGAGGGCCGGATCTACCCGACCCCGGTGATCACGCTGCCGATCGTGGACCGCGCACTCGAAGAGCTTCAATGGGTTCTCGATCGAGGCGCGAAGGCGATCTTGATCCGGCCCGCTCCCGTCCCCGATTTCAACGGACGCCGCCGCTCGTTTGCACTCCCCGAGTTCGATCCGTTCTGGGAAGCCGTGGCCGAGGCCGACATTCTCGTCGGGACGCACTCCTCCGACAGCGGCTTCCAGCGCTACCTGAACGAGTGGGAGGGCTGGGCCGACGAATTCGAGCCCTTCAAGGGCGAGCGCTCCACCTTCGCCGCAATCGTGGGACACGAGAGGACGATTTCTGACGTGGTGAGCTCGGTCATCGGGCACGGGCTCGCCGCCCGCTTCCCGAATCTCAGGATCGTGCCGGTCGAGAACGGCAGCGCCTGGGTTCGGCCCCTGGTGGAGAGACTCGAGCGTCTCTACGAGCGTTCGCCTGGGCTCTTCGACGAGGACCCGATCGTCGCGTTCAAACGATGCTTCTGGGTGCATCCCTTCCACGAAGAGGATCCGCTCGGCCTGATCGACCTGATCGGTGTCGACAACGTGGTGTTCGGCTCGGACTACCCACATCCCGAGGGCATGTACGACCCGATCACATTCGTCGATGACCTCGAGGGGCTGAGCAGCGATGACCAGGCCAAGGTCATGGGCGGCAACCTCGCCAGGATCATGAAGGTGGCATGACACGGGCTGAGCCCACCCGCGCTGCCAACTCTTCGCGCGCTCAGGCGCTGGACGCGATTGCCTCGTAGAAGGCAGTGATCATCGCGAAGCCACCGGCTCCACCGACCAACCCCTGCTGCATCTTGTTCAGCGTATACCCAAACCCGACCTTGGCATCCGGATCCCCCATCCCGATCGAGCCGCCGGCTCCCGGGTGACCGAAGGCCCGCGGGTTCGGGCTCAGCGGCATGAAGTCGTGGCGCAGCATGAAGCCCAGGCCGAAACGCATCGGGAGCCCGCCGAGTACGGCATCTGGCCCGAAGGCCTGCTCGCGGATGGCGTCGTCGATCGTCTTCTCTTCCAGGATCCGCACGCCATCGACTTCGCCACCGCACGAGAGGGCGCCGTAGATCCGCGCGAGGCTTCGCGCGGTCCCGTGCCCATTCGCCGCCGGAATCTCCGCTGCCCGCCACTCCCGCGAGTTCACCGCGCCGCTCTCTTGTGGCGGGTTGATGAATGCGGCGCCGGTCATGGTGTTGGCGTCCGTCATATCCTGCATGAATTTCCGCAGCGCCGGGGGCAGGTTGTCCGGGAGCTTGGGCGGCCCCCCATCCTTCGGCGGTGAGACGAGTTGTCCGTGGAGGCGCGTCGTGCGCGCATCGTGCTCTTCCGCCAGTCCGATGTGGAAGTCCGCGCCCAGCGGCTCGGCGACCTGCTCGCGGAAATACGTCCCGAGGCTCTGCCCCGAGACTCGCCGCACGACCTCGCCCACCAGGTAGCCGAAGGTCATCGCGTGGTAGCCGTGCTTCGTTCCGGGCTCCCACCACGGCTCCTGCTCGGCCAGCGCGGAGGTCATCACGTCCCAGTTGTAGAGCGCGCCCTTTGGCAGTGGCTTCTGCAGGGCGGGTAGTCCCGCCTGGTGGCTCAGCAGCCAGCGAACGGGCAGGTCTTGCTTGCCAGCTCGAGCGAACTCGGGCCAGTACTGCGCGACGGGAGCATCCACGTCGAGCTTCCCCTGCTCGATCAGGCGGTGGGCGCAGATGGCCGTCATGCCCTTGGTGGTCGAATAGACGTTGACGAGGGTGTCGCGTTGCCACTCGTCTTTTCGGTCGAACTCGAGGTGGCCGCCCCAGAGATCGACAACCGGCTCGCCGTCGAGTGTGAACGCCACCGCCGCGCCCAGGTCGAGGCCTTCCTTGATGTTCTTCTCGAACACGTCGCGAACTGCTTGGAATCGGGGCTCGCAGTGGCCGTGGACGGGAGCGGATGCCTCCATCGGGATCGATCCTCCATGGGTGCGTGTGGCATTGCCTAGTTGTGGCGGGCAATGGTGCCCAGGCCGCACCGCGTCCGCCAGCCTTCGGCGCAGCTGCAGGTGGGGCTTCACAGCGACCGCCCGGCTGGGCGAGAATACCGGGGAGGCTTTCACCGGGCTCGGCTACGACGAGTCCGGACTCGCCGAGGGTCGCGAACACGGCGAAACTTCCCGCCAGAGCCGACCAAAGAAAAAAGGGAGCCGAGATGTCCTACGATGGCTACGAGCTTCTCCGCATCGAGCTGAAGGACCGTGTCGCGACGGCGACCGTCGATGCACCGCCCATCAACGTCATGACGCTCTCGCTCTTCGGCGAGATTGCCCGCTTCGGCCAGCAGGTGGGCGACGACGACGAGGTTCGGGTGGTCGTCCTCGAAAGCGCCAACCCCGATTTCTTCATCGCGCATTTCGACGTTGCGGCCATTCTCGAGTTTCCGATCGACAGCCAGGCCAAGCGCTCCCCCGACAATTCCTTCCACCAGATGTGCGAGCGCTTCCGCACGATGCCGAAGGTGACGATCGCGCAGATCGAGGGACGCGTCGGAGGAGGGGGCTGTGAGTTGATCCAGGCCTTTGACATGCGTTTCGGCGTGCTGGGGAAGACGACGATCAACCAGATGGAAGTGCCGATCGGCATCCTGCCGGGCGGTGGCGGAACCCAGCGTCTCCCCCGCCTCGTCGGGCGGGGACGCGCCCTCGAGATCATTCTCGGCGGTGAAGACCTCGATGCAGAGACGGCAGAGCGTTGGGGGCTCCTCAACCGAGCCCTCGCAGCGGACGAGATCGGTACCTTCGTCGGGGCCCTGGCCCACCGGATCGCGTCCTTCCCGGCCGCAGCACTCGAGCTGGCAAAGCAGTCGGTGAACGCGGCCGAGCTGCCACTGGCCGAGGGCCTCGTCGAAGAGGCGTACCTCTTCCAGCGCCTGCTCCGCACGCAGGACGCGCAGCGCAACATGCGCCGCTTCCTCGAACTCGGCGGTCAGACCCGCGAAGGCGAGCTGGAGGTGGCGGAGCTCAGCGCCCGCGCGAATCGCGAGGACTAGAGCCGCGGCGATCCACGGGGCGGGTGAGCTCAGCCGCCACCAGCGAGGTACGTCTCGCGGACCACTCTCGCGGACCACTAGGGACGCAGCTTTCGCCGCGGGGGCCTGAGCGGACTCGGGAGCTTCCGTCCCGGTGTTCGACTCGACCCGTCCCCGTGGGTGTGCGAGGCTCCCGCCCGCCCCCCAAGGAGGAGACCAAGAATGGCTCGTATCCTTGCGGTTGCACTCTTCACGTCTGTCCTGGGACTGGCCTGCGCGAGCAGCCCGGAGCCCGAAGTCGCACCGGAGCCGGTCGTCGAGGTGGCGCCCGCGCCGGCTCCCGTCCCGGTGGCCGAGCCCGTGCCCGAGCTTCCCAAGACCGCCAGTGCCCTGCCCCTCGTGGGGCTGATGGGAGTCGCGGGCGTCGGACTCGGAGCTGGGACGCGGATCGTGCGCCGCTGGGTGGCGCGCGGTCGATAGGGCGGCCGTGATCTCTTCGAACTTCCTACGCTTCCTGGAGCGAGGGCTCTTCGCCTTCGGGGTGGGCTGCCTCGTCTTCTACGCGGCGGCCTGCAGCCATGGGTCGTGGTTCCAGTTCCAGGCGAGAGCAGAGTTCGAGCGCGAGCTCGATGCGGTGATCCACGCCGAGGATCACGACCACAGCGCGTGGTCCAAGGCCCGACGGCAGCATTTTTCCCGGTTGGTGGGCACCCCGGTCCAGGCCTTGGGTCGTCTGGAGGTTCCGAACGCGAAGCTCTCGGTAATGTTGCTGGAAGGGACGGATGAGTCGACGCTCAACCGGGCCGTCGGCCACATCGAAGGGACCGCCCTGCCAGGGGAGCGCGGCAACGTTGGAATCGCCGGCCATCGCGACAGCTTCTTCCGAGGCCTCGCGCAGCTGGAGCAGGGTGACGAGCTGTCGGTCACGACCCTCGAAGGCGTGGCCCACTACCAGGTGGCTCGGCTCGAGGTCGTCGAGCCGACGGCCGTCGAGGTACTCGACCCGACCGAGCACGAGGCCCTGACCCTTGTGACCTGTTACCCGTTCTACTACGTCGGGGACGCGCCCCAGCGCTTCATCGTGCATGCGAAGCAGGTTCGGTTCGATCGCTGGAAGTGAAGGCTGCCGAGCCCGGGGCTCGGGAGGGTGTCCCGCGATTCAGGGAGCGGCTTCTTCCTCGGTCAGTGTCTCCCGGCCACGGGTCAGCCTCTTGTCGTAGAGGCTCTCGAGGGCTGCGTTCGTGCCCCGCAGGCCAGCGACGACCTTCTCGGTCCAATCGAGATACTCGCGGCGGCGCTCCAGGCTCCAGCCCTCCGGCGGCTCGCGCGTGACGTCCTCGACGTTGCAGATCTTGTCGCTGAGCTTTACGAGCTTGGCGCCCTCGGAGAGGTGCGGCGCGTGCTCGATCTGCAGCTGCTTGCGTTGGGACTTCTCGAGTTCCTTGTCGTCCGAGACTTCCGCGACGAGTTGGCTCACGCCGGATCCGAAGGCGTCGATCAGCTCTTCGAGCGAGGTCTCGGTGTCCTCGACCGTATCGTGAAGCAGAGCCGCCTGGAGGGTCGCGAGGTCGCTGACGCCGCCCTGGCGGACCAGCAGTTCGGCGACCGCGATCGGATGGTTGATATAGGGCGAGGCTCCGGCGTCCTTGCGCCGCTGATTCTTGTGCTTGTCCGCAGCGAAGCGCAGGGTGCGTAGCAGTGTTGCCGTCTGCTTCGGGTCGATGTCGGGCCCCTCGATAGGCCTCACCGTATCACGTGCCGGCCCTGCTGCGAATCCGCTGCGAGCGAGATGCCGGCAGCCTGCGCGGCTCCCCGGAAATCGTCCCCTGGCTCCTAAGTCCCGGAAGTAGAAAACAAAAATGGAGTGTGGGGCGACGATCCGAGGCTCGCTATGCTCCCGCGCGCCGGATCTGGGGGTGACCCCGAGATCGGCAGAATGCTCGCGAGCGTCGGTTCCTGGTTGACTCCGGGAGCGCTACGGATCAGGCCTCCACGGTGGAAGCAAGGATCGCGCGATGCAATGTCCCGACCTGGGATACAGACAAGTCCAGGTTGGGAAAGGTAAGAGGAAGGCAAATTGGCAAACGGTACAGTCAAGTGGTTCAGCGATGAGAAGGGCTTTGGATTCATCACGCCGGAAGACGGCTCGAAGGATCTCTTCGTCCATCACTCCAACATCCTCGGTGAGGGCTTCAAGTCGCTCAACGATGGACAACAGGTCAGCTTCGACGTAGGCGAAGGACGCAAGGGCCCGGAGGCTACGAACGTCCAGGCCTCATAGCTAGTTCCACACAGTAGAGTCGAAGCGGCGGCCCGGTTTCCGAGCCGCCGCTTTCTGCATTCTGCTCTGCAGTGCGCTCGTCGCACCGGTCCCATCAGGCTGAGGCGGGAGCGCCTCATCGCGATCCCGGCGTTTCCGTGACATCCTTGCGACCGCCGGCATGCTGTTCAACTCGAACGCCTTTCTCTTCCTGTTCCTGCCGATCGTCCTGCTCGTCTTCTTTGCGATGGCGAGCCGGCGGGGCTCCCTGGCCCTCGGCTGGCTCGTCGTGGCGTCGCTCTTCTTCTACGGCTGGTGGAATCCGGCGTACCTGGGCCTGCTCTGCACCTCGACCGTCGTCGGCTTCGGGCTCGCCCGCGCTGCAGAGCGGTCACGGGGCTGGGTGCCGGTGGGCCTCGTCTTCCACCTTGGACTCATCGGCTGGTTCAAGTACGCAGGTTTCCTGAGCGGTGGGCTGGAGCAGCTCACCGGCTGGCCGGTGAGCCTTGCGCCGGTCGCGCTGCCCCTCGCGATCTCGTTCTTCACGTTCCAGCAGATCGCCTTCCTGGTGGACTGCTCGCGCGGTCGTGCGCGGGAGACCCGCTTCCTCCACTACGTGCTCTTCGTGACCTTCTTCCCCCAGCTGATCTCCGGACCCATCGTCCACCACCGCGAGATGATCCCGCAATTCGAGGGGAAGCTGCGCTTCGAGTGGTCGCACTTCGCCGTGGGCCTGACGTTTCTGGCGATCGGGCTCTTCAAGAAGACCGTGCTGGCAGATGGAATGGCGGCCCACACCAGCCCGATCTACGAGGCAGCCGCGAGAGGAACTCCGATCGGCTTGTGGGCGGGCTGGACGGCGGCGCTCGGCTACACGCTCCAGCTCTACTTCGACTTCTCCGGATATTCCGACATGGCGGTCGGGCTGGCTCGGATGTTCGGGATCCGCCTGCCTCTGAACTTCCACTCGCCCCTCAAGAGCCAGAGCATCATCGAGTTCTGGCGGCGCTGGCACATGACCCTCTCGCGCTTCCTGCGCGACTACCTGTACATCCCGCTCGGAGGTAGCCGCCGCGGGAGCCTGCGGCGTTGGTCGAACCTCATCGTCACGATGCTTCTCGGAGGTCTCTGGCACGGCGCATCCTGGACGTTCGTCTTCTGGGGCGGGCTGCACGGGGTCTACCTGGTCATCAACCACGCGTTTCGTGCGCTGAAGGGGAGGTTCGGCGTCTCCCGGGTTCTGCCCCCGGCGGTCGGCCGGCCCCTCGCGGTCCTGACGACTTTCCTGGGGGTCGTGGTCGCGTTCGTGACGTTCCGGGCCGACGACCTGCTCGTCAGCCTATCGATCCTGACGGGAATGGCGGGGTTCCGGGGATCGGCGGGGCGGCCGGTCGAGGTCGAGGCCGGGTTCTGGATCGCGGCGCTGCTCGTGATCGCTTGGGGCCTGCCCAATACGCAACAGCTTCTGCGCCACCACGATCCCGGAATCGATATCTACGGTCACCTCCGGGAGAAGCCGTGGCTCGGCATCGCGTGGCAGCCGAGTCCGGGCTGGGCGCTCTTCACACTCACAGTGCTGGCTGCAGCACTGTTTGGAATCATGGTCGAGGGTCATGTCGAGTTCCTCTATCGCTTCTTCTAGCGCTCGCACCTACGCGGCGATCGTCCTGATCGGCATCGGGATCGTCCTTGCCGGGACGGAGGCGCTGCTGCGTGGGTTCGTTGTGCCGATCGATGAGGGCTGGCCGCACCGCGTGGATCTCGTCTATCGCGCCGAGGGCGGCGACGTGGTGCTGGGTGATTCGCACATGTTCCGGGGCTTCGTGACCCAGGACGAGTTCGTGAACTTGGCCGGTGGAGGCTCATCTGGCCGGGCCCTCGAGATCGTCGCGCGGGAATACTTCCGTCACCGCGATCCAGGCCGCGTGATCGTCGCCGCGAGCCCGCAGATCTTCAACGGCTCGCGGGAGTCCGCGGGCACCCAGCAGCACGACGAGTACTTCAGCCAGAATTTCGGGCTTCCGCTTCAGCTCTACGTCTTCGAACGAGGAATCGCCCGTCGGGTTTCCTGGTTGCTCGATCCCGCGTCCCTCTTGACTCGGGCCCGGCAGGCACGGCGACGCAAGGCCCCCGGCAATCCGGTCGATGCCGTGCTGGCGCGCGAAATGGCCGCCATGGACGCTGCTGCGAGGCTGAAGTTTGCCCGGGGTATCGTTGCGAAGAACCGGCCCGTCGAGGATCTGCAAGACGCGGAGGGCTTCGCGGCGTACCGGCGAATGATCGAGTTGCTCGGGGAGCAGGGCGCCGAGCTCTGCCTCGTGCGAACCGCGGTGATCTCGGCGGTCGAGGAGATCACCGCACAGGCCCCGCGCTTCGTCGATGCCCACCGGGTGCTTCGAGAACTCGCCGACGAGCTTTCACTTCCCTACGTCGACTACCGCGAGCTGGGACTCCACTTCGGTGACGAACTCTTCATCGACCCGGATCACCTGACGGCGATGGGGGCAGACCTCTTCTCTCGCGCTGTCGTCGCGGCGTGCTTCGGACCGAGCTGAGTCGCTTCAGCCGACGAAGCGGACGGGGAGGGCGCTCGGGCCGCGAACCAGGAACGAACCGTGGGGCTCGATGTCCTCTGGCGGGACGCTCAGCTCGAGGCCTGCGAGCCGCGTCAGGATCATCTCGAGGCCGATGCGCCCTTCCAGGCGCGCGAGCGAAGCTCCGATGCAGAAGTGGTTGCCGAAGCCGAAGGCCAGGTGACTCGGTGTCGGGCGATCGATGTCGAAGCGCTCCGGGTGCTCGAAGTGGGATTCGTCTCGGTTCGCCGACGCCAGCATCGCCGCGACGATCGCACCCTTCGGAATCGCTACACCCCCCACCTCGGTGTTCTCCATCGTCAGCCGCATGGTGAGCTGGATCGGTGAGTCGTAGCGCAGAGTTTCTTCGACGACCTGAGGGATGAGCTTCGGGTCGTCCTGGACCCGGGCGAGCAGGTCCTTGTCGTGGAAGAGGGCGAGCATTGCGTTGCCGATCAGGTTCGTGGTCGTCTCCGAGCCCGCGGCCAGCATCAGTGTTGCAAACGAGATCACTTGCTCGCGGTCGAGGATCCCCTCACCCTCTCCCGTGTGGATGAGGGTGGAGATCAAGTCCTCGCCCGGGTTCTCCTCGCGCTCTTGGATTACCTGGGTCATGTAGACGCGGAACTCCCGAAAGAGCTCCCAGTTCGACCCGAAGCCGCTGCCTTCGCCGGGACGGGTCGAGCCGACGATCAGCGCCGTCGACCAGCGCTTGAAGTCGTCGCGTCGCGCCGGGTCGAGGCCGAGGAGGTCGGCGATCACGCTGACGGGCAGGGGGTTCGCGAACTGTCCCATCAGATCGCACTCGGTCTCGCCCTCGAACGCCGAGAAGAGTTCTTCGGCGATCTTGCGGATGCGCGGCTCGAGGGCCGCGATCTTTCGCGGTGTGAAGCCGCGGTTCACGATGTTGCGCTGCTGCGTGTGCTCGGGGGGGTCGTGAGCGATGAGGGCGCCGCTGGTCGGCGCGATGTCGCCCTCGCTATTCATCACCTCGGGTTGGCTCCCGCCCATGACCTCCGAGGAGAAGATCTCCGGGTGACGCAAGACGTGCGAAACCTCGTCGAATCGCGAGACGGCGTAGAGCCTTCCGAAGCGCGGCCGCTTGTCACGAGGCGGTCCGCCGCTGCGACTGCGGATCCGGCGCCAGACGAGGCCCAGCCCCTGCCGCAGCCCCGGTCCCCCGCCACGCTTGCGCTGCATTGCGATCACCGCGATCAGCATGCGAAACATTCGAGTGACGCCGACTCGCACACGCGCAACCGCCGCTTCGTCACGCATGCGCGCGTACGTGGGGTACGGGTCGCGGGTGAACTCCGGATCGAAGGGGTTGAACGACTCGGCCATGCCGGGGCTACTCTAGCAGCCCCGTGGGCTCTCTTCTCTCGCTGGCCCGACCCCCCGCGCGGTGCGCTTGGACGCGCTTCCTTCGTCGGGATCGATCGAACCGGTCGCGTTGTTGGGTGCTAGTCCGATTCGAGTAGCTGCCAGACCACACGCAGGAGTTCGTCGGACGCATAGGGCTTGTGGAGGAATCCCGATAGGTGGCGCTGGAGCAACGGATCCGCGGCGGCGTCCCGCGTATAGCCCGAGACGAGGATGACCCGAACCGTTGGGTCGAGTTGTCGGAGCGCGTCGAAGACGTGCGCTCCGCTCATGCCGGGCATGGTGCCGTCGAGGAGGACGCCGGCGATCTTGTGCTTCCGGCTGCGATACAGCTCGATGGCGTCGGCCCCGTTGGCGGCCTCCAGGACGTCGAAGCCCGCCCGCGAAAGCAGGGTCGTCGTGAGTTCGCGCGCGCCCTCGTCGTCGTCAACGACGAGCAGGGTCTCCGCGCCGAAGGAGCCTGACTCGAATCCCCCGTTGCCCTGAGGATCTTCTTGGCTGAGCGCCGTGTCAGCATCCAGGCTCGGAAGCAGGATTCGGAAGCAGGCGCCCTTCCCGGACTCGCTCTCGATCTGCAGGGCGCCTCCGTGGGCCTGCACGACGCCGAGCACCACCGCGAGCCCGAGTCCACGCCCGGTGAATTTGGTGGTGAAGAACGGATCGAAGATCTGCTCGTGGATTTCGGGTCTGAGCCCGGGGCCGTCGTCGATCACTTCGAGGACGACGAAGGTGCCGTCTTGCCGGCTCTCTCCCAGGTAGCATTCGTCCAGGAACCCGCGGTCGGCATCAAGAACGTGCGTCCGGATGTCGATCCGGCCGCCATCCGGCCCCATGGCGTCCGACGCGTTCGCGACGAGGTTCATCACGACCTGGGTGATCTGGCCGGTGTCCCCGTGTACCGGAGGCAGGTCACGGGCGAGGTCGTAGTGGACGCGGGACGCGCTCGAAGCGGTTGTCTCCAGAAGCAGCGACACGTCCTCGATCACCGCGGACACGTCCATCACCGTCAACTGCCGGCCGGTCTGGCCCGCATAGGTGAGCATCTGAGTTGTCAGCTTGGTGGCGTGGTGGCCTGCGGTCTGGATGGCCGCGGCCCAGCGTCTCGCCGGGGAGTCTTCAGGCAGGTCGGTCAGCAGCAGGCCCGCATTGCCTACGATCGGGGTCAACAGGTTGTTGAAGTCGTGAGCGATGCCTCCGGCCAACATGCCGAGGCTCTCGAGTTTCTGCGAACGGAGCATCCGCTCCTCGATCTCGCGCCGGTTGTTCTCGTCGTCGATCCTCTCGGTGATGTCCCAGGCGACGCCCAGCGTGCGCTCCTGGCCGTCAGCCCGCCGGTATCGCACACCCGCCGCCTCCACCCAGATCCAGTGCCCCTGCTTGTGACGCAGGCGGAATGGGGTGACCTCGAAGGGCTGATACCAGCCTCCGCGTTCGCGAACCTCACGGCGGAAGCGATCGATGTCGTCGGGATGTTGGAGGGACAGGAGTGAATTGTCGAGCAACTCCTCCGGTGCATACCCCAGGACGTCCTCGCAGGCCTTGCTCACGTAGGTGAGGTGGCCTTCCGAGTCGTTCTCGATCACGATGTCCCGGGACGCCTCGCCAACCCGGCGGAGACGGCTCTCGCTCTCGATCAGTTCGACCAGATCTTCGAAGCGATGGGTGATGTCGTGAAATACCACGACTCGGTTCTTATCGGCCGGGCCATAGCTGCGGCCTTCGAGGGCATGCCAGGCGCGTCTGGAATCGCGGTAGTGGAGGGGAATCGGATGGGTCGCTCCATCGAGGAGCGACGCCCGCAGTCCGTTCATCAGCGCGCGAGCGTGGTCACGGGTCAGGTGCTCGCCGGGAATGGCTTGCAGGATGGGTTGCCCGAGAACACCGTCGGGTGGTTTCTCGAAGATGCGCTCCCAGGTCGAACTGGCGTGCAACAGAATCCCACGCGGATCGACGATCAAGACCAGGGCGGCTTGAGACTCGAAACGCGAAGCCTCGGCGGCCGCGAGACGGATCTCCTCTTGCAGCGATTGCCGTGCGGCAGTCGTTGCTGCAGCCAGGTTCCCGGACGTCGACTGGGTAGACACGCAAACCCCCCCGACACACATCAGCGCGACGAACTTCCCGTGAGCAGAGACAGGTTAGGTCCCGACCACCCGGCCGACTAGTCTCCAAGCGAAATTCGGATGAAGATGCAGGCTCTCTGCAGAAGATATATGCCCTCTGCAAGCGGGCTTGTCAGTCTCCGCGAAGGCGGTTGCATCCGCTATTCGCTCGCCCAGGGGCGGAAGGATGCGTCCTATCGGGATTCTGGGTGCCTAGCCGCTCAGCCAACCGCCGAAGCGTTGTATGCACACCGCCGGCGGTTCGGGCAGCGGAGCGTCCCAGACGCTCTCGACGCGCGTGCAGTGGATTCGGATCAACGACTCCGGGCTGGCCTCGCCGGAGGCGAATCGGGCAGTCAGGGTCGCCTCGCAGGTCTGTCGCATCCGCTCCTGGAGCCCGCCGCAGCGGGCTTCGAGGGCAACCGAGGCGGCGTCGGGAGGCCCTTGAATCAGCGCGAGCGCGTCGTCAGCGGACTCGATGGATCGGATCTCCTTGAACGGGACGCTCGGCCTGAAGTAGAGGCTCGCGCCGAGTACCGCCACGGCAATCGTGACCACGATTCGCATGGCTTGCTCCTCTCGTGTTCTCGACAGCAGGATCGGCCAGGCGCGAGGGCTTGTCGGTGAGCGGGGACACTCTCTCGACGTGTCGGTCGTCCCAGACCCCCTTCTGGGACGCGTCGGCAGCCATCAGCATGCGCGGGTCTTGCTTGTCGATGCGGCCGACCCGGGAGCGCTACACCCCAGAACGACGAGCCGTTCCGGTCGCGGCGGCCGGTTCGCTTACTTCGCGCTGTCTCTTTGGGCCTTCTTCCAGTCGGGATTCTGGAGCGACATGGGCGTCAGGTCGGCCGGGTCGATTTCCTCGAGCTCGATGTCTCCGGCGAGCACCTTCTTCTTCCAGTCCTGGTGCTCGGGGTCGCGCTCCTGGAATTCGGGCATCACCTCGCGGGCAAAGATCTCCAGGCTCTGGCAGATGTCCTCGTGGCTGTTGTTGCCCGCCTGGTTGATCAGGATCACCTGGTCGACATGGGACTCCTCGAACTTCTTCAAGCGCTCGCGCAGACTCTCGGGCGACCCGATCAGGCCGCGGTTGCGCCGCATGCGCTGGCCTTCCTCTGTCTCGCGCCACTTCTGATACTCGTCCCACAGGCTGATCGATCCGGGCACGATGGGCCCGTGCCGGTTGTAGAAGATCAGCGAGAACTGGAAGAAGCTCGACCCGTCGGACTTCTCGAGTGCCTCCTCGTCGGAGTCGGCGCACATGAATTGGCTCACCACTGCGATGTTCGGATTCGTCGCGTAGTCGGCGAGTAGCTCCTGTCGCTTCGTGAAGTTGTTGTAGTACGAGTTCACCCAGGCGTGGGCCATGTCGGCGGAGATGAACTGGAAGGACAGCACGCCCATGCCCCGGCGCGCGACCATCTCGATGGTCTCGAACTGGGAGCACGCGACCCACAGCGGCGGGTGGGGCTTCTGCAGAGGCTTGGGGAGGACGTTGCGTAGCGGGAAGTCGAAGTATTCGCCGTGATACTCCCAGCCTTCTTTCTGGAACATCGGCAGGATGCAGCGGACGGCGTCCTCCCACACGGCCCGCTTGTCGCGGAAACGCCGATCGAAGGGATGCAGCTCCGTGACGCTCGAGCCCTCGCCGATGCCGAACTCGACCCGCCCGTGGGAGAGCAGGTCGAGGGTGGCGACTCGCTCGGCGACGCGTGCGGGATGGTTCGTCGTGAGCTGGACGATGCCGTGGCCGAGTCGGATGTTCTTCGTTCGCTGGCTCGCGGCTGCCAGGAAGACCTCGGGGGCGGACGAGTGCGAGTACTCCTCGAGGAAGTGGTGCTCCACCTCCCACGCGTAGTCGAAGCCGAGCTGGTCGGCGAGTTCGATCTGGTCGAGGGACTGATGGAAGAGGCGGTACTCGCTGTCCTGTTTCCACGGGCGCGGCAACTGGTGCTCGTAGAAGATTCCGAACTTCACGCTTTCAGTCCTCCTCGGCTACTCGCTTCGAACGCCTTTTCCGAGCCTTCGATTTCACCGGAGGCGAGGTCGTGCAGGGGGGGTCCGGCGTTCCCGAGAGACTAGCTGGTGAATCCCGGGATTCGCTTGCGCCGAGTGCTGGCTCGACTCTCGGTCCCGCTCCGAGGTGGGCCATCTCGGCAACAGGCCCTCCCGGGCCGACCGCTGATAGAGTCTCGAGATGGCTGATGGGCGCGCCGTGTCCGCTTCTCTCGAAGCGGACACGATGACTCCGTATCTCTGGTTCCTCTTTCTTCTGCTCTCGACGGCGACGCTCTTTGACGGCTTCGACTCCGGCATGCTGAGCTTCGCTGCGCCAGAGAGCCGGCGCACCCTCGATATCGACGTCGCGGAGTGGGGGCTCCTCAACTCCGTGATCCGTCTGGGTGTGATGGCGTCGTTCGTCTTCCTTCTCTACGCGGACCGTTTCGGGCGCCGCAACCTGATGCTGGTGACGGTGGTGGGCTTCACGCTCTTCAACGGCCTCACGGCCTTCGTGACCGACAAGTACCAGTTCGTGGCGTGCCAGATGCTCTCCCGGCTGTTCCTGACGGCGGAGTACTCGCTTGCCGTGATCATGGCGGGGGAGGAATTTCCCGCCCGCTATCGAGGCCGTGCCATTGCGATCCTCACCAGCCTCGCGACGGTTGGCGTGATGGTGATGGCGAAGGGTGTCCAGCCCTTCGTGCTGCTTGCCGAGGGGGCCGAGAGCAACTGGCTGCACGGGTTCGGAAGCAGCATCGTCTTCTGGGTTCAGGGTGCCGTGGGCCTGGCACAGGACGGCGAGAACTGGCGTGCCCTCTACATCCTCGGGATCTTCCCACTGCTGCTGATCGTGTTGCTGCGCGTGGCCATGCGGGAGACGCGCCGCTTTTCGGCTACGCAGGAGCTGGAAGAAGGCCTGCCGGCTCGAGCCCGGCTCGGCTTTCGCGAACTCCTCCGACAGGCAGCCATCCCGTGGCAAAAGCGGTACCGGCGGCGCACGGCGATCGTGACCCTGCTCTGGAACTCGGTGCACATCGTCACCGGGCCTTCGGTGGTCTACTACGTGATCTTCGCCCGGGAGAACCTGGGGCTGTCGGCGCACACGGTCGGTGACATCGTCTTTTACGGCTACTTCGGCGGCACCGCCGGCCACTTCGTGGCGGCCTGGGCGATCGAACGGCTGGGCCGAAAGCGCACCTGCTCGAGCTTCTACGTGCTGGCTGCGATCTCGATCGCCATGCTCTACCAGCACACCACTCTCGCGGGTCAGTACTTCTGGATGATCTCGACGGTTTTCAGCTTCGGGGCTGCGAACACTGCCACGCACGTGTACGCGTCGGAGCTCTTCCCGACCTCGATCCGTGCAACCGGTTACGCGTGGACCACGAACCTGACTGGACGCATCACCGAGGTCGTCACACCGGCGATCATCGGCGCCCTGATCTACGTCGTCGGCATCTCCTGGTCGATCACCGTTGTCGCGATCGGTCCGATTCTCGGAGCTGTGCTCGTCATGAAGTACGCACCCGAGACGCGGGGCCTCACCCTCGAGCAGATCCAGGCCGAACTCGATCCCGAAGGCGCGCTCCCCGGCGGATAGACTGCTCCGCCTGTATTCCCCGAGCGGGCACGCGGAGAGCGCCTCGCTTCCCCGGGATCCCCGGAGTATCCCCGCGGTCGGCGTGAGAACTCTCGGCCGTGGCCGTGTATGATCGACGGCCATGAAATTCTCAATGATCTTCGAGGCGCAGATCGCCGATACCTCGCGCGATGGCGAGTTTCGCATCATGCACGAGTGCGTCGAACAGGCCGTGCTCGCCGAAGAGATGGGCTTCGACCGGATCTGGTCGGTCGAACACCACTGTCTCAAGTGGTACGCCCACATGAGTGCTCCCGAAACGTTCCTCGCCTACGTGGCGGCCAAGACCGAGCGGATCCGGATCGGGCACGGCGTGGTGTGTCTGCCGTTTCGTATGAATCACCCGGTGAAGGTGGCCGAGCGCATCGGCATGCTCGATATCCTCTCGAAGGGGCGCGTCGACTTCGGGATCGGGAAAGGAGGGACCGCACAGGAGGCCGGAGCGTTTCAGACCGAGTTGGAGGAGATCCCGGGCCAGCTCGAAGAGAGCGCGCGCATGATCCCGGCCATGTGGCGCGAGGAGGCCTTCGAGCACCACGGTGGGTCGATCGACGTGCCGCCGCGGCCCATCCTGCCGAAGCCGTACCAGCAGCCGCATCCCCCGATGTATCTCGCCTGCACCCGCGAGACGACCCTCAACCAGGCGGGCGAATGGGGGCTCGGCGCGCTCGTTCTCGGCTTTGGCGGTCCCGACGACATCGCTCAGAAGGATCGCGTCTACCGGGAGGCCGTGAAACGCAGAACGCCCGAGAGCCAGATCCCGGACTTCCCGGTCGAGCACCTGGCCGCGCTGTGTCCGGCGATCGTGCTCGACGATGGCGTCCGGGCCCGTGCCGTCGGGCATCGGGGTCAGCGCTTCTTCATGGAGGCGATCCGGCACTGGTACAACCCGGGCCCGGACTCCCCGCCGCCCTCGACCGAGATCGATGATGGCGATGACCTCGCGGCGCTAAAGGACCAGGGGGAGCAGCTCGTCGCCTTCCTGAACGAGGAGAAACTCGAGATCGGCACCGAAGCGACGGGTCTCTTCAATCCGAATCACGCCTACGGGACGCCCCAGGAGGCCGCCGACTACGTCTCGCGACTGGCCGAAGCCGGCGCCGACGAGGTGATGTTCCTGATCCAGATGGGCACCGTCCCCCAGGAGGTCTGCCTCCAGACGATCCGCAACCTCGGCGAGAAGGTCATCCCTCACTTCCAGGACTGACGCGCTCAGGACAAGCCGCGCCGCTCGAGCTCCTGCTGCAGCCGGACGGTGTCGGACTCGCTCGGCTCGCCCAGTTCGCTCTCGTCGAGAACCCCGGCCGTGTGCTGGGCCATCTTGACGCCGTCGAAGGTGATGAACTTCTCGGGGACGATCTCCAGCACGACGCGCAAGGGCGAGACGAGCAGCTCCTCGAAGTCCTTCGCGCGTCGCTCGCTTCCGGGATGCAGGTGCGCGGAGAAGGCCGGATAGAACCAAGCCTTCGTTTCGGCGTCTTCGTGAACGATGCAGCGGCCCTTGATCGTCACGGTCTTGGCGCCACCGAGGTGCGTGCCGGTGCTCGTCACGACGATCGAGACCCGCGGGTTTCGCCGGACGGCGGAGATCCGATGCCGGTGGCCGCCGGCGGTGAGCCACATCTTCCCGTCCTGCCACAGGCACGCCATGATCACGCCCATGGGCCACTCGTCCCTCGTACACCAATTGAAGACGCACTCGCGAGAGATCGATAGGAGCTCCTCCTGGACCTTCGGGTCCAGGTGGTAGATCGAGACCATCTCGTAGTTGTGGGGCTTGCTCTCGGGCATCACTTCTCCTCCGACCGACACGCTAGCTCGGTCTCCGCCCCGCATGACATCCCCGGCCGAGGGACTTCGGTAAGCTTACAGGCTTGGCACTCGGCCCTGATCCTGCGACGCCGGACATGGCGCAACTCGGTCCGGACGAGCGACGACTTACGGCGCGCTCGTTGTGGGTCCTCGGCTTGCTGTCGGCCGGGTCGGCAGTGGGGTTGGCCGCGTCGGCCTATCTCGTCAACCACTATCCGCTGCTACTGATCGCGCTGAGCCCCATTGGGCGGCACCTGATCCTGGTCGTGCCCAACGTGGATCCGGGGGCCTTCCTTCTCGTGGCGGGACTGCGCCGCTTTGCCTTCTACTTGGCGTCCTTCCACCTCGGCCGGGCGCTGGGCCCGGCGGGTGTGGTGTGGCTCGAGCAGCGGGCGGCCCGGTTTGCTCGCTTCGTTCGCTGGATCGAGTCCTGGTTCCGCAAGGCTCCCCGAATGGTGGTGCTCTTCTTTGCAGGTCCCACGGTGAGCGCGCTGGCCGGCATGGGCGGCATGTCTCTGGGAACCTACGCGAGCCTGGCAGGCCTGAGTCTATTCGCGCGCCTCCTGGTGATCTATGCGTTCGGAGAGGCGCTGCGGGAGCCGATCGAGTGGCTGCTCGCGGTGATCGATGCGTACTGGGTGCAGATCACCGTCGCCATGGTCCTCGGCGTGCTCGTCTACCAGCGGTGGCGCAGCCGCCGTTCGCGAGGGGATGGGGATCAGCCGCTCCAATCGACGTAGATCGGCGATGACCAGGCCCGCGGCTCGTCATCGGCGAGGCACTGCTGGCCGCGTTGGCAGGGGTTCGTTTCGACGCAGCGTCCCTCGTCGTCGCGCTCGCAGGAGAGCGGGTCGCCGTTGACGGTCGGCGGGTAAGCGTCCGAGTCGAAGCTCCCGCGGCCGGCAATCGAGACAAGGGCAGTCAGTCCGAGGAGCAGGGCGACTCAGACATATGAAGCGATTCGAAGCTTCACGAGGTGCCGAGCGCAGCGGCTCGCGGCCGACGCTTGACGCTCTGAGGCTGCGTCGTAGACTGCGAAGGCACTTCATGTCCGCTCTGGCCGCCGCGAAGACCCGCAGACTGACGCTCGCCGAGCCGTGCCGGGCCCGCATCAGCGAGGCGGCTCTCGGTTGCTTTGCGGCTCCGAGCGGGCACCCGATCGCGGCGCCCATGTCGCCATCGCCCCCCGGCGAGGAGGGAAGATGACACGCGGCTTGCTGATCTCTCTGCTGGGGCTCTGCATCGCAGGGCTCGCTGCTGCTTCAGACTTCGAGGCGGCGCCCGAGGGCATCGATGTCGAAGAGGTGGTGAGCCGGGCAGAGGCCGCGATGCGCGGAGACCGGACGTACTGCAAGTGCGAGATGACCGTCTCGTCACCCCGTCTTGCCAGCGACCGAAAGGTCGTGTTCGAGTCGTGGACCGACGGACCCGGCAAGCGCTCCTTCATTCGCATCCACGAGCC
>JAYGDB010000199.1:0-3620 GCA_046583095.1 Myxococcota bacterium | reverse complement strand
TCCGAGCCCGAGATCCAGCGCCCCTTTGTCCCGCCGACCACCGTCGAAGAGGCTGGCCAGGCTCTCGGGATCGACCGCCTCTACCCGGAGCAGGAAACCGCAATCGCCCACGCCATGAGCGGCGGTGACTCGCTGGTCATTCTGCCGACGGGATTCGGGAAGTCGGCCTGCTTCCAGATTCCGTCGATGCTGCTCGAGCGACCGGTCGTCGTGATCTCACCGCTCCTCGCACTGCTCGAAGACCAGACGAAGAGTCTCGAGAAGCGCGGCATTCCCGTGGTGCGCTTCGACGGCACGATTCGCGGCAAGGCGCGGAGTGCAGCGCTCGAGCGCGTCGCCGAGGGCGGGCCGCTTCTCGTCATGACGACGCCCGAGACCTTGGCGGGTCAAGACCTGCTGCCCGTGCTGGCGAAGACCGGCATCTCGCTCTTCGCGGTAGACGAGGCGCACTGCGCCTCGGAGTGGGGACACGACTTCCGACCCGCCTATCTGCGGCTGGGGACGCTGCTGGAACGCTACGGTCGGCCGCCAGTCATGGCGATGACCGCCACTGCCACCGAGCCTGTTCGACAGGACCTGCGCCGCATCCTCCAGCTTCGCGACCCGCTCGAGATCGCGGCATCTCCGCATCGCCCGAACCTCGCCTTCGACGTGATCGAGTGCGGTAGTACGGCCCGGCTTCGGGCGCTGGGTCGGCTGATGCTGCGATTGCGACGCCCGGGGATCGTCTACTGCTCGACGACGAAGGATGTGGACGCGGTATACGGAGCGCTGAAGGAGATGGGCATCCCGGTGAACCGCTACCACGGTGGGATGAACGGGAGCGATCGCAAGTCCGAGCAGGAGCAGATGATGAAGTCCGGCCAGCGACGCGTCATGGTCGCCACGAGCGCATTCGGACTCGGGATCGACAAGCGGGACTTTCGCTACGTGGTGCACTTCCAGACGCCGGCCTCGCTCGAGCAGTATGTGCAGGAGGCCGGCCGTGCGGGTCGAGACGGGCGCCGCTCGCACTGCATCCTCCTCCACCACGAGATGGACCGGGACATCCACGAATTCCTGCTCAGCCAGAGTCGCGTGAATCCGATCCAGCTGTTCCAGGTGGCGAAGGCCCTGGCCTTCTACGTCGAAGAGCAGCGCGATCCCAGCGTGGTGGATCTGGCCGCATCTTCGAGAGTCTCTCAGAGAGTCACCGGCGCTGCGGTCGCGATGTTCGAATCTGCGGGTCTCGTCCACCTCGGTGAGTCCAAGCTGGTCGAAACGCTCGTGACACACAAGGAACTCGTGCAGGAAGCACGCCGCCTGAGAGAACAGCTGCGCACCTTGCGGAACAAGGACGCCACGCGCCTGGACGCGATCCACAAGTACGCGATCGCCGAGCGTTGCCGCGCCCAGTTGGTCGGCGAGTATTTCGACGTCACCATCGAGGAGGAGTGCGGTATCTGCGATGTCTGTCGTCGCGCTCCGAGTCGGCCTCTCACATTCTTCGAGCCGATCCGAAAGCGAACCCCGAAACGCAAGAAATCATCCCGGAAGTCGAGAGGCAAGAAGCCGGCGCGGAGGCGTCGGAAGCGTCAGCCGGCGCCCAAGGCGACCTAGAAAACCGCGGCACGCTGTTCGATCGCGCTGGACGCGACGGCGTCTGGCTCTCCGCTCAGATGCCCATCAGTGCGGCGAGTGATTCGCCGTAGAATTGCTCGCGCGTGTGCGTGTCGCTTTCGGCGAGGAGGTCGTCGAAGATCTTCTTCGGCTCGCGAGTGCCCTCCGGGTGCGGGTAGTCGGAGGAGAACACGAGAACGCCTTCCGGCGCCCGGCGCATGATGCCGTCGAGGCCGGGCTCGCTCGCCAGCACGGAGACGCGCACCTGGCGCTGGAAGTACTCGCTGGGCTGGAGCTTCAGGTGGTCGAAGTCGTCGCTCATGCCACCGGTCGCGCTCTTCGACCGCTCGACGCCGGCATCGAGCCGTGAGAGGAAGCCGGGGATCCAGTGGGTGCCGAGCTCGGACACGATGAAGCGGAGTTTCGGGTGGCGCTCGGGAACACCACGCAGGATCAGGGCTGACAGCGCCAGCTCGGGCACCAGGCGTCTCACGAACGCGTTGTACATCAGCGAGAAATCCATCGGGTGCCCGCCGTTGTCGATCCAGCCCGGGTCGACCGCGGCCCGGCCGCCACCCACGTGGAGCATGATCGTCATGTCCAGGTCGACGACGGTCGACCAGAAGCGCTCGAAGTCGGGATGGGCGAGGGACTTGCCCCCGGCCGGTTCTGCCCGGATCTGCACGACCCGACTGCCCAGCGCACGCATCCGCTGGATCTCGGCCAGGCTCCACTCGAGATCACCCAGATCGACGAGGCTGACGGGAATCAGCCGATCCGTGTACCCCTCGAGCTGGTGGGCCGCCCAGGTGTTGTAGGCGGCGAGCGCTTCGAAGGCGATCTCGCGCAGGCCCTGTTGCATGGCGGCGCGATAGGGCATGTAGCCCAGGGTCGGCAGCATCACCTGGACGTCGATTCCCTTCTTGTCGACCCATGCCAGGCGAGCCTTGCCCTCGTACTGGGCGGGCGACCAGCCGCGTGCCGCCTGCATCTCGTCCACGCGGTCGCGAGTCTCGCCCGTGTCGCTCGCGTTCAGCTGCTCCATGTCGTCCCAGCGGTCGAGCATGTCGAGCAGGCCCTGCGGCAGCAGGTCACGCGCGCCGAGCGAGAGCCCGGGCGGCAGGGAGGTCACGAGGTCGCCCATCAGGGCCTCGAGCACCATGTCGACCAGGGGAACCGCCGGGCAGCGGGAGGCGAGTTCGGGGAAGCTTTCCTGGAACCAGCCGAGGGGCTCCATGAAGTGACTGTCGGCATCGACGATTCGCATGCTGACTCCTCTCACGATCGACTTCGCGGGCGTACCGCGGAAGCCTAACCGGGATTGCCCCGGGCAGTCCAGCAGAGACTGTCACCGCGGTGTGAACCGGGTCCTTGCCGCTGCCATTCGGGATTCTCGGTAAACTCAACTGGGGCCCAGTGAGCGTCCCCTGTGTCGCGCCTACTCGAGGCTCGCGCGCAGGAGAGGCAAGACCCGCGCGGTGCCCATGGCACTCACGAGCGTGGTGAACTTCGGGCCCTTCTCGCGGTCGAGCAGGAGGTCGTAGGCCAGCGGAAAGAAGCTCACCGGCTCGAGCGAGGTGCCCTCGCACATGATCTTCAAGTGCGGGATGAGGGTCTGCTCGTCGATGTCGGGGTGCGCGTCGAGCACGTCGACGATGCGTGTCAGCACGGTGCGCTGGTCGTCGCTCAGCGTGCGCTTCACGGGCTCGCCGCGGATGCGATAGCGGAAGTCGTCGGGCGCATGGATTTCGATCCAGCGCCAGCAGGATGCCGCGCGCTGGTCGAAGAGCCCGCGCTCCTCGTCGGTCGTGATCTCGCGCGTCTGCTCGTAGTGGGCGCGTGCGCGGTCCTTGTCGCCGTCGTAGATCTGGAGAGTCATCGAGAGATGGCGAAAGCCCGGGACGAAGGGCAGCGGCGCTCCGTCGCGGTAGCTGCGAGGCGGCACGCTCACGAGCTCCAGCGTGCGCTGTGCGAGTTGGCGCTTCTTCTCCGCACGCTTGCCGCCCTCGCTTCCGCATGCG
>JAYGDB010000210.1:0-26044 GCA_046583095.1 Myxococcota bacterium | reverse complement strand
CCGATCTCGAGAGAGCGGATTGCCTTCTGCAGACTCTCCTTGAAAGTTCGACCGATTGCCATCGCCTCGCCGACCGACTTCATCTGGGTCGTGAGCATGCTGTCGGCGTCTGGAAATTTCTCGAACGCAAAACGCGGCACCTTCGTGACCACGTAGTCGATCGAGGGCTCGAAACTCGCCGGTGTCTCGCGCGTGATGTCGTTCCGGATCTCGTCGAGTGTGAAGCCCACTGCCAGCTTCGCGGCGATCTTCGCAATCGGAAATCCTGTAGCCTTCGAGGCGAGTGCAGACGACCGCGAGACCCGCGGGTTCATCTCGATCACGATCATCGCGCCGGTCTCGGGATCCACCGCGAACTGTACGTTCGACCCCCCCGTGTCGACACCGATCTCTCGCATGATCGCGACTGCGGCGTCTCGCATTTCCTGGTACTCGCGATCGGTGAGCGTTTGAGCCGGCGCCACTGTGATCGAGTCGCCGGTATGCACCCCCATGGCGTCGAAGTTCTCGATCGAACAGACGATCACGACATTATCGGCGCGATCGCGCATCACCTCGAGTTCGTATTCCTTCCAACCGAGGACGCTCTGCTCGATCAAACACTCGTGCTGAGGAGACTGGTCCAGCGCCCACTGGACGAGCTCATCGAAATCCTCCTCTCGAAACGCAACGCTGCTGCCGGTGCCGCCCAGCGTGAAACTCGGACGAATAATCGCGGGGATGCCAGTTTTCGTGACCACGTCCCGCGCTTCTTCGAGCGAGGTGGCAATTCCGGAGCGGGGAACCGCCAGCCCGATGCGCCTCATCGCCTCGGCAAACAGCTGCCGGTCCTCGGCCTTGTGGATGGCATCGAGGTTCGCACCGATGAGTTGCACCCCGTAGCGATCGAGTACTCCCGCCTCGTGGAGTCGAACCGCCAGGTTCAGGCCAGTCTGGCCGCCGATCGTCGGCAGCAGCGCATCGGGCCGCTCGACAGCGATGATCTTCTCGACGCTCTCCACCGTCATGGGCTCGATGTAGGTGCGCTCCGCGGTCTCCGGGTCGGTCATGATCGTCGCGGGATTCGAGTTCACCAGCGTGACCTTATAGCCCTCCTCTCGAAGCGCCTTGCAGGCCTGGGTGCCCGAGTAGTCGAACTCGCACGCCTGGCCGATGACGATTGGACCCGAGCCAATCAGCAGGATGCTGTGGATGTCGTCGCGCTTCGGCACGCCTAACCCGCCTCGCGCGCGATCTGGGCACCCGTCACCCTCTCGCCTGCCAGGTGCCGTTCCGTCATCTCGCGGAAGCGGCGGAAGAAGAACGAAGCGTCGTGAGGCCCTGGAGACGCTTCGGGGTGGTACTGCACGGAGAAGACCGGCCGCAGTGTGTGGGCAAGGCCTTCGACGGTGTCGTCGTTCAGGTTGACGTGAGTGATCTCGACGGGCTCACCAGCAGTACGCAGGGATTCGGCGTTGACCGCATAGCCGTGGTTCTCGGCGCAGATCGCCACCTTGCCGGTCGCCAGATCCTTGCCGGGCTGGTTGCCACCGTGATGCCCGAACTTGAGCTTTTCCGTCTGGCCGCCCAGGGCGAGACCCAGGATCTGGTGTCCGAGACAGATCCCGAACAAGGGCTTGGCGTGCGACAACTCGCGAACCGTGTCGCGAACTCCTTGAACCGCCTCGGGGTCACCGGGGCCGTTCGACAGGAAGATCGCATCGGGCTCGAGGGCGAGAGCCTCCGCCGCCGTCGTCTTGGCGGGCACGACCGTGACATCGAATCCATGCTCGACGAGCAGACGCAGGATGTTGCGCTTCACCCCGAAGTCGTACGCAACAACCCTGAGAGTCGGCATCGGCCTCTCGGGCCGGGGCAGCTGCCCCTGGATTCCCGGCCAGGCTCCCTCGCGCCATTCGTAGATCTCGCTGCACGTCACGGCATCGACCCAGTCGACACCCTCCAGCCCCGGCGCACTTCGGGCGCGAGCGATCAACTCGCCCTCGTCCTGCACCGCCGGGTCCGTGCTGAGGACGGCCACCTGGGCCCCCCCGTCGCGGATCCGCCGGACGAGCGCCCGGGTGTCGATGCCCGAGAGGCCCGGAACCCCCGCCTCTCTCAGGTAGCCGTCGAGTTCTCCCTCGGCGCGCCAGTTGCTCGGAAATTGGCACAGCTCCTTGACGACGAAGCCCTCGAGAAAGGGGCGGGCTGACTCCTCGTCGGAGGGATTCACCCCGACGTTACCGATCTCGGTGTACGTCATCGTGACGATCTGCCCCGCATAGGACGGATCCGTCAGGATCTCCTGGTAGCCGGTCATCGACGTGTTGAAGACGACCTCGCCGCTTCGCACGGCCTCGGCCCCGAAGGCGAGACCCCGATAGACCGTGCCGTCGGCCAAGACCAGCCGCGCGCCTTTCGGCGGGCTGGCCGCACCTCTCGGGCTCACGGCACTAGCACCCCTCTGTCGCTGTGGTAGACCAGGCGACCCTCGACGACCGTCGCGATCACCCGGCCGGTGAGTTCCGCACCGGCCCAGGGTGAGTTTCGGCTCTTCGAGTAACCCTTGGCAGGGTCGTAGGTCCAGACTCGCTCGGGATCGAGGACCACGACGTCGCCGGACTGGCCGACGGCGAGGCTACCCCCGGGAATATTCATGATTTTGCAGGCGGTCGTCGACATCCGACGAATCAGCTCGAGGGGCGCGAGCTCGTCTTCGCGCACAAGAGCCATACACACCGCATAGGCCGTCTCGAAACCGAGGACTCCCGGAGGTGCGGAAACGAACTCCACCTCCTTCTCGTGAACGGCGTGGGGAGCGTGATCAGTCGCGATCACGTCGATCACCCCTTCGGCGAGAGCCCTGCGGCACGCGTCTACATCAGCGCGCGAACGGAGCGGCGGGGCCATCTTGGTGTTCGTGTCGTAACCGAGCGTGGCCTCGTCGGTGAGGGTCAGGTGGTGGGGCGTGACCTCGGCGGTCACCGAGAGCCCTTCTTCACGGGCGCGCCGTATCAGTTCTACCGCGCCCGCCGACGAGACGTGGGCCACGTGCAGCCGGGCACCGGTGAGCCCGGCGAGCATCAGGTCGCGTGCAACGAGGACGTCCTCCGCAAGACAGGGATTCCCCGGAAGCCCGAGCTTCGTCGAGACGGGTCCCTCGTTGACGACGCCCTCGCCCCGCAGCGCGCAATCCTCGGCATGGACCACAACCGGGGCGTCGGTGAGCTTCGAGTACTCGAGCACCCGGCGCATGATCCCACCATCCGAGATGGTCTTCCCGTCATCGCTGAACGCGACAGCACCCGCCTTGGAGAGAGCCACCATCTCCGTCATCACCCGGCCTTCGAGACCCATCGTGGCCGCCGCAATCGGATAGATCTTCGCAGGCGAGTCCGCCTTGGCGCGGTTGAGGATGTACTCGGTGACGGCCGGGTCATCGTTCACCGGATCCGTATTCGCCATGCACATCACGGATGTGAAACCGCCGGCCACGGCGGATCGGCCCCCGGAGCCCAGGTCTTCCTTGTACTCCTGGCCCGGCTCCCGCAGGTGCGTGTGGAGGTCGACGAATCCTGGCGCGACCCAACAGCCGGTCGCATCGAGGACCTCGGCGCCTCGCGCATCCAGTTCCGGCCCGACCGCCACGATCGCTCCATCGTCGATGAGCACGTCGGCGCTCTCATCGATCTCGCTGGCGGGGTCGAGTACGCGTCCTCCCCGAATCATCAGCTTGGCCAACGGGTCTACTCCTCGTCTTGCCTTGGGGCTCGGCCCGCAATGAGATACAGCAAGGCCATCCGCAGAGCGACACCGTTGCGCACTTGATCCAGGATCACACTGGGGCGGTGGTCGGCGAGATCGTGGGAGAGTTCCACACCCCGGTTCACTGGACCCGGATGCATCACGATGGCACCGTCCTTCGCGTAACGGAGCTTCGCCCGATCGAGCCCGAAGGTGGCCGAGTACTCGCGAACGCTCGGGAAGATCGCGCCATCCAGGCGCTCGAGCTGAATCCGAAGAGCCATGACGACATCCGCACCGTCGAGTACCTCGCGAAGCGACGTGTAGGACTTGACTCCGAGCGCCTCGACGTTGGCGGGAAGCATCGTCGGCGGGCCGGCGACGCGCACTTCGGCGCCCATCTTGCTGAATCCGTAAATGTTCGAGCGGGCCACTCGCGAGTGCGCGATGTCGCCGATGATCGCGACGGTCAGCCCATCCAAACGGTCTTTCTGCTGGAACACCGTGAGCATGTCCAGAAGGGCCTGGGAGGGGTGCTCGTGGGCACCGTCCCCAGCATTGATGACCGGGGCCGTCAGGACGTCGGCGATCCGCTTGGGCACGCCGGCCACGCCGTGCCGAACGATTACGCAGTCCGGATCCATGGCATCCAGGGTCTTCGCCGTATCGAGAATGCTCTCGTTCTTCAACAGGCTCGAGGACGAGGAGGAGAAGTTGATCACATCAGCGGCGAGTCGCTTGCCGGCGATCTCGAAGCTCGTCTGGGTGCGAGTCGAAGGCTCGAAGAAGAGGTTGACGACAGTCCGCCCTCGCAACGTCGGCACCTTCTTGACCTCGCGGGTACCGATCTCGGTCATGCGCTGGGCGGTATCCAGGATCAACTCGATGTCGGACCGCGCCAGATCTTCGATTGTCAGAAGGTCCTTTCCCCGCACGCCTGCCCCCTACCCTTCCCTTTCGAGCACGACTTCGAGAGGTCCCTCGAGATCGTCGGAGTCCCGGCCGCGCAGCCTCACCGACTCACCGGGCTGGGTCGGAATGTTCTTGCCCACGAAGTCGATCTTGATCGGCAGCTCCCGGTGCCCACGGTCGACCAGAGCCACCACCTGCACCACGCGAGGCCGGCCGAAGTCCATCAACGCGTCCATCGCGGCTCGGATCGTCCGGCCCGTGTTCACGACGTCGTCGACCAGAACCACCACGCGCTCGTCGACGGACGACGGCATTTCGGTCACGCGTAGGCGAGGACGTTGGGCGGTCACGAGAACGTCATCCCGATAGAGGGTCGTGTCGAGGAGGCCCAGGGGCACCCGGATGCCGGTGAGCTTCTCGAGGTCCTCGACCAGCATCCGACCCAGCGGCACGCCGCCATTCGGGACCGCCACCAGGTAGAGATCCTGCAGGGAGTCGTGCCGTTCGACCAGCTCGTGCGCGATGCGCGTGAGGCAGCGTCGGATGGCGACGTCGTCGAGAACACTCCCCGCAGTGCGGCGAAGAGGCTCTTGGGGACGTACTTGGGGCTGGGAATCAGGCTCAGGGGGAGTCACGAAGGCACCTTTGTCCGTCTCTCGGGACGGAGTTAAAAGGTCCGGCCTCAAGGGCCGCGGCGCAGCATACCGCTTGGCCCCCGCCCGTCAATCCGCTCAGCTGCCAGTCGCGCTGGGGGCCCCGATTCCCCTCTCCGCCAGGCTCTCGCCCGGCTCGAAGCATCGGACGCGGCTGAAGACCCGGCTCCAGCGCTTCTCCGCCGTCCACCAGTTCACCGGATTCAGGAACTGGAGGAAGTTTCCGTTCACGTCCCAGGACCAGTAGAGGATGAAAGCGGGCCCCCGGATCTCCTCGAAGCGCACGGTGCCCCAGATCCGGCTGTCGTTCGAGTGGTCCCGGTTGTCGCCCATCACGAAGTAGCGGCCCGGAGGCACGACCACGGGTGACCTCCGTTGGCCCGGAATGGCGGGATCATCCAGCACTGCGTGATCGCAACCGTCCAGGCGTTCTCGTTGGATAGCGAGGCCATGACCCGAGTCGTCGAGGAACACACCGTCGCTCTCGCTGATCTCTACCAGCCGGTCGTTGACGTATAGGCGGTTATTTCGCACCTCTAGCCGGTCCCCCGGGAGGCCCACGATCCGCTTCACGAAATCGTCCCGCGGCAAGTCCGGCCGCTTGTCGGCGGGATAGATCCTAGGCATGCCGCGATTGAGTTCCCGCGCGACCACAAATACCACGACGTCGCCGCGCTCGGGCTCCCGGAACCCGGGCAGACGGATGTCAGTGAACGGCACTTTCGCTCCGTAAGCGAACTTGTTCACGAACAGGTGATCACCGATCAAGAGGGTCGGAAGCATGGACTCCGACGGAATCCGAAACGGCTCGATGACGAAGACACGGATCGTGAGCGCGATCGCGATCGCCAGTAGGAGCGTGCTCAACTGCTCCCAGACACGCGCCAAGGCACCGGCCGGCCTCGCCTCGGGCTCCGCGCCGCCGCTCCTGGAACTCCGTGCCACGTCTATTCTTCTCCCAGCCGCAGGGCCGCAAGGAACGCCTCCTGCGGGATCTCGACCGAACCCACGCGCTTCATGCGCTTCTTGCCCTCCTTCTGCTTCTCGAGCAGCTTGCGCTTTCGCGTGATGTCTCCACCGTAGCACTTGGCCGTGACGTTCTTTCGAAGCGCCTTCACCGAGGTCCGGGCTATCACCCGAGATCCGATTGCCGCCTGGATGGCCACGGGAAACTGCTGGCGGGGAATGAACTGCTTGAGCTTCCGAGTCAGCTCGTTGCCCCTCGCGTAGGCGTACTCCCGGTGGACGATGAGGGAGAGCGCATCGACTGGATCGCCGTTCACCAGAATGTCGAGCTTCACGAGATCACCCGGCCTGTAGGCCACGAGTTCGTAGTCAAAGGAGCCGTAGCCCCGCGTGACGCTCTTGAGGCGGTCGTGGAAGTCGGTCACCACGTCTGCGAGCGGCAGGTCGTACTCTACCTGGACGCGCTTTCCGTGTTGGGTCATCGAGTGCTGGCTACCTCGTCGATCCTGGCACAGACCGATGACGGCCCCGAGATAGTCCGAAGGCACGTGGATCGTCGCGCGGATGAAGGGCTCCTCGACGCGATCGATATCGCCGGCATCGGGAAGTGCTGCCGGGGTTTCGATCTCGAAGGGGTCACCGGACTTCGGAACGACCCGGTAGCGAACCGTCGGCGCCGTCGTGATCAGGTCGAGATTGTATTCCCGCTCGAGACGCTCTTGGATGATCTCGGCGTGCAAGAAACCGAGAAAGCCGCAGCGGAACCCGAAACCGAGTGCCGCGCTGGTCTCGGGATCGTAGGTGAAGGAGGAGTCGTTGAGCTTCAGCTTCTCGAGGGAACTCTTGAGATCTTGGTAGGACTCCGCTTCCACCGGATAGAGACCGGCGAACACCATCGGCTTGGATTCCCGAAAGCCGGGCAGCGGCTCGCTGGCCGGACGCGCAAGGGTCGTCACAGTGTCGCCGACCTTCACGTCGGTGAGGGTCTTGATGCTCGCGATCACGAGCCCCACTTCTCCGGCCGCGAGCTGCGAAACCGCGCGCTGAGCCGGCTCGAGAACGGCGAGCTGATTCACCTCTCGCTCGATCCCTCCCATCATCAGGCGAATCGAGTCGCCCTGCGTGACGCGGCCCTCCATCACCCGTGTCAGCAGCACCACGCCCACGTAGGTGTCGAACCACGAATCGAAGACAAGGGCGCGGGTCAACCCTTCGGGATCACCCTGGGGCGCCGGGACCCGGTCGACGATCGCCTGGAGCAGCTCCGGCACACCGGTCCCGTCCTTTGCAGAGACGTGGAGCACCCTGCTCGCGTCGAGCCCGATGACATCCTCGATCTCGCGCGCGACCCCGTCGGGATCCGCGGCGGGCAGGTCGATCTTGTTGAGCACCGGGATGATCTCGAGGTCCGCATCCACCGCGAGGTAGGCGTTCGCCAGGGTCTGGGCTTCGATGCCCTGCGCCGCGTCGACAACCAGCACAGCGCCCTCGCAGGCCGCCAGCGCCCGAGAGACCTCGTAGGAGAAATCCACGTGCCCGGGCGTATCGATCAGGTTGAGGAGGTACTCCTCCCCGTCGGCCGCCCGGAAGCGCATGCGAACCGTCCGGGCCTTGATCGTGATCCCGCGCTCCCGCTCGAGGTCCATGTTGTCGAGAAACTGATCCTTCTGCTCACGTTCCGAGAGCGTGTGGGTCGCCTCGAGCATGCGATCCGCGAGGGTGCTCTTGCCGTGATCGATGTGCGCGATGATGCAGAAGTTTCGGATCTTGCTGGGTCGGGGAGCAGACATCAGGGCAACTCCAGCTGCGCCCGGAAATCCTCAGAGCCGAGATATGCGGCGAGCGCCTCGCGCCAGCTTCGACGAGATGCACCCTGGGCCTCGGCACGCTCGCAGCTCAGCACCGAGTAAGCGGGACGTGGCGCCGCAGCAGCAATGTCTTCAGTGGTAACGCGATCGATCTCGAGATCCGAGTAGCCGGCACCGTCGAGGATGGCGCGCGCAAAATCCCACCAGGTAGGAGCCTGCGGATCCCCGGGGTCCGGCGCGTTCTGCCAGTGATAGATCCCGCCCGGGGCCGACCCCGTCGCAAGCGTCCGGCACGCCTCGGCCAGATCCGCCGCGTAGGTCGGGCATCCCCGCTGATCGTCGACGACTCGCAATGGTCCCTCGGCCTCTCCCGCCCGCCGGAGGCGCGCCTGGCGCACGATCGCCCCCACGAAGTTCTTGCCGGGGCCGAAGACCCAGCTGGTGCGAATGATGATCGCCTGCTGGGACACCTCGCGCACCCGCTGCTCGCCGGCAAGCTTACTTCGTCCATAGGCGCTCCGGGGCGACGGCGCGGCATCCTCTGGTACGGGCGCGTCACTATCTCCCGAAAACACGTAGTCGCTGGACACATGAAGAAGCCGGATTCCTGCGGCCTGGCAAGCTGCGGCGAGGATCCCGGGGCCCTCTCCGTTCACCCGCATGGCCGCCTCGGCACCGTCACTCTCACAACGGTCGACCTGGTTGTAGGCGGCCGCATTCACCAGAACATCGGGAGGGCTTCCCGCCCAGCAATCGAACGCACGAGCGACACGATCGCGATCGCCGATGTCCAAGTCGGCGTGGGAGAATGCGGCGGCGAGCTGATCCGTCGACCCAGCCTTGCTGAGCTCACGAACCAAACAACGTCCCAGCTGCCCCTGGGATCCGGTGACGATGTAGCGAAGTCCCATCCGACGTTGCGACGGGGACCGATCTCTCGCGCTCGGCGAGCATCGCGCCCCGCTCAGCCTCCTCCCTCGGTAACGACCCAGGTCGGAAGCCGCTCCTCCGTCTTGAGACGAGACGCCAACTTCTCGGCCGCTCCCTTGCTGGGAACCGGGCCGACCCGCACCCGCCACCGCCCGTCCCTGGAGTGCTTCGCGGCAATCACGTAGCTAGCGAAGCCCTTGCTTCTGAGCTGCTGACGCACGTTCTCCGCCGCACCGCCCTCGACAAAAGCCCCGACCTGGACGGAATAGCCCGCTCTCACGGCCGCTGGGGTCGACGGGGAGCGACCGATGTCGCGATCCTGGTCGTTCCCGCTTGGCCGCCGCTCGGGCGGCGGCGCGGCCACGGCCGGCAGCACCGGTTGTGGCTGTCCCCGCCCGTTCACTTCCCCAATGAGGACCGTCTCAGCTTCGAGAACGGCCCCTTCGCCGTCCCTCGACACGAGTTCCGGCTCCGCGTCTGGCAGCCAGGCCACCTCCTCGCTGCGACCCACCAGATGGCCGACGACGAGTTCGGGCTCCTCCGAGACCACCCCGGCCACGAGGCCCAATCCGAATCCACCGGCGATGAGGACCGCCGCGCCCAAGAAGCTGGCGAACCAGCCGGGTTTCCCTTCTCTGACGCTTGCGTCGCGCATGCCTCCCCCCTGAGATTGGTTCAACTACATCTGCTCCGGCGCCGAGATTCCCAGGAGCCAGAGTCCATTCGCTAGCACCACCTGCACGGCCCGCATCAACGCGAGACGTGCGGACGTGAGCCCGGCATCGTCGGACACTACACGGTGACGTGTCCCGTCCTGCACGTAGGGATGGAAGAGCCCCGCCAGATCGCGCAGGTAGTAGGCGACGTGGTGGGGCTCCCGAGTTTCCGCGGCCCGGCGGACCAGGCCCGGAAACTCGCCGAGCTTCCTGATCAGCTCGATTTCTTCCGACAGCACAAGACGGCCGGCATCGAAGGCGCCCGCAGCCGCAGCCCCCAACTCAGCAGCCTTGCGTTGGATCCCGTGGGTTCGTGCGTGGGCGTACTGTACGTAGTAGGCGGGGTTCTTCTTCCAGTTTCGATCCTTCGCCAGGTCGAGGTCGAAGTCCAGATGCCCGTCGGCTTTTCGTTCCACCATGAAGAAGCGGAATACGTCGACTCCGACCTCCTCGACAAGCTCGTCGATCGTCACGAAGTTTGCGCGCCGGGTCGATTGCTTCAGCTTCTCGCCACCGCTGGTGATCGTGACGAACTGGTGGAGGACGAGTTCCAGGCGCTGCGGATCACAGCCGAGGGCGCCGACCGCGGCCCGCACGAATGGAAACTGCTCGATGTGGTCGGCACCCATCACGTCGATGATGGCCTCGAAACCCCGGCGGTACTTGTCGCGATGGTAGGCGATGTCGGGAAGCAGGTAGGTGGGCTCGCCATTGCTCCGAACCACCACCCGGTCGCGATCCAGGCCCAGGGCCGTCGCCTTGAACCAGACGGCACCCTCGGCCTCGTAGATCATCCCCTGCGCGCGCATCTCTGCGAGAACCGCATCGAGTTGTCCGTCGTCGTAGAGGGACTTCTCGTTGAAGTATTCGTCGAAGTGGATGCCAATGGTGTCGAGGGTAGACCGGATCTCGGCAAAGATCGTCTCCTTGGCAGCCGAGAGGAAGACGCCGGTCGCCTCTTCGTCCACCAGCGCCGCGCCCTTCTCCCCGCGCAAGCTCTCTGCGATCTCGCGAACGTACTCGCCGCGGTAGCCGTCTCTCGGAAATACGACGGGCAGGTCGCCGACGCGCTCGATCCACGCATTCTCGGGATCCTCTAGCGCCGACTCGGGCGGCGGTGCGGCCTCGTTCAGACATTCCAGATAGCGCGCCTTCACCGACTCCCCGAGGACTCGCATCTGGCGTCCGCCGTCGTTGAAGTAGAACTCGCGAGTCACGTCCCAGTCGGTGAAGTCGAGAAGCCGCGCGATGCAGTCACCGAGCACGCCCTGCCGCCCATGACCCGTACTGAGCGGACCCGTCGGGTTCGCGGATACGAACTCCACCTGGACGCGGCGTTGCTTCCCCTCGTTCGACCGACCGTATCGTTCGCCCGCCTCGAGGATTCCGCGAAGCACGTCGAGCCAGCGAGCCTCGGCGAGCCACACGTTCACGAAGCCCGGTCCCGCCACCTCGGAACGAGCGACGAGGCCTCCGGCATCGCCGAGCTTCTCTACGAGCGCCGTCCCGATGTCCCGCGGCGACTTCCGGAGACGGCCGGCGAGCTGCATGGCGACGTTGCAGGCGAAGTCACCGTGACTCTTCTGGCGCGGGATGCTGAGGGAGACCTCGGGGGGATCTCCCCCACTGTCTCCGGCCTCCGCCAGAAGGGCGGAGACAGCCTGCGCGAGCTGGTCCGCCAGCTTGTCTCGTACGTCACTCAAACGATTGCTCTCGCGGGGGGTCTACCAGTCCGCTTCTTGACGGTCGAAACGGACGACGATTTCTCCGGGCAGCGCCAGCTCCAGATCTTCCCGGATCGCACGCTCGAGCGCGAAGGGCTCGCTCGACAGGGCCTCGATCTGGCCTCGCAGGACCTTCGCCTCTCGGGCCAGCACCGCGACCCGCGCAGAGGCCTGGTCGAGGTCGCTCCGCAGGCGGAACCACATCGGAATCCCAGACTTCCCGTCTGCGACTGCGATGACGGCGACAGCGGCCAGCGCCAGCAGCGCCAGCCAGGTGGTTCTCACCCCCCGCACTTCCGCTCACCCCCCAACTCCGACGCTGTAGGGTACCGAAAAGTAAGGGGTTTGGGACCCCACGCCCAAAGTTGGCAAACAGATCGAAGCCAGGTGAGCCCTCAGCTGGACAAGAGCCCTCAGCCGTCCGTGGAAATCAGGGATCGGATCCGCTCTTGGTAGAGCCCCCAATCCCGTGGGCCCACGTAGCGCTCCAGAACCGTCCCATCCCGATCCACCAGCAGTGACTCGGGGAAGCCGGTGGTCTGGTAGAGCCGGGAGACCTCCTGGCTGGGGTCGAGGGCGATTGGAAAGCTGATGGCCATGCGGTCACGAAAGGCCGCGACATCGCTGGGATCTTCATCGACCGACACCGCTACCAACTCAAAGCCCGACGGATGGAGCGCCCGGTAGAGCCGCTCCATCGAGAACATCTCGTCCTCACAGGGTTTGCACCATGTGGCCCAGAAGTTGACCAGCACCACTCGGCCCCGGAAGTCCGAGAGCGCGATCGGGCCCTCGCCGTCCAGCCGGTCCAGCCGGAAGCCCGGGGCGCTCGCGCCGCGGCCAACCGGGGCCGGGACGTCGCTGTCTCCCAGCCAGATCAGCGCCAGAGCGCCGGCCACGATCACCAGCCCCACGATCCACGACTCGAGAGGGTGGCTCCCGGCGCCCTTCTCGGCCCGGGACTCCGTCATCAAGCGTCTTCGACGAGCTCGATGATCGAGATGGGCGCCGCGTCGCCGACCCGGTTGCCCAGCTTGATCACACGCGTGTAACCACCCGGTCGGTCTCGAAAGCGTTCCGCCAGCTCGTCGAAGACCTTGGCGGTGACCTCCTTGCTTCGAATCACCGAGAGAGCCTGCCGGCGAGCGTGCAGATCGCCGCGCTTGCCCAGGGTGATCATCCGGTCGGCGAGCCCGCGCAACTCCTTCGCCTTCGCGTCGGTGGTCTCGATTCGCTCGTGATCGAGGAGTGACGTCACCATGTTGCGCATCAGCGCCTTCCGGTGAGAACTCGTCCGATTGAGCTTCCTTCCGCTTTTGCGGTGTCGCATCCTTCAGGCCTCGCGCTGCTCGCGCGTCTTCTCGAGTTCCTGCCGTAGCGGCAGGTTGTCGACTGCCGTCCCCAACGAAAGCCCGAGTGCCTCGAGGGTCTCCTTGATCTCGTTGAGGGACTTTCGGCCGAAGTTCTTCGTCTTGAGCATCTCGGCCTCGGTGCGCTGCACCAGTTCGCCAATGAAGCGAATGTTGGCGTTCTGGAGACAATTTGCCGATCGCACTGAAAGCTCGAGTTCGTCCACCGACTTGAAGAGATTCTGATTCAGCGGCTCCGGCTCGTCGGGCAGGCTCTCGAGGGTCTCGGCCGGCTCGTCGAAATTGATGAAGATGGTGAGCTGCTCCTTGAGAATTTTCGCCGCGAAGGCCACTGCGTCTGCAGGGTGTACGGCGCCGTCCGTCCACACCTCGAGGTTGAGACGATCGTAGTTCGTCTCGCGACCGACGCGCGCCGGCGTAACCGTGTAGTTGATCTTCTTGACGGGCGAGAAGATCGCGTCGATCGGCACGGTGCCGATCGGCATGTCTTCGCTCTTGTTCACCTCGGCGAGGACGTAGCCCTTCCCGCGACCCACGGTTGCGCTGAACTCGAAGTCGGCCTCGGGCCCGAGGGTGCAGATGTGGTGGTCGGGATTCATCACCTCCACGGTCTGGTCGTCCGACACGAGATCGCCCGCAGTCACGACACCTTCGCCCTTGCGGTGCACCACCAGGACCTTCGGGCCCTCTGCGTGCATGCGAAGCCGCACCTCCTTGAGGTTCAACACGATCTCCGCGACATCCTCCAGTACCCCCGGGATCGTCGAAAACTCATGGAGGACGCCATTGATCCGTACGTTCGTGATCGCGCTGCCCTGGAGCGACGAGAGTAGGACCCGACGCAGGGCGTTGCCCAGCGTTGTGCCGAAGCCGCGCTCGAGGGGCTCGCACGCGAATCGTCCATAGCTTTCGGTCAGGCTCTCTTCTTCCACCTCGAGTCGACGAGGTCGGATGAAGTCCCTCCAGTTCTTTGTAATCAACTCTTGTTGCATGACTCGTACCTCCTAGCTCGATCGCTTCGCAACGCAGATCAGCGCTATCGCGCCGACTCGCGCTTGCTCAGCGAGAGTACCATTCGACGATCAACTGCTCTTCGATCGGCAGGGTGACGTCCTCGCGAGCGGGCATCTGCTTGACCGTCCCTGCGAAGTTCTCCTTGTCGATCTCGAGCCACTGCGGCACAGCACGACCCTCGAGGGCCTCGAGAGCGGCTGCGATGCGGACCACCTTCTTAGACTTCTCGCGCACCGTGACGACCTGTCCGGAACGGACCTGGATGGACGGGGTGCTCGCCTTCCGGCCGTCGAGGTCGAAGTGTCCATGTCGGACTAGCTGGCGTGCCTCGTTGCGGGACGTCGCGAAGCCCAGCCGGAAGACCACATTGTCGAGCCGCCGCTCGAGCAGAATCAGCAGGTTTTCGCCCGCCCGACCCTTCATGCGCGCCGCGCGAGCGAAGGTGCTGCGGAACTGGTTTTCCAGCAGTCCGTACATCCGCTTCACCTTCTGCTTCTCGCGGAGTTGGACACCGAAATCCGAGAAGCGGGTGCGGCCCTGACCGTGCATACCCGGCGGGTAGGCGCGCTTCTCTATCGCACACTTCTCGGTAAAGCAGCGGTCGCCCTTCAAGAAGAGCTTCGTGCCCTCACGCCGACACAGCCGGCAGGCAGATCCCAGATAACGTGCCATTCGTCTTCCTCTCGTCTCTTTCTCAGCTACAGCGCGCGTTAGACTCGGCGCCGCTTCGGGGGGCGACAGCCGTTGTGCGGGATGGGCGTCACATCGCGGATCGTGGTGATTCGCATGCCGGCTCCCTGGAGCGCCCTGAGCGCCGACTCGCGTCCGCCTCCCGGGCCCTTCACGTACACACCCAGGGTGCGGATACCGTGTTCCTGGGCCTTCTTGGCGCACTCCTCCGCAGCCATCTGAGCCGCAAAGGGCGTCGACTTCCGCGACCCCTTGAAGCCCTGCTGACCGGCGCTCGCCCACGCAACGGCGTTGCCACCGACGTCGGTGATCGTAATGATCGTATTGTTGAAGGTCGACTGGATGTGAGCCACACCCGTCTGGATGTTCTTCTTGACCTTCTTCTTCCGGATCGTCTTCTTAGCAGCCATGAGTTGTTTCTCGCCTTCTGCTCTACTTGACCGGCTTCTTCCTGCCGGCAACAGCCTTCGCGGGACCCTTCCGGGTTCGCGCGTTGGTGTGAGTCCGCTGACCGCGCACCGGCAGCCCTCTGCGGTGGCGCAGACCTCGGTAACAACCGATGTCCATCAGCATCTTGATATTCTGATTCACCTGGCGACGTAGATCGCCCTCAACCTTGTACTCACGCTCGATCACCTCGCGTAACTTGATGACCTCGGCTTCGCTCAAGTGGTCGGTCTTGGTGCCTCCCTCGACGCCCGCGCGATCGCAGATCACGAGGGCCTTCGAACGACCGATACCGTAGATATAGGTGAGCGAGATATCGATTCTCTTTTGTCGCGGCAGATCGATGCCTGCAATTCTCGCCATGCTCGATTCTCCTTAGCCCTGGCGCTGCTTGTGCTTCGGGTTGTCGCAGATCACGCGCACGACGCCGCGCCGGCGGATGATCCGGCACTTCTCGCACATCTTTCGAACGGATGATCGAACCTTCATTTTCCTCTTCCTCGGTGTCGCCGGCCCCTAGTGAGAGCCTTCTACGCTCGTCAGGACCTCCGGTCCGTTGTCGCTGATGAGAACCGTGTGTTCGAAATGAGCGGAGATCTCTCCGTCCTCGGTCACGGCGGTCCACTCGTCCTCGAGCATCTTCACGTTCTCGCTGCCCATGTTCACCATGGGCTCGATCGCGAAAACCATGCCCGATAGCAGACGCGGACCTCGCCCCGGCCGACCGTAATTCGGAATCTGAGGCAACTCGTGCATCACGCGGCCGATTCCGTGGCCCACGAACTGGCGCACGACTTCGTATCCCTTGCTCTCGGCTCGGGTCTGCACCGCGTGACCGATGTCCGACAGGCGGTTCCCTGGACGCATCTGGTCGATCGCGTCGTAGAGCGAGTCTCGCGTGGTCTCCATCAGGTCGCGCGCATCGTCATCGACCTCGCCTACCGGAATCGTGCAGGCCGAATCCCCGTGGAAGCCGCCCGTCGTGATACCGAAGTCGAGACTCAGGAGGTCGCCCTCCTTCAGCTGCCGCTTGCCCGGAATGCCGTGGACGACCTCATCGTTCACGGAAACGCAGAGCACCGCGGGATACGGCGGCAACCCGCCGGGACCGTATCCGAGAAAGGAAGACTGGATGCCCCGTCTCTCGATCTCGGCGGCGGCAATCTCGTTCAGCTCGCCAGTCGTCATGCCGGGCTTCGCCTTCTCGCGCAGGAGCAGCAGGATCTCGGCCACGTGGCGGCCGGACTCGCGCATCCTGTCGATCTCGCGCCGGGTCTTGATCGGAATACGCTGGGCGATCACGCCAGGACCTCCACGATCCGAGCCGCGATCTCGTCGACCGTGCCCATCCCGTCGACCTCAACCACGAGCCCCTGAACCTGGTAATGGTCGAGTAGCGGCGCGGTCTGCTCTTCGTAAACCCGGATGCGCTCTCGGATCGCCTCCTCGGTGTCATCCGAGCGACCCTCGATTTCGGCCCGCTTGAGGACGCGCCCGACCACCTCCTCCGTATCGGTCTTGATGGCAAGACAGCAGTCCAGGGGGGTGCCACGGTCGGAAAGCAGGGAATCGAGGGCTTCCGCCTGGGCACTCGTGCGAGGGAAGCCATCCAGGATGAAGCCCTTCTCGCAATCCGCGTCTTCCAACCGCTCTCGAGCGATTGCGATCACGATGTCGTCACCGACGAGCCCGCCCGACTCCATCACGGCCTTGGCCTCCAGGCCCACCGGCGTCTCGGCTTCGACGGCCGACCGCAGCATGTCGCCGGTCGAGACGTGAGGCACGCCGAGACGATCGACCAGAAAACCCGCCTGCGTTCCCTTGCCAGCACCGGGCGCGCCGAGCAGGACGATGCGAGACACCGTCATCGTCCCAACCTCCCACGAATCCGGGTGCCCTTCGCGAGCCCTTCGTACTGGCGCGATACCAGGTGCGACTCCACTTGCCCGACGGTGTCGAGAGCGACGCTCACGCAGATGAGCACCGCCGTGCCCCCGAAGTAGAAGGGGAAGTTGAAGCGCGTCGACAGGATGACGGGGAGCACGCAGATCAGCGACACGTAGAGGGCACCGACGAGCGTGAGGCGACTCAATACGTGGTCGATGTACTCAGCAGTCTTCTTGCCCGGGCGGATGCCGGGGATATAGCCCCCGAAGCGCTTGATGTTCTCCGAGACATCCGTCGGATTGATGATGATCGCGGTGTAGAAGTAACAGAAGAAGATGATCAGAACGACGTAGATACCGTTGTAGAGCATCGTGCCGGGGTTCATGAACTGATCGATGAACTGCTGAATCGCTGGCGAATCGGTGAACTGCCGAATCGTGACCGGGAACATCAGCAGCGACGAGGCAAAGATCGGCGGGATCACGCCGGCCGTATTGACCCGCAGCGGGAAGTAGCTCATTCCGCCCTGGGTTGCGCGGCTCCCCACCACCCGGCGAGCATGCTGAATCGGGATACGGCGCTGGGCGCGCTCGACCAGGACGACGAGGCCGAGCACCACCAGGACCAGCAGGCCGAGAAGGATCGCCTCGACAGGCGAGAACTGGTCATTTCGGATCAGGTCCATCATCTGGGTCAGACCCGACGGGATGCGGACGATGATGCCGGAGAAGATGATCAGGGAGATCCCGTTGCCGATGCCGCGCTCGGTGACCTGCTCGCCGAGCCACATGATGAACGCAGTGCCACAGGTGAGCGTAATCATTGTTGTCAGCTTGAAGCCCCAGCCCGGATTCACGACCGCACCCTGACCGAACTGACCCCCTTCGAGCGCAGTCGCGATCAGCAGACTCTGGAAGCCAGCGAGGACCACTGTTGCGTAGCGGGACCATTGGTTGATCTTCTTCTGGCCCTGCTCGCCTTCCTTCTTCAGGGCCTCGAGCTGGGGGATCACCACCGTCAGTAGCTGGAAGATGATGGTCGCGCTGATGTAGGGCATGATGCCCAGCGAGAACACCGAGAGCTGCTCGATGGCACCGCCGGAAAAGAGACTGAAGAGACCGAAGACGGTCCCGGACATCTGCTCGAAGAAATCGCGAATCACCTGGGGGTTGATGCCTGGCGTTACGATCACGCACCCCACCCGATAGACGGCGAGCATCCCGAAGGTGAACAGGATCCGTTGCCGAAGCTCCGGGATTCTTCCGATGTTCTGTAGACCGCCGAGCACCTACACGAGCTCCACGCTGCCACCAGCGGCTTCGAGCTTCTTCCGAGCTCCTGCGCTGATGCGGTTGACCTTGACGTTGAGGTTCTTCGGAGCGTCCCCGTCTCCCAGCACCTTCACAAGGGCGCCCTTGCCCCGGGCGAGTCCCTTCGCGACCAGCGCGGCAATATCCACTGTCTCGCCGTCGCCGAAGGCCGCCAGGGAAGCGAGGTTCACGATCTCCACCTGCTTGCGAAAGTGGTTCGTGAAACCCTTCTTCGGCACGCGCATGTTGAGGGGCATCTGCCCGCCTTCGAAGCCCTGCCGGACCGGATGACCGGTTCCGCGCGAGCCCTGCCCCTTCACGCCGTGGGTGGCCGTCTTGCCGCGCCCGGAGCCCGGGCCACGCCCGAGCCGCTTGCGGCCGCGCCTCGATCCCGGAGTCGGCTTGAGACGATCCAGCATGGTCCTAGTCCTCCAACACCGTCACGAGATGACTCACCTTGTTGATCATTCCGCGCAACGCAGGTGTGTCCTCGACCTCGACCACCTTGTGGAGTCGTCGGATCCCGAGGCCGCGCAGCGTCGCGCGCTGGCGGCGGTTGGATCCGATCTCACTCTTCACCTGCTTCAGGCGAATCCGCTTTCCCGAAGACTCGCTCACGACCGCCTCCGGCCAAGCTCCGCCAGTCGCGCCTCGGGGTCCTGCAGATCTCGCAGACCCGCCATTACGGCGTGCACGACGTTCCGCGGGTTGTTGGTTCCCAGCGTCTTCGTGAGGATATCGCTCACGCCGACGCTCTCCAGCACGGCTCGCACCGGACCGCCGGCGATCACGCCTGTCCCCGGCGAGGCCGGCTTCAACAGGACGCGCCCAGCTCCGAAGGTGCCGATCACCTCGTGCGGGAGAGTCCCGTCTTCGATGGGCACACGAACGAGCGCACGGCGAGCGCGGTCGACCCCCTTGCGGATCGCCTCGGGCACCTCTCCCGCCTTGCCCAAGCCCACTCCGACGACGCCCTCTCCATCTCCCACGACGACCAGGGCAGAGAACGAGAACCGGCGACCGCCCTTCACCACCTTGGAGACGCGGTTGATGTGGATTACACGGTCGTTCAGCTCGTAGTCATTCGGGTTGATTTGTGATGCCATGGCTAGAACTCAAGCCCCGCTTCCCGCGCCGCATCGGCTAGAGCCTTGACGCGTCCATGAAAGAGAAATCCGTTTCGGTTGAAGACAACGCGATCGATCTGGTGATTCTTGGCCTGTTTCGCGATCTCCGCTCCCACCTTCTTCGCGGCTTCGACCGTACCGGTCGCTTCGCCGGCCAGCGTGCGCGTCGAGGCCGTCGTGATCGTCTTTCCGTCGGCGGCGATCAGCTGGGCGTAGATGTGCCTGGCACTCCGAAAAACTGTGAGCCTCGTCCGCTCGGTCGTACCCAAACTCGTCCGGACGCGGCTCTTGCGCGCCTTCCACTTGCGGGTCTTTTCGTTGACCGATTTCTTCTTCATGCTGAATTCCCCTGGTCCCTCTCCTACCCTCAGACCGCGCCGGTCTTGCCGACCTTCCGCCGCACGTACTCGCCCACATAGCGAATACCCTTGCCCTTGTAGGGCTCGGGGGGCCGCTTGGCACGAACTTCAGCGGCAAATTGGCCGACCAGCTGTTTGTCGATTCCCTCGATCACAAGTTGGGTGCCACCTTCGACTGCGACCGAGAGCCCCTTCGGAATGGGCATATCGACCGGGTGCGAGTAACCAAGCAGCAGGTTGAGCTTGTTCCCCGAGACCGAGGCTCGGTACCCGACGCCCTGGATCTCGAGAGCCTTCTTGAACCCATCCGTCACGCCGGTGACGAGGTTCGCGGTCAGGGCCCGAGCCAGTCCGTGGAGTGATCGGCTCTGCTTCGACTCGTCCGGTCGGGTGAACTGGATCTGCCCGTCCGAGATCGAAATCGAGATCCGCTCGGGCAACTTCACGCTGAGCATCCCCTTCGGACCCTTCACCTGGACACCGCTGTCGGGAATGGTCTTTACCTCGACGCCGTGCGGCAGGGGGATCGGGAGCTTGCCAATCCGGGACATGTCTACCAGACCTCGCAGATCACTTCGCCACCGACCTTCGCTTCGCGCGCGTCGCGGTCGCACATCATGCCCTTCGGCGTGGACAGGATCGCCATCCCGAGGCCCTTCCGAACCAACGGAATCTCCTTCGCACCGACGTACACCCTGCGACCCGGCTTACTGACCCGCTGGATGTGGTCGAGCATCACCCGGCCGTCGTGGCGGTAGCGGATCGCAATCGTCATTACATCGTAGCTTTCGCCCTTCTCGGAGCTCACCTCACCCACGAAGCCCTCTTTCGAGAGCACCCGCGCCACCGCCATCTTGGCCTTCGACGCGGGACACTTCGTCTCGTGGTGCTTGGCCCGACCCGCATTGCGGATCCGGGTGAGCATGTCACCGACGGGATCGGTCATCATGGTTTCATTCCCCGCTCTCTAGTGGGCGAAGGGCATGCCGAGATGGCCCAGCAGCGCCTTTCCCTCTGCATCCGTTCCGGCCGTCGTCACGACCGTGATGTTGAGCCCGGAAACGCGCTCGACCGAGTCGTAATCGATCTCCGGGAAGATGATCTGTTCGCGGATTCCCAGGGTGAAGTTCCCGCGGCCGTCGAAGGACTTGGCCGACACTCCCTTGAAGTCGCGCACCCGGGGGAGCGCGATGTTCATGAGCCGGTCGAGAAATTCCCAGCAGCGGTACCCCCGCAAGGTCACCATGGCGCCGATCGCCTGGCCCTCGCGCAGCTTGAAATTCGACACGCTTTTCCGGGCACGGCGGACACTTGCCTTCTGGCCGCTGATCTGGCCGAGTTCTTCCACCGCTCGCTCGAGCAATTTCGGGTTCTGGGTCGCCTCTCCGACGCCCACGTTCAACACCACCTTCTCGATTCGCGGCACCTGGTGGAGGTTCTTGTAGGAAAACTCCCCTTGCAGCTTCGGGGCGATCTCATTCCGGTAGAGCTCGAGCAGCCGGGGCGTCATCTACAGCACCTCCGGCGCCAGAGACACGATCTTCATGAATCCCCGCGCGCGCAGTTCACGAGCCACCGGGCCGAAGATTCGAGTCCCGATGACTTCCTTGTTGTCGTCGATCAATACAGCGGCGTTCTCGTCGAAGCGGATGTACGAACCGTCGCGACGCCCGATGTTCTTCTTCGTGCGCACGATCACGGCGCGCCGCACCTCGCCCTTCTTGACGCGCGTATTCGGAATGGCTTCCGCCACGGAAACCACGATGATGTCGCCGACCGAGGCATCCTTCCGTCCCGATCCACCGAGTACGCGGATACAGCGGACACGCCTCGCGCCGGAGTTGTCGGCCACACTCAGTTTTGATTCAGCTCGGATCATCTTCCTATCCTTCGATGACTAGGCGCCTGTCGCACGGACGACCGTCTCCTGCACCTTCCAGCGCTTGCGCTTGGAGATGGGCCGGTGCTCAATGATCGTTACACGGTCCCCGACATTGCAGTCGTTCGCCTCGTCGTGCGCAAGGAATCGGGAGTACCGGCGCACGTACTTCTTGTACTGCCGGTCCTTCACCAAGCGTTCCACGCGCACAACGACCGTCTTGTCCATCTTGTCACTCACGACGGTCCCGGTCAGTATTCGTCGACGCCCTCGTTCGTTCACTTCGTTGCCTCACGCTTTTCGGTCAAGACCGACTCCACCCGCGCGACATCTCGGCGAAGCTGCTTGAGCTTCGCCGTGTCCTCGAGCTGTCCGGTCGCGTGCTTCACCCTCGCGTTGAAGAACTCGCTTCGGGCCTCGCGGGCCTTCTGGGCCAGCTCCTCCACCTCGAGTTTTCTCAGTTCCGATGCCATCATTTCTCAGTCCTCCCGCTCAGTCTTCACGCACGACGAAGCGCGTCTGAACGGACAGCTTGTGGGCAGCGAGCCGGAAGGCCGCACGGGCGACCTCCTCGGTCACGCCTTCCATTTCGTAGAGCATCCGGCCGGGCTTCACGGGGCATACCCACTCCTCGGGATTGCCCTTGCCCTTGCCCATCCGGGTCTCGGCCGGCTTCTTCGAGACCGGCTTGGCCGGGAAGAGCCTGATCCATACCTTCCCGCCGCGCTTGATGTGGCGGGTCATCGTTTGCCGGGCCGCTTCGATCTCGCGTGCCGTCAGGAAGCCCGCAGACGTCGACTGCAAACCGAAATCTCCGAAGGAGACCCGGTTTCCGCGCTGCGACTTCCCGCGGTTGCGGCCCTTGAACATCTTCCGATACTTGACTTTTTTCGGCTGGAGCATCCCCGTCTACCTCTCCGGATCCGCCTGGAGGTGATTGCCAAGGGGTCCCGTGTGCAGGTCCTTGTCCCCGACCTCTCCCTTGAAGACCCAGCACTTGACGCCAATAATCCCGTAGGTGGTCTTCGCCTCGGCGAAGCCGTACTCGATGTCGGCGCGCAGCGTGTGCAGCGGCACGCGCCCATCCCGATACCACTCGCGGCGACCCATCTCCGAACCGCCCAGGCGGCCCGAACATTGGATCCGGATCCCCTCGGCGCCGAATTTCATCGTCGAGATCATCGCCTTCTTCATGGCGCGTCGGAATGCGACACGGCGCTCAAGCTGCAGCGCGATATTTTCCGCCACCAACTGCGCGTCGAGTTCGGCCTTCCGGATCTCCTTCACGTTGATGAAGATGTCGCGGGCGGTGTACTCCTTGAGTTCATCGCGCAGTGTTTCGACCTCGGCGCCCCGCTTCCCAATCAGGATCCCGGGACGGGCCGTGTGGATGTTCACCACGAGCTTCTCACCCGTGCGCTCGATCACGACCTTCGAGATGCCGGCGTGGAAGAGCTTCTTCTTGATGAACTTTCGAACGGCTACGTCTTCGTGGAGTTGCTCGCCGTAGTGCTTGTCGGCGAACCAGTTGGACTGCCACCCGTAGAGAGTTCCCAGTCGGAAACCGTAGGGATGTACCTTCTGACCCAAATTTCGACTCCTTCGAAACTAAGAGCGCTCGCCCAGTTCGACGCGAATGTGACTGGTGCGCTTCTGAATCCAGTTGGCTCGGCCCTGAGCTCGCGGGCGGATGCGCCACAGGCTCGGGCCCTCGTCGACAGTGATCGTGCTGACGACCAACTTGTCGACGTCGATCCCAGCCTGCGTCTCGTCGTTCTTGTACTCGGCGTTCGCAACAGCCGAACGCAGCAGTTTGGAGAGCGGGCCGGCAAATCGCTTGCTCGAAATCGATAGCTGGTTGAGCGCGTCCTCCACACCCAGCCCACGCACCTGTCCCGCTACCAGTCGCGCCTTCTGCGCGCTGATGCGGTAGTTCATGAGGCTCGCGCGAACGGTCGCCATCTCAGCGCTTCACCTTCCGGTCAGAGGAGTGGCCGGTGAACTTGCGCGTCGGCGCGAACTCACCAAGCCGATGTCCGACCATGTTTTCGGTCACGAAAACCGGCATGAAGAGCTTCCCGTTGTGCACGTGGAAGGTTTGACCGACGAACTCCGGCGTAATCATCGAGCGTCGGGACCACGTTCGGATCACCTGCTTCGAACCCGACTGCAGCACCTTGTCGAGCTTCCGCTGCAGGCTCGGATCGATGAAGGGGCCCTTCTTGAGTGAGCGAGCCATCTACTTCTTCCCCCGCCGCTTCACGATGAATTTGTTCGAGCGCGACTTCTTGCGCGTCTTGTGACCCTTGGTCGGCTTGCCCCAGGGCGTACAGGGGTGCCGGCCACCGGAGGAGCGGCCCTCGCCGCCTCCCATCGGGTGATCGACGGGGTTCATCGCAACACCACGCACGTTCGACCGTTGCCCCTTCCAGCGGGAGCGCCCGGCCTTGCCGACGGTCTGGTTCTCGTGCTCGACGTTGCCGACCTGGCCGATCGTGGCGCGGCAGGCCACGTGAACCATCCGCATCTCGCCGCTCGGCAGGCGCAGGGTTGCGTAGCTGCCTTCCCGCGCCATCAACTGTGCCCCGGCACCGGCGGAGCGCACCAACTGCCCGCCCTTTCCCGGCTTGAGCTCTACATTGTGGAGCACGGTGCCGAGGGGGATCCGTGCCAGCGCCAGAGCGTTCCCAACTCGGATCTCCGCGTCGGGACCGGACATCAGCCGGTCGCCCACCTTCAGTCCGCTCGGCGAAAGGATGTAGCTCTTCTCCCCGTCCGCATAGTGAAGCAGCGCAATGTTGGCAGAGCGATTCGGGTCGTATTCGATCGTCGCTACCTTCGCAGACACGCCTTCCTTGGTCCGACGGAAGTCGATCTGCCGGAACCGGCGCTTGTGCCCGCCGCCCCGGTGCCAGATCGTGACGCGACCGAAGCTGTTGCGGCCCCCGCTCTTGTTGACGCGGCCGGATGTGAGGGACTTCTCGGGCCGACCTCGCGTGATTTCCGCGAAGTCCGAGACGCTCATGTCGCGGCGTCCCGGGGAAGTGGGCTTGTAGACCTTGACGGGCATTTCCTCAGATCCCCTCGAAGAATTCGATCGACTGACCTTCGGCCAGCTTTACGATCGCCTTCTTCCACTCAGCACGGCGACCCATGTGGCGGCCAACCCGCTTCGTCTTGCGCGGCTGACGCATGGTGCGAACGGCCAGCACCTTCACGTCGAAGAGTTCTTCGACCGCGGACTGAATTTCGTGTTTGTTCGCGCGCGGGTTCACTGCGAAAGTCGCGAGATTCCCCTCTTCGCGTCCGAGGTTGCTCTTTTCAGTGACGAGCGGGCGCTGGATCACCTGGTGGGCGTTCACTTTGCCTCCTCCCCGGGCGACGGATTCAGACGCCCCTCAAGGGCCACAACGGCGTCCTTCGTGAGGACGAGCTTGTCGTGGCGGAGAATGTCGTAGACATTGAGGCCCGCGACCCGGATGCAGCCCACTCTCGCGATGTTGGCTGCCGACTTTTCTAGCTTCTCGTTCACGTCGGACGTCACGATCAGTGTGGACTCGCGCTCGATCCCGATGCTTCCGAGGATCTGCACGATGGCCTTCGTCTTGAACTCGTCGAGTTCGAGGGCATCCACCACTGTGATCGCACCTTCGGCCAAACGGGCCGAGAGCGCACTGATCAGCGCCGCACGGCGAGTCTTCTTGGACAGCGCGTGGCCGTGCTTGCGCGGAACGGGGCCGAAGACCGCGCCGCCACCTGCCCACTGGGGCGCGCGGATCGTCCCCTGACGAGCGCGGCCGGTTCCCTTCTGGCGATAGGGCTTCGCGCCGCCGCCGTTGACCCGCGATCGGTTCTTGGTGCTGTGCGTACCGGCACGACGCACGGAGACCTGCCGCCGGACCTCGGCGTGAAGGAGATGGGGCCGAATGGCCGCCTCGAAGATGGCCGGGTCGAGATCGACCTTGCCGGCCTTCTTGTTGGCGCTGGTGACGACGTCGAGGGTGGCCATGACTACAGCTTGATCTCCACGTCTACACCTGCGGCGAGTTCGAGCTTCATCAGGGCGTCGACCGTCTGGGGCGTCGGCTCGATGATGTCGATCAACCGCTTGTGGGTGCGAATTTCGAACTGCTCGCGCGACTTCTTGTCGATGTGCGGGCCGCGCAGCACCGTGTACTTGCTGATGTCGGTCGGCAGCGGAATCGGCCCCGCGACGCTGGCCCCGGTGCGGATGGCGGTGTCCACGATCTCCCCGGCGCTCTGGTCGAGGAGCTTGTAGTCGTACGCCTTCATTCGGATACGGATCTTCTGTGTCGCACTGTCAGCCATTGGACTCATTTCCTTGCCTTCGGGATCGCTACCGAGGCGTGGGTTACTCGACGTCTCTTTTCTACTCGATGACCTCGGAGACCACGCCGGCGCCGACCGTGCGTCCACCTTCGCGAATCGCGAAGCGGAGCTCCGGGTCCATCGCGATCGGAGTGATCAACTGCACCGTCATCTCCACGTTGTCTCCCGGCATCACCATC
>JAYGDB010000117.1:0-7596 GCA_046583095.1 Myxococcota bacterium | reverse complement strand
GCAACCCGCTTCGTCGCGCGAATGCGCTTGACCTTGCCGGCCTTGGCTTCGCTGAAGATGTAGAGGTGCTCGCCGTCTCTCGCGACCCAGACCGGTGTTCGAACCTCGCGACCGTCGCGTCGAAAGGTGGCGAGGCTGACGTAGGGCGCGTCGCCAAGGGTTTCGGTCGCAGTGGCCATGGAGAGACTCCTCGAAAATGGGGCATTCGCGGGATCCGCCTACTCTATCCTCCCACGACCCGGGAAGCTCTCTCGCAACGCTCCTCCCTCTGCGTGCCATGATCCCCAGCCGCGAATCCGAAAGGAGACCCCAGATGGACGTCACGTCGTTCAGCGAGATCGAGAAGGAGTTCATGGAGCGCATCGCGCGGATCGTCTGGTGCACGGTGACAACCGTGGATACGAGGGGCCGGCCGCGCGCCCGCATCCTGCATCCTGTCTGGGAAGGACCCGTGGGCTGGATCGCTACCGGCCGCAACAGCTTCAAGGCCAAGCACCTCGCCAACAACCCCCACATCTCACTCTGCTACTGGGACCCGCAGCACCAGCAGGTCTACGCCGAGTGCCGGGCTGGATGGATGGACGACCTGGACGAGAAGAAGCGCGTGTGGGAGCTATTCAAGTCGACGCCCGCCCCCCTCGGCTACGACCTGAAGCTCTTCTGGGAGAGCCCAGAGGATCCCGAGTACGGGCTCTTGAAGCTCGACCCGTGGCGCATCGAGGTCTCGGCGCTCAGCGACATGATGCAGGGGAAGCCGCCGCTCGTCTGGCGCGGCTGATCACGCTCGGCCCCGCAAGCCGTCAGAGGACGGGGTCAGCCGTCGGCAGTCCCGTCAGCACGCGAGCAAAGGTCTCTCCCGCCTGATCCCAGTTCGCGACGATGTGCGCCGAGATGCTCTGGATGTCGCGCAACGCACGCTGCATCGGATCGTCCAGGAAGATCGCGTGCGCGCCCGCAGCCGGCTGCAGGCGCGCGACCGCGCCCGCGCAGGCCCGCACCGCCCAGGCCGCGTCCCGCCGATAGCGGGCGCGTTGCGGCATCGTGGCCTCTCGACCCGCCTGGGCATCCGCGGTCATTTCCGCCATGTCCCGTTCTACGACGAGCCCCGCTGCATCGACTTCGGCAGCCGAGTCCGCATAGCGAAGCTGGGCTCCCACCTGTTGATCCCCGGCCTTGAAGGAGACGACCCGGAGCTTCGTGGCGAGCCGCTCGCGAAATCGCTCGAGGGCACCATCGGCGATGCCGAGGGCGACTCCGGTGAGTCCCAGCGTGGCGACGGAGTTCCCGGGCAGACCGTCCGACTGGCGCTGACCCGTGGCGGCGGACGCGGTGGTGCCAAAGGTGTTCCCGTGACCGCTGAGAACGCGTTCTTCTGGAACGAAGAGGTCATCGACGATCACCCGCTTGCTCCCGGTGCCGCAGAGTCCGGCCACGTGCCAGTTGTCTTCGATCTCGAAATCCTTGCGGTCGACGAGAACGTTCCCGAGGCCGCGGGGCTCTCCGTCCGCGGTGTCGCAGCGAAAGGCGGCGAGCACTGCGTGGTCCGAGTGGTCGCAGGTGCTCGCGAAGTCCCAGGCGCCCGTGACGCGGACCCCGCCGTCGGTCGAGACGGCCCGTCCGGCGGGCATGAACACACCGCAAACCACCGCGTCCGGGTTGTCGGCGAAGACCTCTTCCTGGACGGGCTCGGGAAATGCCGAGACCACGTGGTTGTGGAGCGTGCAGATCGCCAGACACCAGCCGCTGCTGCCGCACGCCCCGGCGATCGTACGCGACGTACCGATGACGGTTCCGATCGGAAGCCCGTAGCCCCCGTAGGCCGGTGAAATGAACGCCCGGAGCAAGCCCAGGCGCTTGAAATCGGCGACGGTCTCGTCCGGCAGCCGCCTCAGGCTCTCGCACTCGCCTGCACGTTCGGCGATTGCGGGAGCCAGCTTGCGTGCACGTTCTTCCAGCTCTTCTCGCGTGACCTCGGACATGCCGCGAGGGTAACAGGACTCCGGTATCCTGCTGCCGCCGTGACGGCCTCCCCGGTTCGCACACTCGCGCTCGCTCTGCTCGTCGCAGGCCTCGCCTGCACCGCGTGCGAACGTCCGCCGAACGTCATCCTCATCAACATCGACGACCTCGGGTGGCGAGACGTCGGCTGTTTCGGCAGCACGCGCCACGCCACGCCCAACATCGATGCCCTGTGCAGCCAAGGCGTGAAATTCACGAACGCCTATGCGGCGGCGGCCGTTTGCTCGCCCACGCGTGCCGCGCTCCTCACGGGGCGCCATCCCGCACGCACCGGCGTCACGGACTGGATCCGACCTCCGGGCGGGCGAGTTCAGCCGCGCGTCGTGCGGGACGGCATCGAGTATCTCGACGACCCCGAACGGTTCCTGCTGGCGCCACCCCCGCCCCGGGCCCTACCCCTCGAAGAGATCACCCTGGCCGAAGCGCTCTCGGAAGCCGGCTACGCCACCGCGCACATCGGCAAGTGGCATCTCGGTGGACGCAAAGCCCTGCCGGTCGACCAGGGATTCGACTCGAACCAGGGCGGCAATGCACAGGGACAACCCGGCAGCTACTTCGATCCCTACACCCGCAAGGGTCTTGCCGGGCTCCCGGGCCTTCCGCCCCGGAAGCCGGGAGAGCATCTCACGGACCGCGAGGCAGACGAGGCAGTCCGCTTCATCCGCGAGAACCGGGAACGGCCCTTCTTCCTCAACCTCTGGCATCACGCAGTCCATCCGCCCCTCCAGGGACGCGCGGACCTGGTCGCGAAATACGCCCATCTGGGAGAGCGTCCCGCCGTCTACGCGGCGATGGTCGAAGGTGTCGACGAAAGCGTCGGAGCGCTATTGCACGTGCTCGACGAACTCGAACTGTCGGAGAACACGCTCGTGATCTTCACGTCCGACAACGGCGGCAGGGCACACGTCAGCGAGAACGAGCCCCTGCGCGGCGGCAAGGGACGCCCCTACGAGGGTGGGCTGCGAGTTCCCCAGATCGTCCGCTTCCCGGGACGCGTTCCACCGGCTGTCTCCGACGCGCCCGTCACGAGCGTGGATCTGCTTCCGACGATTTTCGAGGCGACGGGCATCCACTCCGCCGCCAAGAAGATCGACGGCACCAGCCTCTTCCCGCTTCTGACTCGAGGGTCCTCGTCGCTGTCTCGCCCCGCAATCTACTGGCACTACCCCCACTACTGGCAGAACGAGGTGCCGTACAGCGTGATCCGGAAGGGGCGCTACAAGCTCATCCGCCGCTACGAAGGCGTGCGCCTCGAGCTCTACGATCTCGCGGAAGACCTCGGCGAGCAGCACGACCTGGCCGCAGCAAGGCCCGACCTCGCGCGCGAACTCGATGCCGATCTCGACCTCTGGCTTCGGGAGACCGGCGCCATCATCCCAATCCCCCGCGCCCGAAGAGTCCACGCCGACCGGCGACGGTGATCCCGAAGATCGCCAGCGCGGACACACACGAGAGTGCAACCCCAGCGCGGAAGCTCGTCGGCTGGTAGCTGAAGACGACCGTCTGGTCTCCCGCTGGAACACGGATGGCACGGTACAACCCGTTCGCCCGTCGAATCGGCAGCCTCTCTCCGGCGACCTCCGCGTTCCAGCCGGGATAGAAGGTGTCCGCGAGGACGAGCCAAGCATCGCGCTCGGCGCGCACAGCGATCTCCACCCGCTCCGGCTCGTGGGAGAGGATCCGCGCGGGGGTCGCGGGGCGCGGGTTCGCGGGATTCGCCGGAATCTCCCCTTCCAACAGCACGCCGCGATGGAAGTCGAAGCTGCCGTCGCGGATGTGGAGGAAGGCCTCGGCCTGGGTGGCTCGGGTGGCGGCTTCGACGAGGTAGGCGCGCGGCAGCGCGTCGGGGTTGGCCTGCGGAACAGCGACACCCCGACGAGGGCGAACGATCGTCGAGACCGCTGCCACGTCATAGAAGACGGGACGCTGCTTGGGATTCGGGTTCGCGAGACCGCCGCGCAGCTTCCTCTCCGGCGAGAGCACCTCGGACAAGGAGCGCCACTGGCCGGGGGCCAGCGGCTCGTAGCAAGCCGACCGATGCAACCCGTAGGCGCCCCCCGCCGCGTTGAAGGGGAAGAAGCCGTGGGGTTCGACGCGTGCGAAGCCGGGCGTGGCCAGAAGCTCTGCAAACAGAGCATCCTCGATGCGCGCGCTCTTGAAAGCCGCCTGGTATTGCTCGGAGAGCTGCCGCGGATAGGCGTGCAGCACGCCCGCCGGAGCCGTGGCGAGCCAGAGATCGAGACTGACGAAGGCCACCCACACGCAGGCGGCGACCGTTCGGAGCGAAGCTCCAGCCGATCCGAAGAGAGACGGTCCGAGCAAGAGCAGGATCACGAGCGTCAGGGCGACGAGCGCGCGCCACCCCACACCCGGGCCACCGACGAGAACCACCGCAACAGCCGCCGCGCACATCGCGATCAGGAGCGCGATGGGTCGTTTCTCATCCCGGTAGCGAAGCATGGCGTCGAGGCCGCCGCTCGCGAGCGCCACGAGGCAGATCATCGTGATGAAGCGCAACCGCTCGGGCATCCGGAAGAGCCCGCCGGTGGGAAGCTCGTGATAGACGCGGAAGAGCGGCGATGCGACTCCCAGGAAACCGTCCGAGAGCAGAAGAGCCAGCAGACCCGCCGCGACCAGGTACGCGGTTCGCAGGGAGCGGCCGCGCAACCACAGCATCGCGACGACAGCGAACACGCTCGCGACCCCGAGGTAACCCGTGCCGGCCTTCAGATCGAAGGTCGGGTTCTTCGGCTGGGGGTCGAGAGCGTTCGAGAGGATCTTTTTCGCGGGCAGGGTTCCGACGTCGAGATAGTGAACCTCGGCGACCGTCAGGCGCTGGCCCCGAGCGCTCTCGCCGGCAAGCTCGGCGGTCGGAAGCAGTTGGGCGGCGGCGAGCCCGACACCGAGAGCGACGGCCAGCAGCATCCACAGGGCGCGCCCGGCTCGCTCGCCTCGCGGGGCACCCCTCCAGAGGAGAATCGCCGTGTAGGGAACGAGCCAGTAGAAGCCGTACACGAGGTATTGGGGAAAACCAGCCAGTAGTTGGAGTCCCGTCGCGACGGAGAGCACCGCCCACCACCCGAATCGCAGCTGCCGAGCCAGCTTCTCGACGCACAGCCACAGCAGGGGCAGCCAAGTCATGGTCGAGACACTCGGGGGCCACGCCAGGTTGCCGAGTAGGCAGGCCTGCACGTAGAAGACGCCGCCGAGCCCCGCCGCTGCCCAATGCGCGCCTCCGGCCCGCAACGCCGCCGCCGTGAAGGCTCCCGCCATCAAGATCTGTACCCACAGCCCCGCCCACAGCGCGTCCGCGGTTGGCAGAGCGATGGACAGCCACGTGAACGGATACAGGACGGCCGGTTGCAGGCTGGCCAGGAGCGGGATCCCACTACACGAGACCGGGTTCCAGAGGGGCAGATCGCCCGCTGCCAGACGCCGCCCGACGACATCAGCGATCGGGTAGTAGTAGTTCGCCAGATCCGTCGGGGCGAAAAGACGCGGATCGGGGGGCGCCGAGTGGTACCGCTGCCAGACGAGCGAACTCACCAAGACCGCGACCGCCACGGCCAGGAGCCCCGAAAAGCGACTCTCCCCTCCCGCGCTCTCGTCGCGTTGCATCCCGGGTCTTCGTAGCACGTTCGGCCTGCCGCTTGGTTGCCGGCGAGCTGCCTCGCGGCTGCCGAGCGTGTCTCGCTTGGGCGCATCCAGTGTGAAGAGATTGTGAACGGAGCGACGGATCTAGTTGCAGGGTATCAGCTTCTTCCGGCCGCCTGCCGATACACCCCCCATGCAGAACTCCGGAGGCAGGCTCATGTCGGACCCCACCCCCCCGATCTCGCGCGAATCTCGCGACGAGTTCGCAACAGACAGGCAAAGCACGAACGTCGAGAGGCAATCGCGCCGAACGAGATGGACGTCGCGCGCCGCAGCGGCAGCCTGCCTGGTGTTGGGCATCACAGTCGGTACGACCTACGCGTGGACGGACACCTTCGCGGCTACGACCCCGGTAGTGGCCGACGTCTCTGCCGATGCGACGCTCACCCGGAATCTCGAGGCCAACCTCGCCTCCTTCTCCGAGAAGTTCAACGCGGACCTCGACGCCCGCGTCAAGCTGCAGACCGACGCCATCGTCCAGCAGGCCGCCGAGCGACAGGTCGCCGTGCTCCTCCAGCATCTCGACCAGAAGCTCACGATCTCCAATGAGACCTGGAAGCGCGTCGACAGCCAGCTCGTGGTCCGCCGCAACTAGCTGGAGAGTCGGCAGGCTCCCGCACCTCCCGCATGCGCACGACCTGCGGGACGACGCCCAGCTGAACGAGATCGACGCTGCGCGGACGAGCCCCATCCTCCGATCGGCCTTCAGGCAGGCCTTGCTGTAAGGTCTGGAGATGGAATCCCGCGAAGATCGCCTCCTGCGTGTCGAGTTGACGTCCCTGACGACGGCCTTCGACCCCTACCCGGAAGCCTGGAAGCTCCTCGGCTGACGCGGTTCGGGACAGCACCGCTGAGTGGCCGGCGACCTGAACGAGAGCACCACCGCCACGACCCGCTGAAGCGTCGGGCCGGGTGACTTGGGTGGGGGTTGGGCAGATGCATCCGGGGTGGATCTGGTTGCTGGCGGGGGGCTTGGCTCTCTTCGTGGGCTGCGGCGAGAATCCGCCGCCGCCCCGGCACGTGGTCTTCTTCCTGATCGACACGCTGCGGGCAGATCAGCTGGGGGCGTACGGGAATCGGTCGGGTGACACGCCTCACCTGGACGCCCTGGCCGCAGAGAGCGTCGTGTTCGAGGCTGCCAGCGCCCCGGCTCCCTGGACGCTCCCCTCGCTGGCTTCGCTGATGACGTCCACGTTTCCGTGCGAACACGGCCTGCTCGTCGACGGAGACCGCTTGCCCGAATCGATCAGCCCGCTCGCCGAGCGACTTCGAGCGAGCGGCTTCGGCACCCTCAACCTCCACGCCAATCCCTATGCGGGAGAGATGAGCGGGCTCGACCGGGGGTTCGACCACCACCGCCAGGGGCTCGACGCAAACGGGCGCACGGTCAAGCACGCCCTCGACCGCACCGCTGCCTCGCGCATCTTTCTCTATGTCCACAACACAGGTCCCCACGACCCGTACCACGAGACCGAACTGGGCCCCGAAGCCGGGGTTTCGCTCGAGGAGCGGAAGATCATCAACCGCCAGCTACAGCAGCTTCGCAGATTCGGCCGGGCCGACTTCTCCAACGAGCGCCCACTCGGGACGACCGACAACAGCGCGCACCAACAGAGGCTGATGACGCGACTCGGAGAGAAGAAAGCAGACCTTCTCTCCCTCTACGCGAAGGACGTCGCGCGCGCCGATGCGCGCCTGGGGCGAGTGATTGCCACCCTGAAGCAGCGCGACATCTTCGAGAATGCCCTCTTCGTACTGGTTTCCGACCACGGTGAAGAGTTCGGCGAGCACGGTGGCTGGCAGCACGATCAATCGGTCTACGAGGAACTGCTCCGCGTGCCGCTGATGATCCGGTTCCCGAGCGCCCGCTTCGCCGGAACGCGGGTCGAAGAGAGCGTCTCGTTGGTCGACCTGATTCCGACC
>JAYGDB010000103.1:0-23198 GCA_046583095.1 Myxococcota bacterium | reverse complement strand
CGGCTTCGTCTTCGACGAGGGATTGTCCAGCTTGTACTGAAGCTCGTGGGCGCCGGGAGGCGCCACGACGTTGAAGGTCGGGTTCGGGATGTAGTCGGAGATCTTGTTCTTCAGGGCGATCTTGGTGCGCTTGCCCACCTGCACGTACTTGACCAGCCCTTCGTATTCCTTCGGGAGGTACCGGGTGAACGCATCCTGCGTCTCGTACAGGTGGTTGTCGACGTCGAATACCGGAAAATCGAGCTCACGCGCCATCGGTTGCTTCCTTTCTCACGTGCTTCTGTTCCAGGGCTTCTCGGTCCTTCTTCCTTCGTCCGGGCCGGCCGTCAGCGGTCTCCTCGCGTCGGCATGGCGTTGCGGCGCACCTGCGAGAAGGGCACGTCGCGGTCGGCAGCGTACTCGCGCGGCATGCCGAGCACCCGCTCGCTGATGATATTGCGCTGGATCTCCGTGCTGCCACCGCCGAGTTCGCTGCCCTGGCGATTCAGGAAACGGACGCCGATCTGGCCCGGGAGGTCTCCGGCGCGCCATGCGGCTGCGCCGGAACCCGCAATTTCCAGAGCGATGTCAGCGCGGCGAACCCCGTTGCGCGCGCCCAGGAGCCGCAGCAGTGCACCCGCAGCCGCCGGGTAGCGGCCGCCGACCATTCCGGCTGTGACGCGTTGGGCCGTCTGGCCCATGACCAGGGTCAGCACGTGCGCCTCCGCGACGAGCTGTCGGACACGGGGGTCGCGCTCCGATCCGGTGGCCCGGGCCAGGTCGACCAGGTCGGATGCCCCGCCCTGCCCTGCGATGGGGTTCTGGCCGCTGACGTACCGCGAGCCACCGCCCATCGAGTTCCGCTCGTGGGCGAGCAGGCCATGCACGACGGTCCAGCCCTCGCCCAGCTCTCCGACCAGGTTCTCCGCCGGGATCCTGACGTCGTCGAAGAACTCCTGGCAGAATTCGTCGCCACCCGCCACCCCGCGAATCCGATCGATCGTGATCCCCGGCTGGTGCACCTGGACGATGAAGACCGAGATCCCCTGGTGCTTGGGGACGTCCCAGTCGGTGCGCGCGACGCAAATCGCGTAGTCAGCCGCGTATGCGCCGGAGCTCCAGATCTTCGAACCACTCAGCAGAAATGCGTCTCCGTCCGGCGTCGGCGTCGCCCGGGTCATCACCGACGCGAGATCCGAGCCCCCCGTCGGCTCGGACAGGAACTGGACCCACACCTCGTCGCCCCGCAGCATCGCCGGCAGGTAGCGCTTCTTCTGCTCCTCGCTGCCGAAGTCGAGCAGCGTGGCCCCGATGATCCCGAAGGTCGGGACGTTCAGAAGCACGGGCATCTGGTAGCCAGCCGTCTCATCGTCGAACGCGCGCTGGTGGGCCGGCGTCAGGCCCTGGCCACCATACTCCTTCGGGAAGCACAAGCCGGCGAAGCCACCGTCGAACAGCGTTCGCTGCAAGCTGCGGTGATGCTGCCAGCGTTCGGTGTCATCGACGATCCAGCCAAGCCCCTCGCTCTGGAGCGGCATCTTCTCCGCGAGCCACGCCCGAGCGCGCAGGCGGAAGGCCTGCAGGTCCTCGACCTCGGTGTTCGGGTCCGTCATCGGACCTCCTCGCCCGGGCTCGCAGCCTCGGCGGCATCCACACCCATGAACACGGCAACGCGCTCTCGGTGCTCGTTCGGCGTACCGTACTCGACCCGATTCACCGTAGCCCGCCGCAGGTAGAGGTGGATGTCGTGCTCCCACGTCACGCCCATCCCACCGTGCATCTGGACGCACTCCTGGATGATCGTCGTCGAGTGGTCGCCGATGTACGACTTCGCCGCGCTGACGAGCTTGCCGGCATCCGTGGAGCGGGCCTGTACGGCCCGTGCCGCCGCCGTGGCAGTTGCGTGGCTCGCCTCGAGCCACAGCTTCATGTCGGCCACGCGGTGCTTGAGGGCCTGGTAGGACGCCAACGGCCGTCCGAATGAGAAGCGGTCGAACATATACTCGAGCGTGAACTCGAACACGCGATCGACGACACCGACGGTCTCGGCGCACTGGATCACCAACGCCACCTCGAGTTGGCGTTCGACGTCGGTGGCCGCACCGCCCACCTCTCCGAGCAACGCGGCTGCGGGGAGCGTTACGTCATCGAAGCGCAGCGTGGCGAATCGGCGCACGAGATCCAGGCTCTCCATCCGCTCTAGAGTGACTCCCGGAGTGTCGGCCGGCAGCAAGAACTGCGTGAGACCCTCGCCCGTCCGCGCGGTCACGAGGAAGTGATCGGCCTCGCCCGCTGCCTCGACGTGCGACTTGGTTCCCTGCAGGACGAAACCGTCGCCGCGCGGTCTCGCGTCGAGGTGCACGTCGTCGGGGTGCCAGCGGCCGCCCGGCTCGGAGAAGGCCCAGGTCGCCACCGCGTCACCCGCCGCGATCGCCGGCAGCAGTGTCTCCCGCTGCTCGAGGGTCCCCCGGACCGCCACCGCATCCGCTACGACGTTGGTTGCCAGCAACGGCCCCGGCGATACCAGGCGCCCCATCTCCTCGGCGACGAGCACGAGATCGAGCAGGCCCTCGCCCGCCAGGCTGCCTCCCCCGTGCTCCTCCGGCACGAGCATCGAGGTCCAGCCCAGGTCCGCCCCGCGTCGCCACCACTCGCGGTCGAAGCCCGAGGGCTGATCGGCCAGCCGACGCACCGCGGCAAGCGGAAGCTCGGACTCGAGAAACTTCCGCGTGGTCTCCTGGAAGAACTCCTGATCCTCGCTCAGTCCGAGATCCACGCCCTCTGCCTCCGTGCTCTTGCTTCGGCTGCTCTCAGATGAATATCGAAACACACCCCAAAAAGCAGGGGCCCTCGATGGCACGGAACTTCGCGGCTGCGCCCAGCCTTCAGGCGAAGCTCATGCTGCGCGCCACTCGCCACCGGCCTTCAGCCACTCCGCCGAAAGCGGCAGATCCAGCGAGGAGTGGCCCAGATGGAACACGTAACGGCAATCTTCCAGCTGCCAGCTGCGCGTATCGGCATCGTAGAAGCAGAGGGCTTCGTCCCGGATGTCGACTTCCAGCGTCGCCGTGGCGCCCGCTTCGAGATCGATGCGACCGAAGCCCTTCAGCTCTTTTTCGACCCTGAAGACCTTGGAGTCCCTGCAGCTCACGTAGAGCTGCACAATCGTGGCGCCGCCGCGGGGCCCCGTATTGCACACGTCGACGTGACACCGGAAGCCGTCGTCCGCACGCACGAGTTGCAGATTGGCGAGCTCGAAACTCGTGTAGCCGAGGCCGAAGCCGAACGGAAATGCGGGCTCGTGACCGTGATGGTCGAGCCAGCGGTAGCCGTGCAGCAGGCCGTGCTCGACCGAGAGTGCCGTCACGTCCCACGGCATCAGGTGATCCATCTCGCGCGGAATCGACACCGGCAGCCGACCACTCGGCGAGACCTCGCCGAACAGGACTCGCGCGAGCGCGTGCCCGCCTTCGCGGCCGCCGTACCAGGCCATCAGCAGGGCGTCTACGCGATCGATCCAGTCATCGACGAGGATCGCCGAGCCGCCCTGCAGCACCACCACCGTGAGCTTCGCCGCAGCAGCCGCCCGCTCGATGAGCTCGCGCTGTTCGGGCGGCAGATCCAGGGTCTCGCGATCGCCGCCACGCGCGAGCTCGCCGTCCTCGGCCTCCTTCTGCGCCATCGGGATGAACTCGCCTTCGTCGCGATAGGTGAGGCCGGCCACGACGACCGCGACGTCGAAGTCGGCAAGACGCGAGAAGTCCGCGTCGCTTGCGAAATACTCGACGGTCGCTGCACCGGCACCCGCCCGGATCCCCTGCAAGGGCAGCGTGACACTCGAAGAGGTCACCATGCTGCTGCCCCGGTCGCCCAAGTTGATGCTGTCCGCGAGGTCGCCGACCACCGCAACCCGGACACCCGCCTCGGGCGCAAGCGGGAGGACCTCGCCTGCGTTCTTGAGCAGCACGATCGACTTCTCGGCGGCTTCGCGCGCCAGGGCCAGGTGCTCTTCACACTCCACCACCGCCGGATCGGGGCGCGCCTTGCCGGCCACACCGTCCCGACTCAGCTGCCACGCCAGCTTCTGGTAGACCGAGCGCCGCGCATTGCGATGAATCACCTCTTCGCTGACCTCGCCAGAGGCCAGGGCTTCTTCCAGTTCGTCATCGCCGAAGCGAAAGCCCGTCGGCATCTCGATATCGAGCCCCGCGTTGAGCGACGGCGCTGTCGAGCGCACGCCGAGGAACCAGTCCGACTCGACGAAGCCGAGAAAGCCCCAGTCGCCCCGCAGGATCTCGTCCAGTAGCTCCGGGTGCTCTCCGCAGTGCCTGCCGCCCACCTTGTTGTAGGCGCTCATCACCGAAGCCGCCCGGGCCTCCACCACACAGCGCTTGAAATGCGGCAGGTAGACCTCGTGCAGGCTGCGGGCATCGATCTCGGCGCTGAGTTCGAAGCGGGTGTTCTCGAGGTTGTTGAGGGCAAAGTGCTTCGGACTCGTGAGGACGTGGTTCTGCGCACCGCTGATGAAGGCCGCGCCCATCGCGCCGGTGTGATGCGGGTCTTCCGAGTAGGTTTCCTGGGCGCGCCCCCAACCCGGATGCCGCAACAGGTTGATGGTGGGGGCCAACAGGACGTTGCCACCCTTGGCCGCCACCTCGAGACCGATGGCCATTCCGACCCGGCGCTCGAGATCCACGTCGAAGCTGGCCGCGCGCGCGATCGCCACCGGGAACGCCGTCGCGTTGCCGGTGCGCGCTCCGCGCGGCCCATCCACCATCTTCCACGGCTCGATGCCTATGGATTCATCGCCGCCGGCATAGTACAGGCCGTCGATCGGCTGGGGCTGCCGGCCGCGGATCTCGTTGATCTTCTGCGCGAGCGACATGCGCGCCATCAGCGCGTCGGTCTCGCGCCCGACCTTCTCGTGGTCGATCCGGAGGGCGAAGTTACCGGCGTGGATCGCGTCGGCATCGAAGGCCTTGACGGTCGAATCCGCGGTGGAACTCATCGATGTCCTCCGATTGGCTGTGGCCGATTCTCGCTCGAAATCTGCCGTGGCGGGCACCTCAAATCTAGTCGCCCTGCGCCACAGCTCCCAACCTGCTCCCCGTGGGACCCCCTTTCACGCGAGGCTCGCGTACGCCCGGGCCGGCTTGAACTTGGGATCCGCATTGGCGAGGATGCAGGCGAGGTAACCGGCATGTACGGCATGGTAAATCAGGCCATCCTCGAGTACTTCCACGAGGAGCACGGCGCCGAGATCCTCGACGCCGTGCGCGCACGAGCGGGCTTCGAGGGGACAGAGTTCGCCCGCATGACGCAATACCCGGACGAGGTGTCCGTCCAGTTGATCGTGGCCGCCGCCGAGATCCTCGAGCAACCGGCGGAGGCCCTGCTGGAACAGGTCGGCGAATACTGGGTCGAGTTCGCGCTCCGGAGTGATTACGGCGAGCTGCTGCGGCTCGCCGGGAGCACCCTTCCAGAGATCGTGCAGAACCTCAATCAACTTCATACGCGCGTCGGGCAGGCCTTTGCCGACCTGAAGCCCCCGTCCTTCTGGTCTGACGAGGTCACCGAACGCTCTCTGGTCCTGCACTACGCGTCGGACCGTGAGGGCCTCGAGCCGATGGTCGTCGGCATCGTACGCGGCCTCGGGCGCATGCTCGACGTCGAGACGAAGGTCGAGCTGATCGCCACGGAGCCAGCCGCGCCCAGTCGATTCCTGGTCCAGTTCGCGGCTACCAGCATGGCGGAGACGGCTCCCCAGCCCGCTTCGGACGAGCGCTCGGGCGCGGCGTGAGATTCGGCAGGGCCTTGCAAAGGCCGTCTGCCGGGTTCGTCGCGCACATTCAACCGTGACCTACCGGTTGGACGACGGGCAGCTGGCGCGGATATTCCCGTTCCATCTGGTGCTCGATCCGGATCTTCGGATCGTGAGCCATGGACCGTCCCTGGGGAAGATCGATCCCTCCCTGCGGGAGCAACCGAGCTTCACCGATCACTTCCGAATCCGCACACCCCGGGTCGACCCTGACTTCGAGACTCTGCACCGGGTCGCGAGCGAAGTCAGCGCCGGAAACGCGTCGCCCGCCGCCGGAAAGCCGGTCCTCACCCTGGTGAGTGCCGAACCGGGCGATCGGGACTACGAACCCACGACCACCAGCAGCTCCGACACGCTGTACGTCCTCGACCACCTGGCGAGCGGTCTGTCCCTCCGGATGCAGATGATCGCAGCGAATGACCCCGCGACCCTGGTGTTCGTCGGATCCCCGCTGCTGACGGAGCCGGGCCAACTCGACCGCTACGGTCTCTCGATCTCGGACTTTGCCCCGTTCGACTGCTCGCTCGACTACATCCTCGCCCTACGAACGAAGGATTCGCTGATCGACGAGACGACGCGGCTGACAAGCAAACTCGAACAGACGAATCAAGATCTGCAAGAACAGATCGAGGCCCGAGCGGCGGCCGACAAGGCCAAGGACCTCTTCCTGATGACGATGAGCCACGAGATTCGGACGCCGATGAATGCAATTACCGGGCTGACGAGCCTGCTGCTGCAGCTGGACTCGGACACGACTCGGCGCCGGCACCTGGGCACGGTCGAGACTGCGGCCCGCACTCTGCAGAGCCTGATCGACGGCGTCCTCGACTTCACGAAGATCGAGTCCGGGGCATTCGAGAACTGCGAGGAAGACTTCGATCTCCTCGATCTCGTCGAGCAGGCCGTTCGCCTCTTCGGCCCTGCTGCGCATGAGAAGGGGCTCGAGCTCGGCTATGAGTTCGGCCCCAGCGCGCCGCGCGCCGTGCACGGCGACTTGGCGCTGTTCAACCGGGTTGTCAGCAACCTCACCCACAACGCCATCAAGTTCACCGAGACAGGCTGGATCGAGATCGCCGTAACGGCCCGGCCCATACCAGATCACGCGGCGATGGTGCGCGTGGAGGTCACCGATACGGGGATCGGACTCGCTGCAGCGGACCAGGAGAGAATCTTCGACCGCTTCACGCAGGTGCGCAGCAGCGCCACTTCTGGAGCTGGGGGCACGGGTCTCGGGTTGGCGATCTCGCGCAAGATCTGCGAGGCACGCGGGGGGCGCATCGGTGTCGAGTCGACGCCTGGGCAAGGGAGCGTCTTCTGGTTCGAATTTCCGCTCCAGCTACGAGCTGACGCGCCGCAAGAGAGCGCCCCTTCGCCGCAGCCGGCACGGCAGCAGCACACCCCCGACAGGTTCGAGACGGCGCTGCCTGTGCTGGTAGTCGACGACAACGCGATCAACCGCAACATGGTCGTCGACATGCTCGAGTGGCTGGGTGTCGAGACCGAGGCGGTCGCCGATGGGGTGACGGCACTCGAGCGCACGGCCGATCGAAACTTCGGCGCGATCCTGATGGATATTCAGATGCCGGGCCTGGATGGCTACGAGACTGCACGCAGGATCCGCAGCCGCGACGGACGGGACGCCGACATCCCGATCATCGGACTCAGCGCCAATGCGTTCCAGCAGGACCGGGAGGCCGGCCTCGCCGCCGGCATGGACGACTATGTCGCCAAGCCGATCACGATCGAATCGATGATCAAGGTCCTGCGTCGCTGGCCCCAGACCGGTTACCGCAGCACCGACAACGCGCCGCGTGATGCCGAGCAAGAGCCGTCGATGATTGGACGCCTGAGCCCCGAAGCGGCCGACCTGGTCGCCTCGTCTCCGCTCCTGGAGGTCGGCGACGACAGCACCGTGAGTGAGTATCTCGAAGACTTCATCGCGGCGGCGCCGGAAACGCTCGCCGCCCTCCGCCAGTCGCTAGACGAGAGAACCTTCGACGAAATCTACCGGCTGGCCCACAACCTGAAGGGAAGCTCCCTCTTCCTCGGGATCGACACGCTCACCGAGATGGCACGTCGACTCGAGTTGGCATCCGAGCAGTGCGACCCGAGCGAGGCCGCCTCCGTGCTCTCACAGATCCAGGCGAAGATCGCCGAGATCGGCGAGATCGTATCGACGCTCCGGCCGCCGACTTCCTCACCCGCCAGCGACGACCGTCCGGCGCCTCGATGATCCGGCGACTCCCCTCGCACGGTTCGCGCTCGCGGGCGCCGATACCGGCAAGCAAGGCCCGCACTCCCGTTCACCCGATCGTAACGACGCAAGGTCGCAACCATGCCGAGCAGCCATAGAATCCTGGTCGTCGAGGATGACGACCTCATGCGAGAGAGTGTCGGGCGAATGCTGGGCAAGGGGGACTTCGCCGTGAACCTGGCCGGCGACGCGGAACAAGCCAGGGCCGTACTCGAGAAGGAAGCCATCGACCTGATCTTGCTCGACTGGATGCTTCCGGGCGGCGAGACCGGGATCCAGTTCAATGAGTGGCTGAAGCAGCAGCCCCGAGTCGGCTGGATTCCGGTCGTGATGATGACCTCGAGGAGCGAGGACGCGGACGTGCTCTTGGGCTTCGCATCCGGCGTGGATGACTACGTGAAGAAGCCGTTCTCCAACAGCGAACTGCTAGCGCGGATCCGCGCCGTGCTGCGTCGAAGCTCGCCGGTCGACGAAACAGGCCTGATCGAGGTAGGAGACCTGAAGCTGAACGTCCAGAGCCGGGCTCTCTTCGTGCGCGACGAGCCGGTCCCCCTGACTCCCATCGGCTACGGCCTCTTGGAGTTCTTCTTGCGCAGCCCCGAGCGCGTACATGGGCGGGACGAATTGCGAGAGGCCGTCTGGGGAGCGGATGTGCACGTGGCTCCGCGCACGATCGACGTCCACATCGCCTCCCTGCGCCAGGCGCTGCGGCCGTGGGGCTACGACCAGCTACTCGTGACACGCCACGGCTCCGGGTACCTGTTTCGCCTTCCCGAAGCATCCTCCGAGAATCCCGAGACAGAATCGCGCAGCTAGTCGAAGAACGCGGGCTCCCGCACAGGCAGTCGAAGTGCAGGAGGGCTGTAAGAGTTCGATGCCTGCGTTGTTTTGCAAAGATTCTGTGAAGCTCGTGCTGGTTGTGAAAATTATGTGATGCCTGCACGATTCAAGAAACTCGGAAGACGCGGCACGGGGTTGCAAAGATTCCGTGATGCTCGTCAAAGACGATTGCAAGCTGACGAACGGCCGCGCAAGATACTCGGCATATGTGGAAAGAAGAATACTCGGGAGCCATCGTCTGTCGTGAATCGACGCAGGCGAGCCCGTCCGCCAACGTCGTTGGCCGATCGGCAGAAATAGAATTCGAGGACCGTGATCCCTTCGAGAACATCATCGGTAACAGCCTCGCCCTGCGGCGAGTGCTCGATCTCGTCGAGAAGGTCGCGGACTCCGACAGCACCGTTCTGATCACGGGCGAGACCGGGACCGGCAAGGAAGTGATCGCTCGCGCGATTCACGACAACAGCCAGCGGGCCGGTCAAAGCATGGTCCCCGTGAACTGCGGCGCGATCCCCGAGGAGCTACTCGAATCAGAACTCTTCGGCCACGTGCGGGGCGCCTTTACCAACGCCGTGGGCAACCGGGAAGGTCGCTTCTCAGCCGCCGACTCCGGCTCGATCTTTCTCGACGAGATCGGAGACATGCGTCCCAGCCTCCAGATCAAGCTGCTGCGCGTGCTCCAGGAGCGGGAGTTCGAGCCGGTGGGCTCGTCCAAGACGGTGAGCGTCGACGTCCGGGTGATTGCTGCGACCAACCAGGACATCCAGAAGGCCATCCGGGAGAAGCGCTTCCGCGAGGACCTCTACTACCGCCTACACGTAATCCCGATCGAGCTGCCTCCGCTGCGGGAGCGGCGCGAGGACATCCCCCTGCTGCTGCAACACTTCCTGGAGCGGGCCAGCTCGGTTGGCCGCTCGCAGATCGAGGGGATCTCCGACAGCGCGCTCGACGTGCTCTGCGACTACGCCTGGCCCGGAAACGTCCGCGAGCTCGAGAATCTCGTGGAACGACTGGTGGTACTGCACGGCGAAGGGATGATCCGGGTCGAAGATCTGCCGTCCCCCTTCAGGCCCCAGACCTGCTTCGCCTCGGTCGCGCCCCGGGTGCCCTCGAGCGGCATCTGCTTCTCCGACGAAGTCAACCGCTTCGAGTCCGACCTGATCCTCCAGGCGCTCGACCAGACTCACTGGAACAAGCAGCGGGCTGCTCAACTCCTCGGGCTGAACCGCACCACCTTGATGGACAAGATCAAGCGAAAGGGTCTCGCGAGCGATTCCATGACCGCTCTCCATGCGAGGGAAGACACTTCAGAGATTCACTGCGCGGCCACTGCGCACTAGTACACCGCCCGCGGGCCGAATTGCACGGACCCGCAGACAACAGGAGACAGAACGATGATGGAAGTCCAGTCCGGCGGCCCGATCGTGGACAACGATCGCAGGCTATGCGCCGATGAGATCCGGATCGCCGAGTACTCGCCGTTCCCGAGGGAGAGCGCCAGCCAGGAGTCGCGGATCGGTTTCACTCGCGACGTGTCGGGATTGGAGATGTGTCTGGGTGTCGACTTGCCGGAGCCGATCGGCTCGCTGTTGCGACTCGACCTGCGCACGCTCGACGGCGAGCCGCTGGGCGCGTCGATCGGACGCGTCGTCTGGTTCAATGGTTCGGACGAAGGGCGGTTCTGGCTGGGTCTCGACCTGTTGTGCGAGATCGACGCCAAGCACAGGCGCGAGGGAGTCGTACCCGCGTGAGCACCTCAGCCGAAACCCATCGTTCGGGGCAGGCGTGGAGCCTGCCCGTCACCTATCCGAGCCGCGGTGCCAGTCTGCTCGACGCGCACTTCGTCCACCAGGCCGAACTCGAGGAGAAGCTCCGGCTCCGCACCGCCGAGGCTCAGGAGGCGCGCGCGGCACTGCTGCGCCAGGAGCGGGTCGCGGCAATGGGCAGGCTCGCGGCAAGCATCGCCCACGAGGTGAACAACCCGATCAGCTTCATGCTCTCGAACCTCCACCAAGCTGCCAAGGACGTGCACGAGCTGAAACGAGCCGTTCGGGGACTTCTCGTCCTCGCGGATTTCGCCATTCGCCAACCGGAGTCGGACCATCCCGGGATCGAGCGCGGGCGGCAGATGGCCGAGCACGCCCTCGAAGGACGAACGATCGACGCGATTCTCTCGCAGACGGCCGACCTCGAGGAGATCGTCGCCGAGTCGATGGACGGAGCCGAGCGAATTCGCCGCGTCAGCGACGACATGCGGCGCTTCGCGCACGGACTGCCGGGCAACATGGATTGGGCCGATGTCCAGACGATCGTCGAGACCGCGCTCGGTGTGGTCGACAATCGGAGCCAGGACGGGATCCGCTTCGTCCAGCGCCTGGAGCCCCTCGAGTCGATCCCCGCGGTTCGCTGTCAGCGGCACCAGATCGCACAGGTGCTGCTCAACCTACTGCAGAACGCGGTCGAGGCGGTTGACGGCGCAGGCACGATCGAGGTCCGAACTCGGGCCGTGGGAAGCTGGGTCGAGATCGAAGTCGCGGACGACGGTCCCGGCCTCGCCGTCGATAGCCGCGAGCGGATCTTCGAGGCCTTCTACACCACGAAGGACGAGGGAACCGGCCTCGGTCTCGCGATCTCCCGAGACATCGCGGAATCCCACCACGGCAGCTTGGAGGCCGTCGCGTCGCCCGTCGGCGCGTGCTTCCGACTCCGCCTGCCGGTCGAGGCGGCCTGACCTCCGAGCCCCCTACGTTCGAACCGAAACCAGGGCTAGCGTCCGGGCGTGACGCTCACGCCCGAACAGATCGACGACTTCGTCCGCGACGGCTTCGTCGTGGTCCCGCAGGCAATCGATCCAGCTTGGTGCGAAGAGCAGGTGCAACAGGGCTTCCGCCGGCTCGGCATCGACGAACACGACCCGTCGAGCTTTCACGTGCACCGCACGCACATGCCGATCACGCAGGGATTCGCATACGCCGAGCACGCACCGGCCGCCGAGAAGGCGCTCCGGCAGCTGCTCGGCGGCCGCGAGCTGGCCCACGCGCCGATATTCACCGACAACTTCATCGTGGTGCTGCCGGGCGAGGGCCGTCCCTGGAAGCCGCCCGAGGCCGAGCGGGGCGGTTGGCACAAGGACGGCGACTGGTTTCTGCACTTCCTCGACAGTCCCGAGCAGGCAATTCTTGGCGTCGTGCTCTGGCGCGACATCGAGCCGCGCGGCGGAGGCACCTACTTCGCACCGGACTCGATCGGACCCGTCGCACGCGAGCTACTCGCGCATCCGGAGGGCCTGCGACCGGAACAGTTCGACTTCGAGGCGCTGCACGGCGAGTGCCACGACTTCCGCGAGCTGACCGGCCGTGCCGGCGATGTCGTCTGGATGCACCCGTACATGCTGCACTCGATCTCCTCGAACGCATTGGACCGCCCGCGCGTGTTGAGCAACCCCTCCAGCTCACTCGCTGGGCCGATGTGTTTCGCGCGTCCAGACGGCGCGTACTCGCCGGTCGAACGCTGCGTGCTCCACGCGCTCGGCGTCGAGCGAATCGCTTTCGAGGCGACGAGCCCACGCGAGCGGCTCCATCCGGAGCGCGAGCGCGAGTGGAAGCGCGATCGCGAGGCCGAGAAGCGGCGACTCGGGCTGTGAGCGAGCCGCTGCGCTTCGGGTGTCTGGGCGCGGCGCGGATCACGCCCAACGCGTTGATCACGCCCGCGAAGGCTGTCCCCGGCGTCGTCGTCGAGGCCGTGGCGGCGCGCTCGCGCGTACGCGCGGAGGCGTATGCAGCGCAACATGGGATCCCGGTCGTCTGCGACGATTATGCAGCGCTGATCGAAGCTGCAAACGTCGACTGCATCTACAACGCGCTGCCGGCCGGGCTCCACTGCGAGTGGACGGTTCGCGCCCTCGAAGCGGGCAAGCACGTGCTCTGCGAAAAACCGATGGCCTCGAATGCCGACGAGGCCGGGCGAATGGCGCGCGCAGCCGAGGCGAGCGGTGTCCGGGTCGTCGAGGCGGCTCATCATCTGCACCACCCGGCCCTATCGAGGCTGCGCGAGTTGCTCGAAGGCGGAGCGATCGGCGAACTCGAGTCGCTGTCCTCGGTCTTCTCTGCGTCCATCCCGAATCGAGACGACATTCGCTTCGACTACTCGCTGGGTGGCGGGGCGCTGATGGACCTCGGCTGCTACCCGATCAGCTCGCTGCGCTTCCTGATGCGTGCTGAGCCCGAGATCGAGTCCGCGCACGCCGAGGAGGACCCTCCCGGCATCGATATCGACATCGAGACCAAGCTCCGCTTCGGCGCCCTGCCGGCGACGATCCGCTGCTCGATGCGGGCCGATTTCGAGATGTTCATCGAAGCGCGTGGGAAGGCAGGCCGCATCCACGCCACGATGGCATTCGTTCCGCACCACGGCGGTCGCCTGGAGATCGAGACACCGGAAGGCAAGAAAGTGGAGAACGCCGATCCGACACCCACCTACGTGTTCCAGCTACGAGCATTCGAGGCACACGTCCGAAACGGCGAGCCGAGCGAGACCTCGGCCGAGAGCGCGATCGGGACGATGCGCGCGATCGATGCGATCTACCGGGCGGCGGGCTTGAAACCCAGGGGGCTCTGACCTCCCAGCCGAACTCCGTCCGATGCGCTGCAGACAGGGTCCGAGGGACGGCCTACAGTCGATCCGTCGAGGTCACCGGTCCTCGCAACGGAGGACGCGGGACTTGGCGAGCAAGGCGAAACAATCGACCCTCGCACTCTACGGCGTGGGTGCGATCTCCCCGGCCGTCAAGGGGAACCTGCTCGGCTCGTTCCTCTTCTATTACTACAACCAGGTCCTGGGCCTGTCGCCAGGGCTCGTGAGCCTGGCCCTGGCCCTCGCCCTGGTGGTCGACGCCATCTCGGACCCGATGCTCGGCTACTTCTCGGATCACACGCGGTCGCGTCTCGGTCGCCGTCACCCCTACATCTACGCAAGCCTGATCCCGAGCACCGCCTTTTACTTCCTGCTTCTCACGGCGAACTTCGGCAGCAGTCAGGCTGCGCTCTTCTGGCAGCTTCTCACCCTGGTCACGGGCCTGCGGGTGGCCTGGACCTTCTACCAAGTTCCGCGCGAGGCGTTGGGCGCCGAACTCTCCAAGGACTACGAACAGCGAAACCAGCTTCACGGCCTGAGCTCGTTCTTCGGCTGGATCGGCGGTGCCGGCATCGCTTACGTGACGAGCGCGGTGTTCCTTGGCGATTCTTACGACAACCTCGCGGGTTATCAGCAGCTCGCTTTCTGGGGCTCGCTCACGGTCCTGCTCGCCGGTCTGGCGTTCAGCGTCGGCACGCACCGAAACATCCCCGAACTCGAGGCCCCGCGCGGCGACCGCGCCAGTGGGCTGCGCGCCGTCCTGAAGGAAATACTCGAAACCCTGAATCACCGCTCGTGGCTGATGCTGTTCCTGGCCGGCGTGGTGTTCAGCGTCTACATCGGTCTCACGACCGGCCTCGGCATCTACTTCAACCGCTTCTTCTGGGATTGGAAGCCCTCCGACGTCGCCATCTTCGCGATCTTCGACCTCGGGGTCGCGCTGGCGATCAGTGCTTTCGCGGGCTTCCTGACCCGCGGCTGGGACAAGAAGCGTATGGCTCTCAGCTTGTTCTCCGTTTCGATCGTCGTCGGACCCATCATTCTGATCCTGCGCATGCTGGACCTCTGGTACGGGACGAATCTGTTGCCCGCAAACGGCCCCAAGTACGGAGCCCTCTGGTGGGTGATGCTCGGCCACTCCGGGGTCCTCGCCAGCCTGGGTGTACTCGCCTGGATCCTGGTGGGCTCGATGACGGCCGACGTCGTGGAAGACAGCCAGACCCGAACCGGCCGCCGCTCCGAGGGCCTCTTCTTCGCCGGACCCGCGCTGATCCAGAAGTCGATCAGCGGTCTCGGCTTCATCATCAAGGGCTCGATCCTGACGCTCGTCGGCTTTTCGGTGGCCGAGACCGACGCCGACAAGGTGATGGCGATCGAGCGGCTCGCGGTGGTCTTCATCGTACTCGGCATCGCACTCCCCGCCCTCTCGCTCTGGATCTTCTCCAAGTATCAGATCACGCAAGAGGTCCACGAGTCGAATCTCTCGGCACTCGGCTACCAGGACGAGGACTGAGCGCCGGCAGCCCTCCCGTCGGGCTCAGACACTCGCCAACGCCGCGACGAACCGCGCGGGGTCCGGTCCGGTTCAATCTGAACCACCGCCGGGCCCCGTTGAACCCCGTTTCGTGCTCGCACGGGCTCTCCCTCGACTGCAGCGTTGGCCCGCACCGTGCAGTTACAGGCGACCCTCGAAAGCAGGCTGGCGAACTGGACGAGGCTCGCCGCCAGCAGAACCGGGGCGCCGGGCTCGCGCATTCCGAGACCCAACGTCAGCTTCGTTGAACCGCAATGACCCAGACCTCCCAAAACGACGATCACAAGGCCCGCACGGCAGCTGCCGTTGCGCCTCCGGGTGCGGCTCGCAAGCGGCGCAGGGGCGGCCGCAAGCGGCGAACCCGCTCCGCCCAGCCCGGCCCCGCTTCCGAAGCGCTCGCGAAGAAGACGCCGGACATCGACCCGCACAAGCGCACCGATGAGCCGCTGAGCCCGCACGAAGTTTCCAGCATGCGGGACCACTTTCACTTCTTGCGCGCGCATCGCAAGGTACTCCGGCTCAAGGTCAACGCCGCGGAAGACCTGCTGCTCAACGGCGTACAGGCACCCACCCACCGCGGCGTTTGCCAACACCTGCTGGGCAAGGTCGATCGCAGGGCCGTGATCTCCGCCTGCGAGAGGCTGGAAGCCGAGGCGGCCGCAAAGCTACTCGCGGGCATCATCCTCTTCTCTGCCGACATCGAGTACGTCCTGCTGCTTCTCGAGAAGATCCAGCTTTCGGCCTCGCCGGATCGCGCAACGGCGGCACTCGCCCAGGGCCTCGAGCGGATCGACTTCGACGCGGTCTCCAGTGCACAGATGAGACGCGTTCTGAGTCTCATCGCCGAGGTCTATTCGGAGCGCGAGCGTCCCGAGATCCTGCTGGGGCTGCTGGAGAGTCGAAGCTTTCGAGGCGCCTTCGATCAATCGATCGACGGCCTGCCCGCCCCCCTTGCATCGCTGGTCGTCCCGCTTCGGGCGCTCCAGGCCGTCATCCTGCACGGCAAGCCCAACACCTACGAGCCCCGTGATCTTTCGCGCGGCATCGGCCTGCTGCTCGGCGGCAGCGAGCGATCGCTCAGGCGCCGGTCTGCGGATGTGAGGGAGCGGCTGTTTCGCCATGGCCTCCAAGCCTGTCATTCCCCCGAGCACACCCACCATCGTGCCCTGACGACACTGCTCAGCAGCTTCTCCAAGCAGGATCGGCAACACGGTGATGCCGGAATGGCACTGGCGCTTCATCTGCTGGCTGCCGGCCACGATGACGAGGCACGCGCGCTCCTGAAGAAACTCGCGCGCGATCATCCCTCATTCAAGCTTCCGAATCGTTGGCTCGAGCGAGTGCAGAGCCCCAACCGCATCGGCCGTTTCGCCATCGAAGAAGCAGAACCCGAGAGGCGAGATGCAATCGGTCACCACCTGCGGAGGTCGGGCCATTGGATCGACACGATGCAGAGCGCGTGGATCCAGATCGGCTCCAAGGAGCACGTCGAGACGATGACGAGTGCGGCCAGCGTATTGTTCGACGTCTGTATCCCGAACCTGGTCCCCCTCCTCGATTCGGGCATGACGCGCGAGGGCGCGCCCTACTTCGTGACCCCCCACCCGGGACAATCGCTGGAAGCCCTGCTGCGCGAGGATCGAGGGGTCGAACTCGATGAGGCGGTCCGGTTGTGTCTCGACGGAAGCAGGCTGTTCGGAGCGCTGATTTCTGCCGGGGTCGAGCTGCGCGACGGCAAGTTGGACCGCTTTGCACAGGCGACCGGTGGGGCGCTCTGGCTGGTCGACGTTTCCGGCGCGTGTCGAACCAGCCCGGCCGAAGCCGCAGAACACAACCTCTCAGCAACCCGGGAATTCTGCGAAAGCGTGCTTCGGATCGGCACCCGCTACCTGCCCCCTCGCGAGCTGCTCGCCGAAATCGAACGTGCCGAGAGCTGCAGCGGATTGGTTCGCTCCCTCGCTCGCTCGAGCCACCTCGGGCCCGCCCTCCGGAGCAAGCGAGGCAGCCGGCGCACCCGCTAGGCCTCGCCTCTCAGCGCCAGAAGCGGGTGCCACCCGCCGCTTGCAGATCGCCCGAAGCCAATGCAGGCTGTGGGGACTCTGAGGGGAGGGACGCATGGCTCGGTTCGATCGGAAGGGCACGACCAATCGGCGGACGTTCCTGCAGTACCTGGGGATGCTGGGGGTGGGCGGCCAGACGCTGCTGCAATCGCGAGACGCCCGCGCCGCGGTCTATGCCGCGCGGGACGCAATCGGGGAGAGCGTCCCCTGGCCGAAGATGACCTACCGCAAGCTCGGACGGACGAACTTCGAGGCAAGTCGGCTCGTCTTCGGCTGCGGGGCGGCGCTGTCGCGGCGACCGAACGACCGGCTACTGCAGGCGGCCTTCGACGCCGGCATCAACGTCTTCGACGTCGGTTTCCGGGGCTACTACCGGGACGCGGAACGGAATCTCGCTCCGTTCATCAAGAAGGTCCGGGACAAGGTCTTCCTGATCTCGAAGGGCGTGGTCCCTCTCGAGGTGCGGCCGGATCAGAAGATCAACCTGCGGCAGGCCCGCTCCGGTGCATCCGGCTGGCTCAAGCTGATGGACGAGAGCCTCCGGGAGCTCGACGTCGACCATGTCGATGCCTACTACCTGATGGGCTCCAACAATCCGTCGATCATCGGAAGCGAGGAGATCCACCGCGCCTTCGAGAAGGCGAAGCAGGCCGGAAAGGTGAGCCACCTCGGATTGAGCACGCACCAGAACGCCCAGAAGACTCTCGACATGGCAGTCCAAACCGGCTGGTACGACCTGGCCATGATCGCGATCACCCCCGCTGGCTGGTACGACTGGTCGGACAAGTCGATCCTCGCGGGCTCGAAGCCCCTGGTGGAGCTGCAGCCGGTGTTGGCGCGGGCTCGCGAATCGGGGATGGGGCTCGTCGGGATGAAGGCCGGACGCTACCTGGCAGGACGCAAGTTCCTGGGCTGGGGCAAGGCCGATGCCTTCGATGAGCACTACGACAATGCGTTCTTGAAATCGGGCCTGAGTCCCTTCCAGCGGAGCTACGCGTTCGTGCTCGCCCACGGTCTTGATGTCGTCAATGCCGACATGCAGTCCTTCGCCCACCTGCACGAGAACGTGGCAGCGGCCGCAACCTCGTCGCAGCACTTCGCCTAGGCAACTGCATGCGGCGGCAGACGAGCGCCATCGGTACGCCGCAGGGTGCACGTTTCGTGGGGTCTGCGTGAACGACTGCCGCGGGGATCCGAGGATTGTCTAGCCTTCCCGACGCGGGAGGGCGCGGAGGCCTGGGCCTCTTCGCGCTGCTGGCCGCAGTGTTCACGATCTGTCTCGCGACGCTGCCCGACGACATCTATCCCGGCGACCCCGTCGCGATGCGAATCTCGGCGGCAGCCCTGCTGAAGTTCGGCGAGCCCGGGCTTCCGACGCACAGGGTCGAGCAGCGTGATCTGCGCAAGCTCGTCACGGGCAGCTATTTCGCAGAGAACGAAGAGCGGGGACGCTGGTACTCGAAGTACGGGATCCTGACGACGCTTCTCTACCTACCCCCGCTGGCGGTCGAGCGACTGCTCGGCGGGGAACTCTCCCTGGCAGAGCTGGGAACTTCGAGCCTGCGCCTGATCCTCGGCCTCTACCAACTCGGCTTCGTACTGCTCGCCGCCTTCTATCTGCACCGGCTGGCGGCGCTGTACGCTCGCAGCAGGATCACACCGCCGGTCTTCGCTGCCTGCGTACTCTTCACCACCTTCACGTGGAACTACGCGCGCGCACAGTCCTCGGAGATCTTTCAGCTCGCCTTCTTTCTCGGCTTCTACGTGCACCTGATTTGCTGGCGACGGACCGGCGCGCAGAGGGACCTCCACTTCGCCGAGATCTGGCTCGTGCTTCTCGTCCTCACCAAATCGTTTCACATCGTGCTGGTACCCCTGCTCGCGATCCTCGCGCTCACCCGCGATTGGGATCGGACCACGGCGGCCTGGACCTCACTCGAGCGCGAGCTGCGAACTCGCTGGCGCTTCCACCTGGTGCACGTGTGGGCGCCGATGCTGTTGCTGGGGCTGCTGCTGCTGGGCGTCAACGGGTACAAGTTCGGTGACCCCTTCGCGACCGGCTACGCCGAGGGCCCGCACGTCGTCGGGATCTTCGGCGGGAGCTTCCTCGAGGGACTGTCGGGGTTTCTCTTCGGACCCCAGCGAAGCGTGTTCACGCACTTCCCGCTGCTTCTGCTCTCGCTGCTGGGGGTCGTCTCCTTTGCTCGCCGCTTCCCGTTCGAGCTCACCCTCGCCTGGGCGGTCTTCCTGGTCTACCTGCTCAGCCTCTCGAACTACGTCTACTGGGATGGCAGCTGGTCGTACGGCCCGCGCTACCTGCTGCTCGTACTTCCGCTCGTCTCGCTCCCCTTCGTGGACGTCATCGACGGCTTCTCACGCAACCTCCGTCTCTGGGCCCTCGCCGTCCCCGTGGTCCTCGTCGTGCTTGGCATTTCAGTGACGCTGCAGTGGAACGTGAATGGTCTGCCGTTTCTCTCCCACCTGTACGTGAGTCGGCTGTTCACAGCCATCCAAAGCCCGCACATCGACGCCTTCTTCACGAAGCAGCACGTCGGTTTCGTTCATCGCGACCTGATCGCCTGGCGGGAGGGCGAAGCGGCGCTCGAGCCGATCGAGATCGCGCGCACGTCCGTGTCACAGGCTCGACTCGCGTCTCTCGAGCAGGGGCTGCGAGCCATGCTGCGACCGAACTATCGCTGGGCGCAATAATTGCGCGGTCGGAGGCCCACCCGTCCCTCTGCCGAGTCCTCGTAGAGCAGGGTTCTGAGCCTTCTAAAGGCTCCTTGTTTGACTTCAACGGGGCGTTTCCCCAGCATTTTGAGTGCGCTCAGATCACTGCTTCGCCCGGCGGGACCGCAGGCTTCCAAGCTCTTCCGTCCGGGTGTAGGATCCAAGTGAATCGGGGGTTCTCGCGGCGGGAAACCGTCCCCACCGATCTGCGAGTCGCGGATCGAGGCACTATTGGTTCAAGCGGAAATGCCGGGCAACGCTGCGCTGCGCGATTGCGCGAGAGGGCCGAGACGCCTCGCGAGAGATACGTCTAGCCGCCGGCTCGGCATCGCGATGCTACTGCCGATCCTGGTGCTTCTCTTCGGCGCCGCGCGAACCGCGGAAGCTCTTCACCCGGAGGAGCTTGCGTGCGCTTTCGACCAGATCTCGCAGGGCCGCCGGGTCCTGCGACACTGCGCACACGCCGACCTGCTCGAGATCGGCGAACAGGGTGCGCGCGAGTTCCTCGAGCACCACGCGCTCGCGTTGGGGCTCCCAACCGGCGGAGCGGATCTCGTCGTGGTCGAGGAGAAGCACGGCCTCGGATCCGTTCGCACCCACTTCCAGCAGTATCTGGACGGCCTCCCGGTCTACGGTGCCTACACGACGCTGAACCAGACCAGCGACGGAAGCTTCCTCGCTCTCTACCTCAACTATCGAACGCTCGCCCCGGGCGACCCGGTTCCCACGCTGTCGGACGGAGAGGCGGAGGTCATCGCGCGCGCACACGCCGATGTGCTCTCCACGCGCCTGCCTACGCAATCCGAACTCGTCTGGTACCCGCTCGCCAACGGCACTGCCCGGCTCGCCTGGAAATCGATGATCTATTCCGCCGAGCCGCTGGGCGATTTCCTCAGCCTGGTAGACGCCCACTCGGGCAAGATCCTGGTGCAAGAAAATCGCATCAACTTCGTCGACGGCCAGGGACTGACCTACATCCCGAACCCCATTCAGACCTCGGGCAATACGAGCCTGGTGGACAACGGCGACGCGACCAGCGCGGCCCTCGATGCAGAACGATCCAGCGTCACGATCGAGGGTCTCGACGAGGGCGTGGGCACCCTGAAGGGCGAGTTCGTCGACCTCGTCTCGCTCGCTGGCGGAAAAGCCGTTCCGGACGCCGACGAGGGGACGCGGGTCTACGAGTACGACCGTGACGACGATCGCTTCGAGCAGGTGGTGATCTACCGCGCCATCGATCAGATCCAGCGCTACTTCCACTCACTCGGGTTCGACGACGACGTCGGCACCGCAAACGGCATCCGCGACTTCCCCACCCTCGCGAACGCGCACTGGTACGAGGATGACCAGTCCTTCTACTCCACCGGAGACGACGCCGTCCACTTCGGCGACGGCGGGGTCGATGATGGCGAAGACGCCGACATCATCGCCCACGAATTCGGTCACGCGGTCCAGCACGACCAGAACGTCTGCTGGGGAGGCGGCGAAATGGGAGCCATGGGCGAGGCGTTCGGCGACTACCTGGCCGCCAGCTTCTACGCTTCGTCCGGAGATCCCAGCTACCAGTCCACGGATGCCGCCTGCGTCGGAGAGTGGGACGCCACCAGCTACAGCAGCAGCAATCCCCCGTGCTTGCGCCGCGTCGACGGGACGAAGATCTATCCCACGGATCTCGTAGGTCAGGTGCATGCCGACGGCGAAATCTGGTCTCGCGCACTCTGGGACATTCGCACGGCGCTGGGCGGAGCCACCGCGGACCAACTCGTGCTCGAGCACCACTTCAGCGTGCCGTGCAATGCGACCATGCCCGACGCGGCCGCTGAACTGATCCAGGCCGACGTGAACCTGAACGCCGGGGTCAATGGAAACGCCATCCGACTGGCCTTCTGCGACCGAGGCATCCTGAGTGGCACGGCCTGCACCGCACCCGCGGACTTGAACCTGACCCAGTCCGTTTCGCCGGATCCCCCGGTCGCCGGACAGAGCGCCACCTACACGATCACCGCGACGAACGTCTCCAACGGCACGCTCTCGGCAATCCAGCTTTCGGCGCTGGTCCCAACCGGCAGCACCTTCGCGAGCGCCAGCGACTCGGGCAGCGAAAGCGGAGGCACGATCAGCTGGCCGGCCTTCGACGTAGCGTCCAGCGCCACGGTAGACCGCAGCTTCGAGATCGTGGTCGGTCCGGGCTCCGGGAGCACTGTCATCTTCGTGGACGACATGGAAAACAACGGCTCCAACTGGTCGGCCACGCACGACGCGGCCTATGGAAACTTCGACTGGACCCTGGGAACCACGAACCCGCACCTGAAGACGAGCAACGTCCAACCCCGTGCCGCCAAGGCAGCCACGTGCACGGGCGGATTCGCCGACATCTACCCGTGCGAGAACGTGGATCTCCACACCTACATTCCGATCGGCGACCTCGGAGGGATCGAGGGAAATGACGGCTGGGGATGGACCGACCCGCTGGACGGCACCGAGTACGTGCTGATGGGGCAGAACAACGGCACGTCCTTCATCGATATCAGCGACCCGGCGAATCCCGTCCACGTGGGCACCCTGCCGACGCACTCCGTCAACAGCGACTGGCGAGACATCAAGGTGTATGCGGACCACGCCTTCATCGTCAGCGAAGCGTCGAACCACGGCATGCAGGTCTTCGACCTCACCCAGCTCAGCTCCGTCGTCAGCCCACCCGCCACCTTCAGCAACACGGCCCACTACTCCGGGTTCACGAGGGCACACAATATCGCCATCAATACCGACACCGGCTTCGCCTACGTCGTGGGCGCCACCAGCTGCAGCGGCGGGTTGTTGATGATCGACATCTCCGACCCCCTGGTACCGACCTCGGCCGGGTGCTTCAGCAGCGACGGCTACACCCACGATGTCCAGTGCGTCGTCTACTCCGGCCCCGACACGGCCCACGCGGGCCAGGAAATCTGCTTCGCCTCGAACGAGGACACGCTCACCATCGTCGACGTGTCGATCAAGGCGAGCCCCGTGCAGCTCTCTCGCACGGGCTACACGGGTGCCAGCTACAGCCACCAGGCCTGGCTGACCGACGACCAGCAATACCTGCTGATGGATGACGAGCTCGACGAACAGAACAACTCCCACAACACGCGCACCTACGTCTGGGATGTCTCCGACCTCGACGCTCCGACGCTCGTCGGAAATCACACCTCGCATCTGCCAGTGATCGATCACAACCTCTACGTGGTGGGGGACTTCGTCTACCAGGCCAACTACGAGGCAGGGCTGCGAATCCTCAAGATCGAGGATCTCGCACAGGCGGACCTCTGCGAGGTGGCTTCCTTCGACGTGTTCCCCGCCAGCAACAGC
>JAYGDB010000047.1:0-2555 GCA_046583095.1 Myxococcota bacterium | reverse complement strand
CATGGTGGCCAACTACGCGGGAGCGAAGGGTTACGTGATGTCGTTCTCGAAGGCGCTCAGTTACGAGTGGGGACCGTTGGGGGTGCGGATCAATTGCGTTTCGCCCGGCTGGATCGTGCCCTGGGAAGCCGAGCACGTGGGCGAGGGCAGCTTCTGGAAGAAGTACGGCTACGAGTTCTTCGGAACTCCCGAGCAGATGGCGGAGCAAGCCGAGAAGGGTGAACTCTTCAATGCGAGCGGCCAGCCGATTCAGCGGATCGGCCGCCCGGAGGACGTGGCCGCGCTGGCAGTGTTCTTCGCCTCCCCGCTGGCCGCTCACCTGACCGGGCAGCTCGTGAGCGTCGGCGGTGGGGCCTACATGCCGTGAGCGCTGGCGAAAACAAGCGGCTGGTTCGGCGCTACTTCGACGCCATGCAGAGCGGCGACCCGAATCTCCCGGAACTCCTGGCCGACGACGTCAGCTGGTGGGCGCCTCCGAGCTCCGAGTTCGGCGGGCTGCATGCGGGCAAGCCGGCGGTGCTGCGCCTGATGGCCAGTGGAACCGGTCTCTACGATCTCAGCCATCCCATGAAGGCGGACATCGAGCAGATGATCGCCGAGGACGACTGGGTGTCGGTCCAGCTGACTCTCGAGGCCCGGACGGCGCGGGGAGAGGATTACCGGAACCACTATCACTTCGCTTTCCGTGTCGTGGACGGTCGGATCTGCGAGGTCCGCGAGCATCTGGACACTCTGTACGCCCAGCAGAAGCTCTTTTCCTGATTCGCGTTCCAAACGAACGAGATCGTTCACCCGGATCGGCCCACCGGTGTCGCGAAAGCATCGGGGAGCCGTGTTTTCGGCGGCGGGCACCTGCGCTACGAGTACAGATGGCGTGCGCGGGACGGACGGACGCGGGATTCGGCCACGGCGGCCGCGGATGCGGTCGATGCTGAAGCAGGCAGGAGAAGACAGTTGATTCGGTTTCTGAGGAACACGCCGGTGTGGGCGTCCTTGATGGCTTGCCTGGTGACCGCGTCTCCCATCGGAGTCGTTGGCGCGGAGACGCTTCCCGACGCCAGTGCCCCTCCGCGCTGGACCCTCGCGGAGCGCATCGACGGCCCCGGGGGTTACGTGTTGTCCCGACGGGATCTTGCCGACTCCGATTTCCCGGTGTTTCGCCTCGAGGCCACGATTGACGCGCCGATTTCGACGGTCGCCGCGGCAGTCCGGAAGAACGTCATCGATCCGACCGTCAGTCCGAAGCACACGAAGAAGACTGTTCTGCGCGACGACGAGGACGTCATCGTGATCTACTCCTACATCGAGCTGCCTCTGGTCGCCGACCGGGATGTCACGACGCGGACCGAGGTGTCGTTCGATCCCGAGACCGGGAGCTACCGTTTTACGTGGCGAGCAACCGACGACGGCCCGGCCCCGCAGGAAGGGGTGGTCCGGCTCCAGAACTCGAGTGGATCGTGGGTCTTCACACCGCTCGCCGAAGGAGGCACCTCCGCGGTGAACGAGAGTCACACCGAGATCGAGGGCTCGATCCCGGCCTGGCTCGTCACCAGCATCATCAGTGACGCGGTGATCGACGGCCTCGTGAAACTGCGCGCACGCGTCGAGCTGGACCTGAAGCAGATGGCCTCGGAGTCGGGTGAGCGCCCTTCGAGGGTGCGATGAATCGAGACGCGAGGGCAGCCGCTGCCCGCGCTTCGGCAGCGGCGCTCTCGTAGGCTGCTGCGGTTCCAACCGCTCGAGAGTCCGTTGGGTACATGACTCGCTAGAAGGGAGAAGGTCGTGGAGATCGCAGTCGTCACGGGAACCAGTACCGGCATCGGCCTGGCCACCTCGCTCCATCTCGCACGAAACGGGTACCGCGTCTTCGCCGGAATGCGAAACCTCGCGAAGGCGGACGCGCTTCGCGACGCGGCCGCCGCCGAGGATCTGTCCGTCGAGGTGATCGAGATCGACGTGACATCGGAGATTTCGACGAAGAGCGCGTTCGAGGCGGTCCGGTCGGCCGGCCCAGTAGACGTGCTCGTGAACAACGCCGGGATTGGAGGCGCCTCGCCGCTGGAGTTGACTCCCGAAGCGGAGCACCGGCAGATCTTCGAAACGAACTACTTCGGAGCGGTTCGTTGCATCCAGCAGGTTCTTCCGTTCATGCGGGAACGCGGGCGGGGTGCGATTGCGAACATCACCTCGGTGGAGGGCGTCTTCGCGACACCGAACCAGATCGCCTACTCGGCCTCGAAGTTCGCTCTCGAATGCCTGGGCGAGGCACTTGCCCACGAGATATGCCGCTTTGGCGTCCGCGTGTTCAATATCGAGCCCGGAGTCATCATGACGAATATCTTCGAGAACTCCGCCGAGGCAACGCGTTATGACAAGGCTTCGCCCTATCAGTCCCTGATGCGACGAAACGGCAAGGTCTTCGCCGCGGGATTCAAGCAGGGGACTCCGCCCGAGGAAGTCGCCGCTGCGATCCTGCAAGCCATCACGGCCGACGACTACAAGCTCCGTTGGCCCGTGGGCCAGGACGCCGTCGGCATGACCCAGGGTCGTCCGCG
>JAYGDB010000232.1:0-23332 GCA_046583095.1 Myxococcota bacterium | reverse complement strand
CACCTACAGTACGCACGCCCCCTACCTGCACCCGAGCACGGTTCCGAGCCTTCGCGACGAAGAAGCTGCGTGGCCCCCGGAGAGCGACCCCGAGCGCAGGCGCTGGCTTGCGCTCGGCAATGCCCGGCTACACCGGCATCTGTCGCTCGGGCTGTTCCGCGATCTCGACGACCTGATCGCCGCCTACGACTCGACGATCCGCTTCGTCGACACGCAGCTCGGGATCCTGTTCGAACACTTGAAGCAGGCTGGCATCTACGAAGAGGCCGTCATCATCGTCACCTCGGATCACGGAGAGACCTTCCTCGAACGAGGCCCCTACCTCTCGCATGGCTACAGCTTCTTCGAGGAGGAGATCCGGGTTCCCCTGCTCGTGCGGATGCCAGGCGGGCACGAACGGGGCCGAAGTGACCGACTCGTGAACCTGAACGACGTGGCAGCACTGATCCTGGACGTGGCGGGCGCCCAGACTCGGGCAACGATCTCGGGGACGAACCCCTTCGCGACCGAAGCGATCCACCCCGTGTCGTTCGTGCGGGGTGGCAGCGCCTTCACCGGAGGCCAGTTTGCACGCAGCCGAGACTGGAAGCTCATGACCGCGATCCAGCACCGGGGCGCGAAAGGCATGCGCACCGCTTCTGAGCTGATACCCGGCTTTCCCCTTCACGAGCACGTCTTCGACGTTCGGACGGATGGCTTGGAACTCTCGAACCTGTCCGAACAGCCGACCCGCCTGCCAGCCGAGATCTGGTTGATGCGACAGGCCCTCGGCGAGATCGACCCCCCGGGGCAACTTCCTCCGCGGGCGGCAGAGCGGGGCCTTTCGCAGCAGGATCGGGAGCAGCTGGACGCTCTCGGGTACATCGAGCGGGAGAAGAGGTAGACTCGCGCAGAACTCCCCCTTGGCTTCAGGTGTCGCAAGCCCATCGGCACGGGCGGCCTGGCCTACCTCCTTCGCGACACCTCTGGCCACCTTGGCCACCTATACTCCCCATGGGGCCGATTTCCACGGCCCCTCGCGCGATCAGGAAAGGTCATCGAATGCCCCCCCTCCCCAACTTCGGCCGCTCGGCGGCCGTAATCCTGTCCATGCTGCTCGTCACCTCGTTCTCGACATCCTGTCAGAACGACGAAACGAGAATTGCCGAGTTCCTCGAGCAGGGACAGGCCTTCGAGGAGCAGCAGCAGATTGCCGAAGCCATCATCGAGTACCGCAGCCTGCTGCAGCTCGATCCCAACCACGCGGAGGCCCACTACCGCCTGGCCAATGGCTACCTGCAGACCCAGCAGCTACAGGAGGCGATCTGGGAGTTCGGCGAGGCGGTCCGACTCGATCCGAGCGACACGAATGCGCGACTCAGCCTCGCTGCACTGTTCCTCGTCTTCAAGGAATTCGTAGAGGTCGAGGAGCAGGCCCTCGCAACCATCGAACTCAAACCGGACGACGCGAAGCCCTACGCGCTGCTCGGCCAGGCGCTCGAGGGACTCGATCGGGCCGACGAATCCGAGTCCCCGTATCTGAAGGCGGTGGAGCTCGAGCCCGAGACGGGTCAGTACCTGCTCGTGCTGGCGAGCTACTACGGGCGCCAGGACAACCGGACCGCGGCCGAGCCGCCCTTCGTCAAGTATGCAGAGACGTTCCCCTCGTTCGAGTCCTATACCGCCCTCGGCCGCTTTCTCGCCGCAGACGTCTCGCGCGACAGCGAGGCACAGCGCGCACTCGAGCGGGCCCTCGAGGTCAGCGAAGCAGACGAGCGGGGAACAGCCCAGAAGAACATCGCGAACCTCCACCTCGCGCGAGGCCGCATCGATCAGGCCGAGGAGAGCCTGCGGACGGCGATCGACTCGCTCGAGGACGACCCGGGACAGCAGGTCGAAGTCATCTACCAACTCGCGCGCCTTCTCGGCCGACGGGGGGATCAGGACGCTACCACCGCGTTGCTCGAGTTGGCCGCCAAGGTCAAGCCGGGCGACGTGAAGCCTCACATGATCCTGGCGCGGACGCGGAGTTCCCGGGGTGACATGGAGGGAGCCCTCGCGGCCATCGATCAGGCGCTCGAAATCGACGACACCAGTTCGAAGCCGCTGCTTGCGAAGGCCGAAATTCTCATCCAGGAGGGCTTCGCGCAGGAGGACGAAGCCCGCATCGCCGAAGGCGCCGCGATCGTGGAACGGGCCCTCGCGAGCGAGCCGACGAATCCGAGCGCCCTCTTCGTAAGAGCCAAGCTCGCCCTGGCTCGAAATGACGGCGAGGCCGCAACCCGATTCGCTCGCGGAGCGATCGACGTACGCCCGAACTGGGCGCAGGCCCACTTCATTCTCGGCCAAGCGCTCACCGCTACCGGCAACACGAGCAGCGCCCGTGCGGAGATCGCTCGAGCCGTCGAGCTCGATCCCGGCCTGCTGGAGGCTCGCCGGGCACTCGCGGGTCTTCACGCCAGCCTGGGCGAATATGAATACGCGGTCGAGCAGGGACGCATCTTCCTTCGCTCCGAACCGGACAGCGTCGAAGCCCGACTCCTGGTGGCCCAGAGCTTGGCCAAGCTAGGGCGCACCAACGAGGCCCTGGCCGAGATCCCAGAAGACAAGAACAGCGCCCAGATGAGCTTTGCAAAGGGACGCCTGCTGCTCGCGGAAGGCAAGTTCGATGAGGCGCACGCAGCCTTGCTGCAGGCGAACGAACAGAGCCCTCATCATCCCGAGATCCTGCGCCTACTGCTCAACACCGAAGCCCGGCTCGGCAAGCTCGACCAGGCAGGCGCGCGCATCGAGGCCGCGGCCGCTGAGGATCCGGAGAACGCCGAGTTCGCGCGCTTGCTCGGCAGCTACGCGCTGCGGAAGGGAAACAATACGGCCGCCGAGCAGCTGTTGGAGCGGACCCTCGAGCTCGACCCGAAAAATATCGCCGCGTACGAGCAGCTCGCGCGGCTGTACCAGGATGCCGGACGCCTACAAGAGACGATGGCCACCTACGAGACAGCCGTCGCGAAACTCCCTGACTCCGCCCGCTTCCATCACTTGCTCGCGGCCCTTTACGAGATGGAGGGCAGGAAGTCGGAAGCAATGGCGGGCTACGAGAAGGCGATCGCGCTGGATGACGACATGGCCCAGTCAAAGAACAACCTCGCCTACCTCCTGGCCGAGTCCGACGGAGGAGACCTCGACCGTGCTCTCGACCTGGCCCAGGAGGCGAAAGCGAAGATGCCCGATAGTCCGAATACCTCGGACACGCTCGGCTGGGTGCTGTATCGGCGCGGGATTCCGTCGGCGGCGGTGGGCTACCTGCGCGAGGCGATTGCCGGAATGAAAGCCGGCTCGCCGGAGATCGCCATGGTTCGCCACCACCTGGCCCTTGCCTACGAGGCCAACAACCAGAAGGACATGGCGATCGAGGCACTCGAACTCTCGTTGGCCGAGCTCGAGGAGTATCAGGGGAAGATCCGCGCGGAAGGCGGAACATTGAAGGATCCGGAGTGGTCCCGTACCGCGCGCGAGATGCTGCGGAACTTGAAGAACGCCAGCTGAGAGATTTGCTCCGACCCCGACGCGGCCGATCGGACCCCAACGCGGAGCGGAGCTTCGCCGCCGAGGCCGCGTGACTTGGAGCTGATCCCGATCGCCGCATCCGACCTCGGGATCCTGGCGGCCGCGGCGCTGCTGACGTCGATCCTCTCCGCAGTCGTGGGCATGGCGGGTGGCATCGTTCTGCTGGCCATCATGCTCCTCTTCCTTCCGCCACTCGTCGTGATCCCACTCCACGGCGTGGTGCAGCTGGTGTCGAACAGCTCGCGAACGTTCATCCAACGCGCGCATCTCCGCTGGGACGTCATCTGGCGCTACGCGATCCTGCTGCTCCCGATGGGCTTCTTAGGGCTGCAGATCGCCCAGCGGCTGCCGGCGGACGCCGCCAAGGCGATGATCGGCGTGTTCGTTCTGCTCGCAACCTGGGCGCCGGCCGCACTGACGCTCGGGACCCATCCCGAGGAGACGAATCCCCACCGGCGTTTCTTCTTACTCGGTGGGGTTGCCGGTATCCTGAACGTCACCGTGGGCGCAATCGGGCCGCTGATCGCGCCCTTCTTCTTGAATCTCGGGCTCACGCGCTTCCAACTAATCGGCACGAAGGCCGCGAGCCAGATGCTCGGCCACCTCGCGAAGCTGATCGTGTACGGCGTGGCCGGCTTCGCGTACGTCAAATGGCTCGGCGTGCTGGCGATCCTCGCCGCCTGCGTGGTGGCTGGCACCTGGCTGGGGAGCCGGATGCTGGAACGCGTCAACGAGCAGTGGTTCGTTCGGATCTACAAGACGGTCCTGACGCTGATCGCAATCCGGCTGACTCTATCGTCGTTGCTCTAGTAGACGATCACCGTCCGAATCGCGGTGCCATCGTGCATGCTATCGAAGGCCTCGTTGATCCTCTCGAGGGGCAGCGTGGCCGAAATCATCTCGTCGATCTTGATGCGACCCGCCACGTAGCGATCGACGAAGCCAGGAAGCTGTGTGCGGCCCTTGACCCCGCCGAACGCCGTCCCTCGCCAGGACCGACCTGTCACGAGCAGGAACGGCCGGGCGTGGATCTCCTGGCCCGCTCCCGCCACACCGATGATGATCGACTCTCCCCAGCCCTTGTGGGTGCAGCGAAGCGCGGTCCCCATCAACTCGACGTTGCCGACACACTCGAACGAGTAGTCGACGCCTCCGTCCGTTGCATCGATGATCGCCGTCTCGGCGTCATCCACCTCGCTGGGGTTGATGAACTCGGTGGCTCCGAACTGGCCCGCCAACTCGAACTTCTTCGGGTTCGTGTCGACGCCGATGATGCGCTCGGCGCCGGCCAGGACCGCGCCCTGAACGACCGACAGGCCGATCCCACCGAGACCGAAGACGGCGACAGACGAGCCGGGCTCCACCTTTGCGGTGTTGAGCACCGCACCGATGCCGGTCGTGACCCCACAACCCAGCAGGCACACCTTATCGAGAGGCGCATCCTTGCGGATTTTCGCGAGAGAGACCTCGGGAACCACCGTGCACTCGCCGAACGTCGACGTGCCCATGTAGTGGTGGAGCATCGCGCCCTGGTAGGAGAGCCGGCTCGTACCGTCCGGCATCAGGCCCTTGCCCTGGGTCTCGCGGACCTTGCCGCATAGGTTCGTCTTGCCCGACAAGCAGAACTTGCACTCCCGGCACTCGGCTGTGTAGAGCGGGATCACGTGGTCGCCCACCTCGAGTCCGCGCACGCCCGGTCCCACCTCTTCGACGACACCCGCGCCTTCGTGGCCGAGCACCACGGGGAACAGGCCCTCGGCATCCGCGCCGGAGAGCGTGTAGGCATCGGTGTGACAGACGCCGGTGGCGGCCAACCGAACCAGGCACTCGCCCTCCCTGGGTCCGTCGAGCTGCACCTCCTCGATTTCCAGAGGCTTTCCGGCTTCGAATGCGATGGCAGCGCGAATCTTCACGAACCTTCTCCTTGTCTGCGACTGGCTAGGCCGGGGAGCAGGCCCGCCAAGCGTAGCCCGCAGCCAGGAGGATCATCCATATCACCGTCATGCCGCCGCGCAGCAGCGAGCGACGGGCAGGCTCCTCCTCGGGCTCGAGCGGCTCAGCGCTGACCGGCTGATCGGGCCTCGCGGTCAGGCTACCGACCTCGTCGCTGTAGGAGAGCGGGGAGGCCGTGAGCAACTCGACCTCGGCCGCCTCGCGTCGTCGCATCGACGCGCGGGGGCGTTCGGGCTGGACCCGGCCGCCGCAGTGCAAGCACTTCTTCGTACCCACCGGAAAGCTAACGCTGCAGGCGTGACACCAAGTTTCGTACTCCGACATCTCGAGAGAGTCTAGCCAGGGAACTCGCGAGGCAGTAGGGCACTCGGTTGACCCGTACGATTTCTCCGGAAATCCTCGCTAGAATCCGTAGCTCTCCCACGACAACAGGAATCCCCAGCATGCAGTCTCGCAATGTCGTTCTCGTCGACGGAGTTCGCTCCGCGTTCAGCCGCGGTGGCCGTGGCAAACTCGTCGCCACCCGGCTGGACGATGCAGGAGCCCAGGTGCTCCGCGCGCTGCTCGATCGTCACCCCAAGGTAACAGACGCCATGATCGAGGACGTCGGCCTCGGCAACGTCAGCGGCCAGGGCGAGTTCGTGGGCCTCGGGAATGTTGCGCGGCTCGCGGGCCTTCCGATGGAGGCCTGCACGTTCAACTCGAACCGCCAGTGCGGGTCGAGCATGGAGACCTTCCACCGGGTCGCCCTGTCGATCGCCGTCGGCGCGAGCGACTGTGGCGTTGCTCTCGGCATCGAGCGAATGGGACGGGGACTCGGCGGGGGTGGCGGCGCGAAGCCCACCCGCATCACGAACTTCAATCCGAAGCTCTTTCAACTCAACGATGTGCAGCGGAACATGGCGCCCGATCACGACGAGGACTTCTCAGTTCCGTTTCCGGATTCGATCCTCGACTCGCCCCCGCTGCAATCGATGATCCAGACAAGCCAGAACGTCGCCGAGTGCTACGGCCTGACGCGCGCGGAACTCGACGAGTTCTCGGCGAAGAGCCACCACAAGGCCGCGGCCGCCCACGACGCCGGCATCTACAAGGACGAGATCATCCCTCTCGAGGTCGAGGAGCCGGTCTTCGACGACGAACGGAACTGGCTGGAAGAAGAAGTCGGCAAGACCGCCACCTTCGATCGCGACGAGTGCATTCGCCCCGACACGACCGCCGAGAAGCTCGGCGGCCTCAACCCGCTCGGCGGTATCCAGAGCTTCGGTGGCCAAGAACTCGTCGTGACGGCCGGCAACTCCTGCCCGACGAACGACGGCATCTCGGCGGCCCTCCTCATGAGTGAGGAGAAGGCCCTGGCGCTGGGCCTCGAGCCCCTGGCCCGCATCGCCGGTATCGGCGTCGGCGGTGTGAAGCCGCAGGTGATGGGCCTCGGCCCGATCCCCGCCACCCGCAGGGCGCTGAGGCACGCGGGCATCACGGGAGACCAGATCGACCGCGTCGAGTTCAACGAAGCCTTCGCCACCCAGGTGCTGGCATCGATTCGCGATCTCGGGATCGACGAGTCGAAGGTGAACGTGAACGGCGGGTCGATTGCCATTGGACACCCCCTCGGCGCCACGGGCGCCCGCCTCGTCACGACCGTCGCCAAGGAGCTTCGCCGGAGCGCAAGCCGCTACGGCCTGGCTACCCAGTGCATCGGCGCCGGCATGGGGATCTCTACGATCTTGGAGAGTCTCGACTAGCCGCCCGAGCGAAATCGGGAGAACCCGGGGGCGTGCGGGGCCCCCAGGAGTTTCAATGAACTCCCGGGGTCGCGATCAGAGTCGCCGGGTCGATGCCGAGACTGCGGACCACGTAGTCCCACATCGAGTCGGGAGCGACGTCGAAGATCGCCTCCCGGCTCGCCGGGGCGGTGAGCCAAACACCTTCCACCATCTCTCCCTCGAGCTGACCGGGCCCCCAACCCGCATAGCCGAGAAAGAGTCGGACGTCGCCGGGGGGCGCTTCGGCGATCTCCCGCAGAACGTTCAGCGAGCCCGCGAAGCACACGCCATCGACGAGACTCGTAGCCTCGGACTCCTCTGCCGCCGCCGGCAGGGTGTCGTCCTGAGAGAAGAGCATCCAGCCCGTATGCGGCTGCACCGGCCCACCCCAGTGGAGCGACGTCTCCGGGTCGCCGCCCCAGTGCATGTCGAGGCCGTCACAGAGTTCGCTGGCCGACATCTCCACCGGGCGATTCAGGACGAGGCCAAACGTCCCACCCGCGTCGTGCTGGACAATCATCATGACCGTCCGAACGAAGTTCGGGTCTTGTAGCTGAGGCATTGCAATCAGCAACGACGCGGTCAAAGAGGAGTCCAGCACGATCTCAGAATAGCAGCCGACGCTTACAGCCACACTGGAACGAGAGAGTTCAGTCGTGAAGGCGACTCGACGAAGAGTCCCGCAGGAGACAGCCATGGCCATAAGGCACCGAATTCTGCTGGTCGACGACGGCGAACTGAGCGAGGTCGCAGCGATGCTCGATCGCCTGCAGATCGAGCACATGCGGCTCCGGGGAGGACAGGTCGAAGACGACCTCGACCCTCCGAGCCACCTCCTGATCACGACGCCACGCCGCGCGTCTACCATCACACAGGACTCGCCCCGGGAAGCATCGGCAGGAAAGCCGCTGCGGGTGATTGCCGTGGACGAAGACTCGAACACCCTGCGCCAGATGCTGCAGCGCATGGGCTTCCACCTGCTGGTCCGCCGGAGCGCGCATGCAGAGGTGTGGAGGCTGCTCGTCGAGCGCGCGCTGTTTCAGGGAGACGAACACCGGGAGGATCCCCGGATACCGGCCGGAGCCACGATCTCCTTCACCGCCTCCAGGCAGTCGCACCGCGAGCCCGAGCGAGCGTCGGCGCTGCTGATCGACCTCTCGAATCGCGGCTGTCGCCTGCGCACCCACGAGATGCTCTCGCCCGGCTCGCGCCTCTCGATCGCGATCCCGCTCGAGGACCAGGACGGAGACACCCTGTACCTGAGCGGACACAGCGTGCGGTGCGCGACCGATCCCTCGAAGGGTGATCGGGGATACACCGCGGGCATGCTCTTCGACCCGGATCTCGCAGAGCTGAGCCGGCGACAGCTCGCGAACCTGCTCAACGATCTCTCCGTGGGCCCAGGCTCCTTGACCTACGGACCGGTCGAGACCCTGCCTGCCTGTGAAAGTCCCGTAATACCGGGTCTCACCCTCGACGCAGAGACCGATCCGGCCTTCCACGCCGACGTGAAGATCGAACTCGACACCGGGCCGGAGATTCGCGACGAGCCCGCCGATCGGATCGACCCGGACCGCCGACGCGGTACGCGCGGCACCTTTGCGAGCCACGTCACAGCCACGGCGGACGAGTACGTTGACGGGCAGAAGAGCCGGGTGCTGATCGGGCGCGACCTGTCGGCCGGGGGCATGCGAATCGAGCCGGCCCCCGACATCCAGCTCGGCCAGCGATTCCGGCTCGCGATCTACGGGCCCGCGGAGGAACACCCCTTCCTGATCGACGCCCGGGTCGCGCGCGACGACGGCGAAGCGGGCTTCGCCCTCAAGTTCGTCGATGTGCCCGAGGAGACCGAGCGGGGTCTCGAGAAGCTCGTGGCCTGCCTGCCCGCAATTGAATCTCTCGAGCGGGGAGAGACCGGTAGCCTGGGCGCCGTAATGTCAGAGATCCTCTCCCGAACAAGCGAAGGCTGACTCGCTGATCCCGGCGGCTCCGAGAGTGCCGCAGTTTCGGTACCTGTGGAGTCGACGACGCCGCGGGCGGACAAGCGGTACCTCGAGCGCTCACATCCCGTGGACCACCGGCAGGACCTCCGCGACCAACTGCCGCACCTGCTCCATCAGATCGTCGTCGCCGTCTGCGACGGGGATCAGGACGAACTTCGAGACTCCCGCCTTGCGATACTCGTCGATACGTTCGAGAACCGTGGAAGCGTCTCCCACCGCCGCGTAGCCTTGCTGGAAGTTGCGCGTCAGCGCGAAGCGCCCGACGAGGGGATCCTCCGGCGCCCCGAAGCGGAACGGGAAGCTCGCCCCGTAGTGATCCTCGGGCACGGGCCGGCCCGCTTCTCTGGACGCTTCGCGGATCGCTTCGATGACTGGAGCCACCTGTGCGGGAGTCTGGATGCCTGCGAGCCATCCGGTTCCCAGCCGGGCGGTGCGCCGGATCGCCGCCTTGCTGCTGCCGCCGATCCAGCAGGGGAGTGGCTGCTGCACCGGGCGCGGGCTGATCGACGCGCCGTTGTATCGGTAGTGCTCGCCCTCGAAGCTGACGGACTCCTCGGTCCACAGCCGCTGCATGATCTCGAGAGCTTCGTCGGCCCGCCGGCCGCGATCGCGCGAGCTACGTCCGGTGGCGGCCCATTCGGGCGCGCTATCGCCTCCGACACCGAACACCGGAAGCAGGCGGCCGGCGCTCAGATAGTCGATCGTCGCGCACTGCTTGGCGAGGAGGAGCGGATCCCGCAGGCTCACCACCACCGCGTTCATCCCGAACTTGAGGCGCTCTGTGGCGCCCGCCACCGCCGCCATCGTGCTCATGGCCTCGAGGAAAGGCACCTTCGAGTTCAACCGATCCGTCTGCCAGAGCGAGTCGACGTCGCTCTCCTCGCACAGGTCGACGAAGCGGAAGAATCCCCGAGCGGAGGAGAAGGGGTTCGTCGCAACTCCCAAGCCAATCTTTGCGTTGATCACGAATTGCAGCGCTGCAAGAAGACGGTCCACGCGGCTGGCGGTCGCCTCGCTCCGCACTGAGCGGCGCGCTGCGGCCTCGAAAAAAGGCCCCGGCAGATGCCCCGCCGGGGCCTTTGTCAAAACTACGAGAGCGAGTCCCTAGAGCGGACGCACCGACGTGGCTTCGGGTCCTTTTTGACCTTCGCCGGCGTCGTACTCGACCTTCTGGCCGTCTTCGAGTGTACGGAAACCTTCGCCTGCAATGTTTGAATAGTGGACGAAGAGGTCCTTACTTCCGTCTTCCGGGGTGATGAATCCATACCCCTTCTGGTCGCTGAACCACTTCACCGTGCCAGTAGCCATGTTCCCTCCTTGCGATCCGCGCCAAGGCCCGAACTCCGAACCCCTTGACGGCTCCTTCTACTCAGGACGACCCAACCTTGGCTCGCGTTCGCGAAGGCTCGCGTGAACCGAAAGGCGCACCGAAATCCTGAGACTAGGCGCCATCATACAGGAAGGGCCTGCGATCTCGACAACAAACCGGAGTCCGTTGGGACCCGCGTCCATACTACTCAAGCCACTGTAAACAAAAAAGAATTTACTCTCCCGAGCCACCCGGACCCGACCCGCCCGGAGAAACCAGCGACTGACCGGGCACGTCCGCATAACGCTGAGCAAGCTCCGGGCGGCAGTCGCGCTTGTCGCAGAAGATGGCTGAGAGCACATCCGCGCCGAGTTCTGACGACCGCACCCACCAGAGATCGCTCTGCAACTGGAGCACGGCGACGGCGACGCTGGGCGCCTCCGCGGGTGCGACCCCGATGAACCACTCATAACGCCCGCGCGACTCGTTCCCGGTGAGGTTTCCGGTCTTGGCCGCAACGCGGATCTCTCCCAAGCGATACCTGCCTCGCCGATCCCGGAACGCGCTGCGCGCCGTTCCGCGCGTCGTCGTTCGCACGAGCATCTCGCGAAGCTCGTCGGCGAGTTCGGATCGCATGATCCGTCGGACTTTCCGGCGGCTGGGGAAGGGCAACGAGCGACCGTGCACGTCGACGACTCTGTCGATCCAGCGGGGCTCGACGAGTTCGCCACGCGCGAGAGAACCCGCGAGCTGGGCGGCGTGCAGCGGTGTGATGCGACACCCTGCCAGCCCGCAACCGAGACGTCCGAGGTCGTAGTCATCATCGCCGATCGTGGCGGAGCCCGCTTCGTGTCCGGGTGCTGGGGGCGATAGCCAGCCGAAACGCTCGATCGCCGAGAGCATCCCGGCGGCGCCGACCGTATTCACCGCCAGCTGCGCGAAACACTGATTGTTGGACGTGGCGAGGGAGTGCTCGAGACTCATCTCGTTTCCGCTGCGCGGTGGACGCACCCGGGAAGGCGTGAGCCGATAGGGACTGCCGCGGTAGCGACACCTGCGTCGGGCCTGGTCCGGTGCTCGGTCGAGGGCCGCCGCCGCCGTCACGATCTTGATCAGAGAAGCCACCGGGTAGGCTGCCGAACCCGGAAACGAGTCAGGGTCCGTGGATGCGAAGGCGAGGACCCGGCCGCTATCGGGCTCCATCACGATCACGTGGGCTCTCGCCACGCGTCCCCGGCGCAGGAGTTGGAAGATCTGGCGGGTCAGCTCGACATCCATCGTGTATTCGACACGCAGCGGGCCGGCGAGGTCCGTGCGATAGGGCGGCGGCTGAACCCAGTCGACGAGCCGAGCCGGTTTCCAGGGGGCTCCCGTCTCGAGGCCGGGCTCCCGCTCGAGATGAGCGCTCGACCGGGCGAAGTCCTCCGGCGACGCTGGAAGCGACGCGAAGATCGCTTGGGGCGGGGAACGCAGGACCGGCGAGAGGAGACCGTCGCGCGGAGGTGCAGCCACGGCGGGGAGTCCCTCGCTCGGCTCGATCGCCCGCAGAAGGGCTGAGACCCCATCCTCGTGGCCCAGCCAGGCCCGCCCCGCGACGAAGCCGATCCCGAGGACTGCGATCGCGACCGCCAGACGGGCTCGTCTCGCGGAGGGACCCACCCCGCACACCCCCCGGTGCTTCCCCCAGTTCAAGCCTTCCTCCGGCGGTCGCCTTCGCGTTCTCTGAACCCCTGAGGCGAGGGGTCCCCCTAGAGAGCTACGACTGACAGGACTTCGGGAATTTCTTCCTTCAGCCGGGCCTCGATCCCCATCTTGAGAGTGATGGTCGAACTCGGACAGCCCTCGCAGGCGCCGCGAAGATACACCTCGACGACCCCGTCCCGGTAGTCCGCGAACGTGATCTCGCCTCCGTCCATGGCGACGTAGGGCTGCACGTCTTCGTCGATGATCCGGCGGATGCGCGCGACGATATCGCTCTCGTCGGCTCTCAACGGCGGCTCCCACTCGGAACCGAGCGCGTCCTCCCCCGCGCTCGCCCACGCCTTGATTCCGGCAACGATGGGCGGTGCGAGATCCGTCCACTCGAACTCCGCCTGCTTGCTCACCGTCACGAAGTCCGGCCCGAGCAGCACCGAAGCGACGCCTTCAATCTCGAAGAGCCGCGCGGCCAGGGGCGAAACGGAAGCCGCCGGAGCTTCACTGAAGCTCACTGCACCGGCGCCCTTGGCGACGGGCTGGCCGAGCACCCACTTCACGCTGTTCGGGTTCGGGGTGCGTTCGGCGTGCATTCGGAAGTCGAGACTCATGGGAAGAATGAGTCTAGCAGCCCGCTCCCCGCCACGGGGCGGCGAAGAGCCGGGACTCGAAATCGGACAGGCTACAGACCCGGTGCCCGTGCTCCCGGGCCACGCGCTGTTCTCGCACGCCGTTGTACCCCCAGGCGGCGAGAACTCCCGACACCCCGAGTCCGGCCACGTCATCGAGGTGGCTCAGCTTGTCATCGACGAGGACGATCTCGGAGTAGGCCACACCCGTGCGTGCGTGGAGATGCTCGAGATGGGCGCGCTTGCTTCGCCCGGCCTTCTTGTCGAGCAAGCGCTCTTCCGGGAAGAGGTCGTCAATTCCATAGTCACGCAACAGCAGGTGCACGGACGTGCGGTCCTTTGCGGTCGCAATCGCGAGATCGACGTCGCGGGCCCGCCGCCGCAGGAGCGAGACGAAGTCTGGGTAAGGATCCAGCAGGCGAGCCCAGCGCTCTGGATCTGCGGCGCGCAAGGCTCCTCGTATCTCATAGAAGCGTTCCTGAAACGATTCAAGGAAGCCTGCCGGTTCCGCCGCGAAGGCCTCGTCGAAGCTCGCCTGGTCGCGCACGTCGACCCCCCGCGCAAGCAGGCTGATTTCTACCGCGAAATCCTCCGCTCGATTGCCGAGAGACATCATGTCTACGAAGCGGGCGTAGAGCGAATCCTCACGGATCTCCGAAGCCGAGCAGGAATCGACTCGTTGCTGCATCCGCAGGACGTCGGGATCGTCGCGCAGCGCCGCGTAGGTCCTCAGAGCCACCATGAAGGCCTCGGGCGCACTGTCCGAGATCACCCCGTCGAAGTCGAGTGCGAGGAGTTGCACGGCCGGGAGCCTACCCGTCCCGCACTCCACTTTCCTGGTTTATGCTGCCCCACGTGGCAAATCGCCGAACCTCCATCTGGCGCCACCTGCTGCCGTGGCTCATCTCAGCCGGTGCTCTCGGCTACGTATTCGGCTTCGCGATCGACTGGGCGTCAATCCCGCGCGCGACGGAGAGCGCCAACCTACAGCTCTTCATCTTCGTCACGGTGGTCGACAAGATCGCGTTCTTCCTTGCCTGGGCATTCATCCAGACGAAAGCGATCCGCGTCTTCGTGGAGCCGGTCTCGATCCGCGCGCTGCTGTCGGTGAAGGGAGCTGCCGAGCTCCTCCGCACCGGCAGCAACCTCCTCTCCGACGGGGCCTTCCTCTTCGGTGTGTCTCAGCTCGTGAAGGACCGTGTCGCCACAGTGCTGGCGGTGATCATCGTGCCGTTTGGTGCGCATTTCTTCGTCCTGCTCTGCCAGGCCACGCTCGTGCTTCCCTTCCTCGAAGGCGGGCCCGGAAACAACCTGGACGTCACGCTCGCCGTCGGCATCGGCTGGACGACCATCGCGGCCGGCATCGTCGCAGTCCGTTCCGGGCACTGGCCCCGCCTCCTGCAACGCATCGGCCTCGAGTCCTGGGCAGGACGGCTGACTGCCCGCAAGCTCGCACCGATCATCGGGTGGTTCGCGGTCTTCGCAGCGTTCGACGTCCTCATCCAGGGATTGGCCTCACGCGCGTTCGGCATCCCAATCCCCTGGATCGATCTGGCTGGCCGGATCCCTCTACTCTACGTCGCCATTTCGCTCCCCTCATTCGGCAATTTCGGTGTTCGGGAAATCGCGTGGTCGAGCCTCTTCCTCGACTACGGGACCCGCGAGGGGTTGATCGCGTTCGCTCTGTGGACGAATGCAATCTTCGCCGTGATGCATGCCCTGGTGGGCTCACTATTCGTGGGCCGCGCGATCACCCTGTGGAAACAGCTCCGAGAGGCACGGAAGCAGGGGACGACGATGCCGTCGCCCATCTTGCGGGACGGGATCGATCGCTGATTCAGTGGTCTGCGGCCACCGTCTTCAGTCGCTCCAGGAGAGCCAGCACGTCGCCGTGGAGGTCACTGCGGTTCATACAGCCCGCAATCCTCGCGGGCGAGAGAAGCGCGCCGAATTCTCGGGCCTGAGCTGACTTGTCGGCCAGCAGGCGCTTCGCGTCGAGGTTCCGGAGCACCTCCTCGGAGCCATTGCGCGGCAGATCGCCGATAAGCTCTCCAACCCGCAGGTCTTGTGACGCCATGCGCATGCATCGTCGCATCGCGGAGGGCACGAGCAAGTAGCTCTCGATATGACGCCGAGGCCAGGTGAAGAATTCGAGGCCGTCGGGCTTCTCGGCGGCGACGTCCCCGGCTCGACCGTCCCGATCGAGCACGCAGATCCCTCGCAATGAGCCGGTCGCGCCCGCAGCCGGTGTGCGAAGCCCGAGGAAGTGCTCGACGGCGCGCGCGGGCCGGCGTCCGCCCAGAATCACCGAATTTCGGGACAGCCGTCGCGCGAGGTCACGAGAAACGAGTCCCGCCCAGGTTCGCAGGATGTGACAATCACTGGGGCCCTCGACATACAGGACGAAGCGAGAGCCGACGGCGCCCTCGGACGGCCGAGAATCCACCGAGTCGAAGGGGTTAGAACGCGGCACCGCAGCCCCCAATGCGCCCTGGAAGCGCAGGCGGGCATCCTAGCCGGACGACATGCCGTTGGCGAATGACGACCCGGAGCGGCGGGGCGTCGAGACCCACAGCGCGAGTAGGATGCGGAAGCTGGGCCTCCGGTAGGCGAGAGAGCAGAGTCGCTACGCGTTGCAGCACGGCTTCATCGTGCCCCGAAACCCTCACAGCGTCAGCGTCGCCAGCACCTCCACGTGAGGCGTGTGAGGGAAGAGGTCGAAGGCCTCTACCTGCCGGAGCTGGTAGCCCCCGTCCCGAAGCCGACCGAGGTCACGGGCCAGCGTGGCCGGGTCGCACGAGAGGTACACGATCCGCCGTGCTCGAAACGCCTCGATTCGCTCCAGGGCTTCCGCGGCGACCCCCGCCCGTGGAGGATCCAGCACGAGGGCGTCCGGCGAGTGGATCTGCAGTCGCGGAAGAACTTCCTCGACAGGACCCTCGCGAATGTCGACGTTGATTGCGCCGGATCGCTCGAGGTTGAGGCGAAGATCTGCGACAGCGCCGGGGTGCGACTCGACGGCCCAGACGCAGTCGAAGTTGCGCGCGAGCCCGAGCGTAAACAGGCCGGCACCCGCGTAGAGTTCCAGGACGCTCGTCGTTGCTCCACCTCCAGTCGCCTCTCGCAACACGGCCTCGGCGAGGGGAGCGAGCAAACCCGAGTTCCCCTGTGCGAACACCCCGTGCGAGATCCGCAGCCGGTCAGCGCCGACCTGGATCTCGACGGCCTCAACGCCCGCTGGAACTGGCTCGTCAACCGGCCGCACGCGCACGGTTCCATCGCTGCCGGCCGCGAGTTCCCACTCTCGCGGCTCCTCGCCTTCCCAAGCAGGAAGCTCGCGCGACAAGCCGGCTTCGAGTCGGGGCTCGAGCACGGGACACTCCTTCACGACGCAGACCGAATGGGAACGCCGCATCCGATAGCCGAGCCCGTCGCCTTCCTGAACCAGCCGGGCGCGGTTGCGATACGCCCAGACCGATGGAGACGCGGTGATCGGAACCTTCGTGACCGCGAGTCGCCCGATGCGCTCGAGCGCGTCGGCGACAATCCTCGCCTTCGCCGCGAGCTGCTCGGGATAGGAGACATGCTGCCACGCACAGCCGCCGCAGATCGCGAACGCCGAACAGCCGGGCTGGATGCGGCCGGGGCCGGGTTCGAGGATCTCGAGCACTTCGCCGCGGGCAAAGCGCTTGCGGCTGACGAGCACACGTACCCGAACGAGGTCACCGGGCGCGGTCAGTGGAACGAAGATCACACGCCCTTGCGGATCATGTGCGACGCCATCGCCTCCCGCAGCCAGGCTCTCGATCCGGAGATCCAAGCTCACGCGCGCCATTAAATTCGCGTCACGGCGTCGGCGGCATCGCAGCACTGGACGGGACGAGGCCGACAGCCACTGCCTGGCGGCGATCGCTGACGCGCGCCCATAACCGATCGGCAAAGCCGTATTTCTCGCTCATGGCCAGACTCACCTGGCCTCGAATCGACGCGTCTTCCTCGCAGATCGCTTGGAAGTTCACGCTGAGATCACCGCGCTGCAGGGTGACCTCCGGCTGCCCGCGGATCCGCGCGAGCCAGGCAACATCGGGAGAGCCGGCGCGCAGGTAAGGGCCTCCCTCGAGATCCACGATCCAGAGCTCGGTGACATGGTCTCGCCCCTCCGAATCGGTCGTCGCGACCTTCACGATCTCGCCTTCGTCGATCAGGCGGGTCGCGCCCACGAGGAGGGCAACCAGGATGCCGACGGCAATCATCACGACGCGGACTCGGGTCAGGAGCAGCCCCCGCAACGTGCTCGTCACACCGCTCATCGGGGAATGCTAGCCGGTCTGCTGCTCGGCTTCTTCCGCCTTCGGCTGTTCCCCCACGCGAATTCGCGTGATCCGGGCGCCGGACAGATCCTGACATGTCATCGCGTACTCGCCTACCTGCACCTTGTCGCCGCGGCGCGGCGGGCGTCCGAGCGTATTGAAGAAGAGCCCCCCCATGGTGTCTCCCTTCTCCGCCGGTAGCTCCCAGCCCGATTCCCGGTTGAAGTCGAGGACACTCACGCGCCCCAGCACCTCGTAGGTCTTGTCCGGCAGCTTGCGGACCGTGAGAAGCTCTTCGAAGTCGAACTCGTCGCGGATCTCGCCGACGATCTCCTCGAGGATGTCCTCCTGGGTGACGAGGCCCAAGGTGAGGCCGAATTCGTCCTTGACGAGGGCCATGTGGCAGTAGGAGCGCTGCATGTCCGTGAGCAGCCGCAAGATGGGCTTGCGCTCTGGCACCCGCAGGATGGGCTTCAGGATGCTCTGCAGGTCGCCGCCGTTCGTGTTGACGAGCTTCACCACCTCTTTCATGTGAACGATGCCGAGCACATCGTCGATTCCCTCGTCATACACCGGCACCCGCGTGTAGCGTTCTTCGAGCAGGTTCTCGAGCAACTCCGCGGGAGACGAACTCACGGGATACGCGACGATCTCGGTTCGCTGCACCATGATCTCCGTCACGTCCATCTCGGCCGCTGCCGACGTGGCTCCGATGATCGCCAGGGGGGAGCCCTCCTCCTGGCCTTCGCGTGCTGTCCGGGCGAGACGCAGTACCTCTTCGGAAGACATGCCGTCATCGCCGCGTCCACCGGTCACCCGGGCCACCAAGGGCTCGAGCACTCGGTCGAAGACCGCGTGGATCGGCCGCAGACACTGGTGGATCAGGTAGAGAGGCAAGCCGACGACCCTCGAGACGCCGAGCGGGTGGCGCGCAGCCACGGCCTTCGGGAGCACCTCGCACAGGATCAGGATGAGGAAGGTCATCCCGAAGGTGGCGACGGTGATGCCCAACTCCAGCCCGAACAACTGCACCGCGAGAGCGGACGCCACCGACACACCAAGGACGTTCACCACGTTGTTGCCAAGCAGGATCGTCACGAGCAGGCGCGAACTCGACGACGTCAGATCGCGAACCGCGACCGCCGAGGGGCCGTGGCCGCTCTCGACCTCCTCTTCGAGGTCGTGCTCGCGCAACCGGAAGAGCGCCGTCTCGCTGCTCGAGAAGAAAGCCGAGGCGATGAGACACAAGACGATCAGAAGGGCGGAGACAAGGATAGACACGAGCGACTCCTAGCCCGACCCGGGGGGTCGTCGGGGAACGGACCGAACGCGGGGGCCCGGAAGCTCCATCCGGAGTTGCGCCCGGAACGAAGTCGGTGAGTGCAGCGGAGAGCGCCCGCTTGGTAGCGGACAGAGCTTTGGCGAACGCAGCGGAAACAGTGGCACGCGCTCTCGATCGCTGTCTGGCTCACTCACGAATCTAGCTGGGTAGTTCGGCATTTCTTGCGGCAAAACCTATCGGGCAACGGGCCCGGCTTCAACCTCGTCCTTCGGACGAAAAGCCCTGGCGATGAAGCGCCTGCCTGAGGGGGCTCTCAGGGGCGAGGAGCTGGCGGAGCGCCACGACGGCGGGACGCTGCCACCGGCTTTCGGGTATGACAAAGTCGTAGTGTTCCGCCCGGATCGGACGGAAACCGAGCCCGGCCTGCAGCGCCACCGTCTCGATCGTCACGCCCCAATCGGCCCGCTTCTGGGCAATCGCGGCCGCCACCGCGTAATGTGACCGGGGCTCGTACGCATACCCGGGTGGGCGCCTCTCCCCCAACAGGTCGTCGATCAGGACGCGTGTTCCCGCACCCCGGTTGCGATTCACCATCCGGAGCGCCGGGTCCTCGAGCAGGGCTTCGGCATCTCGCGTCTCGTCGGGCCGGGTCGCCACCCCCTGCATGCGGCGGTAACCCGGAATCAGGCGCATGCCTTCTTCGAGAAACGGTTCGTTGTAGATCCCGCTGTCAGCGTCGAGCAGGTGGATCGGCGCCACATCGCATTCGCCGCGTCGCGCGGCCGCGAGACCCCCCTGGCTGCCGACGGCGAGAAGCTTGATCGTGAAGCCCTCTCGCGAGAGCATGCTCGCGATCGTATCGAGCCCGGCGCAGTGGCTCCCGATCACGACGAGATCAGCGAGCGAGACCTCTCGGCCGATCAAGGTGACGTCGACTGCCGTATCGGCTTCGACGATCTCCGTGTTTCGGCCGATCCGCAAGAAACCGTCCGCGCGACTGAACGACGTCACGCTGCCACTCCCCTTGCCCATCGGATACGCGGCCAACTCTCCGTCGGCGCGCTCGACGAGGCCCACGAGGAGATATTCGAGGCGGCCCTTCTCGGAGTTCGTCTGCACCGCGAGCCGGGCGCTGCGCACTTCGCGGCGGTCGGCCGCAAGACCGGCCATGGCCCGAATCACCGGCGCCACGAACTCGTGGAACGTGAAGATTGCCGACGTCGGAAAACCGGGCAGGATCACGACGGGGCGGGTGCCCTGGGCGGCCAGGCAAATCGGCTTCCCCGGCTTGAGAGCGACCCCGTGCACGATTACGCCCGGATCCAGCTCAGCCACCGCAATGCTGTTGAGATCGCCCTCGCCCTTCGAGGTACCGCCCGAGAGGAGCACCATGTCGGTAGAGTCGAGCGCCTCGACGAGGGCCTCGCGCAGTGTGTCGACGTCGTCCCGGAAGGCCCCGAAGAAGCGCGGGGCGGCGCCCAACTCAGTCACCGCATCGGCGAGGATACGCCCGTTGCTGTCGTGGATGAGGCCGGGCCGCATGGCTTCACCCGGCTGAATGATCTCATCGCCGGTGGAGAGGATCGCGACCCGGGGTCTGCGGTGGACGAACGCCGTCGCGCATCCGATGGCCGCGAGGAGGCCGGTCTCGCGGGACGTGAGCTTCGTCCCGGCAAACAGGACGGTCTCGCCGCTGCCCATGTCGGTGCCCGCGAAGGAGACGGCCGCTCCTGGGACGCGTGGCTGACGCACCACCACCGTCGCCTCGCCGCTGTCACCGGTGCCGGGATCCGTGTGTTCGACGGGAACCACGGCATCCGCTCCGCGCGGCAGCATGCCGCCGGTCGCGATGGTGGTCGCCGTCCCCGGAAGCACCTCCTGCTCTGGTGCAACGCCAGTGGGAATCGTCTCGGCGTTGAGCCGCAGAACGACGGGCCCCTCCTCGGAAGCCCCGAAGGTGTCCTCCGCACGCACCGCGAAGCCGTCCATGTTCGAGCGGTCGAAGCCGGGAACGTCTACCTCCGAGCGAACGTCCTCGGCGAGAACGCGACCGAGCGCCTCGGCGAGGGGCACCTCCTCGACACCGAGGGGGCTGACATCGATCACCTCACGCCAACGCCGCTCGGCCTCGTCTCGATCGATCACCTCGAGGAACTGGCTCTGCTTCACGACGGATCCTCGTCATAGAGGAGCACCTCGACCTCCGCGCCGTCCGGCATCCCCTCGTGCTCCCGCCGGACGATCACACAGCCCGCGGCACGAACCGTCGAGGAGAGGATCGAGGCCCCCGATGTCGCGATTGGGACAACCTTCCCCGCCTCGACGGCGACCCGTACGTAGTCGGTGCGGCCCACCGCGGAGGCGATCTTGCGGGCAAGCGGCAGGTGCACCCGACGATGGGGCCAGCGACGCGGCCGACCGCCGAGCGCTCGGATCACCGGACCCGCGAAGAACTCGTAGGCGCACAGGCAACTCACCGGGTTCCCGGGCAGCAAGAAGACGAAGCGATCCCCGATGCGCCCGACGCCGGACGGGCTGGAGGGGCGCATCGAGATGCCGTGGAAGGCGAGTTCGCCGAGTTCCGCGAGAAGCCGCGGCGCGTGGTCTTCCTGCCCGACTGAGCTGCCCCCCGAAACCAGAACCACGTCTGCGTCGGAGGCGGCCATCGCGTCCCGGATCCGATCCGGCTCGTCGGGGAGGATCTCGAAGGGCAGAGACTCGCCGCCGTCGCGGGCCACCAGCGCGCGCAGCATCACCGAGTTGCTATCGACGATCCTCGCGCCCTCCGGCTGGCTCCCGGCCGGGAGCAGTTCGTCACCCGTCACCACGAGTCGCACCCGGGGTCTCCGTACGCACAGGGCGTCAGCACAGCCGATGGAAGAGAGAAGTCCAACGTCCTGAGCGCGAAGGCGGCGGCCCACCGCGAGTACGAGATCGCCTACCTCGATGTCCTCGCCGATGGCGCCGACGTTCTTGCGAGGTGCCACCGAGTCGCGCACCTCCAGGCAGCCATCACGCTCCCCACACACCTCGGCCATCACGACCGCATCGGCGCCTTCGGGGACCGGGGCACCCGTCATGATTCGCACCGCCTGGCCCGCACCGACCTGCCCGTCGAAGGGCGCCCCGGGCAGCGAAACTCCCAGCACGTCGAAAACGATCGGGTCGTACTCGCCGGCCCCGAACGTATCCTCGCCGCGAACCGCGTAACCGTCCATCGCCGAACGGGGAAACCCGGGCACCGCAAAACCGGCCTGGATGTCCTCAGCGAGCAGCCGCCCCGCGCACGCGAGCAGGGGCACGCGCTCGGCATCGAGCACGTGTGCGTGGCGGGCCAGCCAGGTATCGACTTCTTCCACGTCGGCCCGCTCGGCGAACCCCTTCATGCGAACGTCGCGCATCACGTCCCCGAAGGTAGCCCGGGCGGGGAAGCCGAAGCTCCCCCGCCCGCAAGCACTCCCAGCCAGCGCCCGCAGGCGCGTCGTGCGACTATCCCGACGCCTTGGTGCCAAACAGCTCCTCGCGGCTCGGGAAGCGCACCTTCGAGGCTGCGATCGTGGCCGCATCGACGTCGAACTTCAGCGCGTTGTCGGGGCCGATGCCTTCCGCGGTCATGCACTCGGGCATGACATCGTCTTCGGCCGTGAAGCCTGCCAACTCGTTGAACTTCCACTCGTCCTCGAGGCACTCCCAACCCAGGTCGGCGATCTGCTCGCGCGAGATCTCTTCTCCGTAGAGGAGGCTGTAGTAGTTCCGCACGTCGTCCAGGGTCGTCTGCAGGAACTGGCAGAAGCCCGACGAGTCGACGACGGCGTTGATCAGCTGGATGTCCTGGGAGGAGCGCGCGAACTCATCGGCTGGCATACCCGGGTTCACGATCAGCCCGGCGGTATGATCGGCCCCCATCGGCCCCGCCGCATAGGTGATCCCCGTCGCCTTGAGGGGTCGGGGATCCCAGGCGGGGATGGCCTGGCCTCTCACCGCGGGCACGCGCTTGTGACCCGTGCGCTTGCCAACGGCCACGGCACCGTTACCGAGCGACGTGCCGAGGTCTGTGCCATCAGCGATCTCGTGAAGGAGCTTCTTCATGCCCTCGGCATCGCCCCATTCGAGGCCTCCCGAGTCCATCAAGATCGCGAGCGCTGCGCCAACCTCAATCGTGTCGAGGCCGATCTCGTCGCACAGGCGGTCGAGGTCGGCGACATCGTCCCAGTTGTCGACCGCGCAGTTCGCACCCAGCAGGGTCAGGGTCTCGAACTCGAGCGCTGACGTCTTGTAGTTACCGTCCTTGTCGTGAACGATGTTCGAGCACTGGACGATGCAGCCCGTCATACAGTTGTGCATGCCGCCGCCCCGGGTTTCGAAGCTCTCGACGATCTTCGAGCCCGCCGGATTCCATCAGGATCGCGATCGCCGCGCCTGTCTCGACGGTGTCGAGGCCGACATCGTCACACAAGCGATCGAGGTCCGCGACGTCTTCCCAGCTCTGGATCGCGCAGTTGGCACCGAGCATGGTCAGCGTCTCGAACTCGAGTGCCGACGTCTTGTAGTTGCCATCTTTGTCGTGAACGATGTTCGAGCACTGCACGATGCAACCGGTCATGCAGTTGTGCATGCCGCCGCCGTAGGTCTCGAAGCTCTCGACGATGCGCGCTCCATCCAGGGTCTCCGCATCCGGGGAGCTGCCCTCGGTTCGATTCTTGTAGGGAAAGGTGCTCAACATGTTGGCGACGGGTACCACGGAGCTGGTCCCGTGCTTGAACATCTGGGGGCCTTCTGTGTAGTCCTTCGTGTACGACTTGCACAGCCGCATGAACTCCTTGCGCTTGGCGGGCTGGC
>JAYGDB010000227.1:0-9269 GCA_046583095.1 Myxococcota bacterium | reverse complement strand
CCGTGATCGGAGGCAATCGCAATCACGGTGTTCTCGAGGTAGCCGGATTCGGCCAGCTGCGCGAGGAAATGATCGAGTACGCTGTTCAGCCGCAGGATGGCGTTGTCGTAGACATCGACGTACTCGCTGCCAAAGACCGCGTGGTCGTCGTCGTAGATGTACTCGTGAACGTCCATCAGATGCAGAGAGAGGAAAAAGCGCTCGCTTCCATAACTTCGCAAGAACTCGATGGCGGAGTCGATCGTGTCGAGGTCTGTCGCGAACTTCTGAATCGTGGGGTTCGTGATTCGGACGGACGGCGGCACGGGCCGCGCCCCGGGCCGTTCGTAGAAGTCGAAGCCCTGGCCGAACCCAAAGTACGGAGCCACCCAGCCATTGCGATAGATCGAGGTCGTGCGGAATCCGGCCTCCGACAAGATTTCGGCTGGCATCGTTGCACCCGCCGAGAGGACGTGCTCGAAGCGAAGCACGCCTGTCCGGCCTGGCCACATGCCGGTCCAGAGCGAGGCCATCGAGGTCTTGGTCCACGAGGACTGGGCGATGTGGTTGGCAAACCGTACACCGCGTGAGGCGAGTAGATCCAGAACGGGGCTCGTCTCTCGCTCATAACCGTATGCACCGAGATGATCGGCACGCAAGGTGTCGATCAGAATGAACAGGACATTCACGTCTGCCCTCTCGAGCAGCGCCGTCGCGTCCTCGAGGCTTCCCAACGGCCTCGGATCGTTGTCGCCAAGCTGGACGTCGACGAACGTCGACCCCCAGAGAAGAAGCACGACCGAGGCAGCAGCAATCCACGGCCAGCGTTGCGAGAGCAGCTTGGACATCGCCGCGATACTAGAACCCATTCTCACGGCCCGCCCGGTCACGCGGGCTGATGAAAGCAGCTACTCTCAAGCGCCCATGCGATTTCTCGCGAGATGTCCGGTACTTCTGTGCGTACTGCTCGCGTACCTGGCCTGCTCGCCTTCCAAACCCATCGATGACGTTCGCGCCCTCCAGAAGCAGGGCCACTACGAGGAGTCGATCGAACCGCTTCGGGCGCTGCTGAAAGATGCCCCGGACGATCCCGAGTTGAACTACCTCTACGGCGCAGCGCTGATGCAAAGCGGGCAAGACAACCTCGCGCGATGGCCGCTCCGTCGGGCCATGGAGAACCCGGAGTGGCTCGTCATCTCGGCGATGCCCCTTGCTTCTAGCCTGCTCAACCGGGGCAACCACGAAGCGGCCATCGAAACCCTGAACCAGGTTCTCGCCGCCGATCCCGAGAACACGGACGCCCTGCTGCTGCGCGCCCAGGCCAAGCTCGTGTCACGACGGGACTACGAGGGAGCGCTCGCAGACGTCGACCGCATCGGAGAGTTCGACCTGGACACGCCTCGCGCTCTGGTGCCGCGCACCGGCGCGCTACTCGGCCTCAGGCGGCTCGACGAGGTTGACGAGATGCTCGCCGAATTGGAGCGCCGCTTCCGTGACGAAGAACTCGACCCGGCTCAGACCGCCCACTACTGCCTCACGCGAGCCACGTTCGCGATGGAAAAAGGCGATCTCGAGCAGGCCACGGAGCGTTTCGAGGCTTGCCTCGAGGCCATGCCCTACGACCGTAGCATCGTGGCGGCGGTGATCGAGTTTTACGACAAGCTCGGTCGAAGCGATCGGTCCATCGAGATCATTCGCGCGGGCCTCGAACGCTCTCCGGAGGCCACCCTCTACCGTACGGCCCTCGTCGAACGTCTCGAGCGACTCGGTCAGGTCGAGGAGGCCGAGCAACTGATGCGAGAGGGGCTGGAAGTCGGTGGCGCACCGGACTTCGTCAAGTGGGTGAACCTGGGCGAGCACTATCAGCGTCAGGAGCGATACAAAGAAGCCATCGAGGCCTTTGGCAAAGCTGTCGAGGCGACACCCGAGCCGCCGCCCGCCATGCTCTTCGAGTACGCCGAGGCGCTCGTCCTGGGTGGCCGCATGGATCGCGCCCTCGAGATCACCGACCGGATCGAAGTGCCCGCGATGCGCGAGTTCGTGCACGGCCGAATCCACTACGAGCAAGGCGACTACGAAGCCGCTCTCGAGCGCTTTGGCGCGGGACTCATGCTTTGGCCCGACCACGCCGTGGTCCGTTATCTCTCCGCGCGCGCCGCCGAGCAGATCGGTGACTTCGAGCGTGCGATTGGCGAGTACCGCTACGCGATCCGAGCCGAGCCGACCAAGACCGATGCGCGCTTCCGGCTCGTGCAGCTGCGGCTCGCCGAGGGAGATCTCAGGGCAGCACGGATCGAGGCCACCCAGGCGTCCGGGCGTAGCGGCCCCGATCCAGAGGCCGAACTCGCTGTTCTGGAAGCCATGGCCGAGGTGACCCGATTCGAGTCGCAGATGCCCTTGCTGGCCCGGCTGTCGCGCAATCCCGACGTAGCCGGTCGCGCCCTTGCCGCGGTCGCCCGCGGAATCGCCCGTCGAGACGGAGCGGCGGCGGCCGCCAACTACATCCGCGAGGCACCGGGCCTCGACCTGACCCAGCTCGCCTTCGCCGAGCCGCTAGACGCCCTGGTTGGCTATCTGATCGAGGCGGGAACCCTCGAGGAAGCACGCGCCCGGGTCGCTGCTGCCCAGGCTGTTCATCCCGATTCGGCGCTCCATCAGGCGATCGAGGCCAAGCGGCTCGAGCGAATTGGCGCGGCAACGGAACAGGTTCGAGCGAGCTACAGACGGGCACTCGAGCTCGACGAGCACGAGCCCCGCGCTCTCGAGGGCCTCGCGCGCCTGTCGATGACGACCGGCCAGCCGGAGGCAGCCGCCAACTGGTATCGCCAGGCCGCAGCAGCCGACCCAGGTCAGGCAGCGCATCGGCGGGAAGCCGCGGAGCTGCTGTTCTCCTTGGGCCGACCCAAGGAGGCCCAGAGCGAGCTCGAGCTACTCCTGGTGGATCATCCATTCGACGCTCCGGCCGCCCTTCGACTCGGGAATCTGCTGCTCGAGGCCGGCGGGACGGAAGACCTCGAGCGGGCGCTTGCTCTCGGCGAGCGAGCGCGACGCTTCCGCGGGGGCGCCGACGCCGATGCACTCGTGACTACCGCCCGACGGCGTCTCTCTGCTGCCTCCTGAGCCTGTGAGCCTCCTTACGCGCCGCGTCCTGCTGTCGCCGCGCCGCGTGCTGTTCGATCCGGCGGTGGATCTCCTGCCGCACCTCAGGCTGGAGCTTCGAGGCGTCGAGCCACGCGATCGCGGCGTCGGGATCTCGGGCGTGCCAAGCCACGAGAGTCTTGAGCCGGGTGTATTTCCGACGCGCGTCATCGCGGATGCCAGCAGCGAGTTCGAGCGCCGCGATGGGATCCGTGGATGCCTTGGTGAGGGCATAGATCTCTAGGGCGGGCTCACGCCAGGGCTCCGGAGGAGCGCCGGTCATCCATGCCTGGGCCTTCTCAGAGTCGTTCCGCACCCAGCGGCGATAGGTCTCCTGGACTCCCTCATCGCGCTCCATGCCCTCTGGCAGCCCCCCAAGCCAGGCGAGGGTTCCTTCCGGATCGGCCTCGACGGCCACCACACCGAACTTCCGGTACAACCCGCTGCCTGGCGCGACGTGGGCCTCTACAAAGCTCCGGCCGGAGGCCGGGTCGATCAGCGCCAGCTCACTGGCAAGACGCCGATAGACCTGGAGCTTGAAGCCACGAGGCAGATCTTCGGAAAGTGCCTCCGCCCATCTGCGAGTCGACGGAACGCCTTCCTGGCGTGTCTTGACGCCGACCAGCGTAGAAATGGCACGCTGTCTTTCACGTCCCGGCGTGAGATCGACGATGTACTGGAGGAGACCATCGGGGTCCACGGGATTCCAAGCCTTGATGATCCCCTGGAAGGCAGCGTCGCGTTGCTCACGAGACCGGAGTGTCAGGAGTGCCAGCAGCGCCCCCTCCGAATCGACGCGCGCCATGCCTGCAATCACGTATCGCAGCGCACCCGGAAACCTGAAGTCTTGGTGCGAGCGAACCCAGCCCAAGGCGGCACGCGGGTCGAACCGGGTCCACCAGTCCGCCAACAGCATCCACTCGGAGTCGTCCAGGAGCGGCTGGGCGTACTCAAAGGCCGCCAGCACATCCGGGAGGGCCTCCTCGCCCACGCCTGACAGAAGCGACGCCAGCGCCGCCACCCGCTCGAGAGAATCGGGAATCGAGACGGCTGCGATCACTCGCTTCGCGGTCTCGCTGTCGGGACGCGGCCCATCGAGAGCCTGGACCCCGGGGCGCGCCGGAGCCGTCTCCTCGCGGTCCGAGCAGCCTACGGCACACAGGGCGAGCGCGAGTATCGCAACCAGCCCCAACAGCCGAAGACCCCAGGAGTGAGCAGTCACGCGGCAGGGTGTAGCCGACCAAAACGGAGGTGGCGAGCAATCGACCCGTGGGAAACGGCCACAGAGCCCCTCCGGGACACAGGAGAACAGCCTTCCCCATAGAGAGAAACTTCTTTCCCTCCGCCGAATAGGGCTAACGGGTCGCTAAACAGGGATCAGGATAAAAGCCCTGTGTAATCAGGGCCTTGGAAATCACCCCATTTTTGGGAAGGCCGGTATGTCGCTTGCATGTTAACTCTCTAGCTGCCTGTGCGACGGGTATGCTTGCGAGTTCACCCCTACTCAGGCTCCGGATCGGGGCCTGAGAACAGGTATTCAGGGAGTCCACAATGACAGAGAGACGACTCAGTCGCTCCGTTGCGGCAATCTGCCTCACGCTCTTGCTCTTCGTCTGCGCGGGCAGCGCCAGTGCTGCCACGTTCCACATGACCGGCGGCTGGCTTCAGCAGCGCGGCCCGGTCTACATTCCGTCTTGGATCACCGCGTTGGGAGGTCTCAACAAGTCCGTTCTCGGCATTTGTTGCGACCCGACGATCAACGGCGCGGGTTTCGTGAACGTCACCCCCACCGGCGGGACCGGACCTGCGGCCATCGCTATTCCGCAACATCTCTTCCAGCTGTACGAAGAAGGCGGTCGTGCGATCCCGCTGCAGAAGGCCCTCAGCGACGCATTTGGGTCGTTCGCCGCCGGAAACGTCATCCAGCTGACCACGAAGTTCCGCTTCAATGGCCCCGCGAACCCAGCTGCGCTGTCGGCAGGCGCCGACACGGTCCGCCTGGCGCCCAACTTCTCGTACTGCCCTGGCGCCACCAGCAACCCGAACTGCGCGACCAACATCGCAGGTGGCGCGGATGGCACGGCGCCCGGCCGCATCTCCTACACCGCTGGCGCTAACCAGTTCGGCGGCGCCATGGCGATGATCATCGCGGGTACTGGAGAGGTCGCAAACTCCCTGGGCGGAACCCCTCTTCGCGTCCGCCACGACGCCATCGCCGGCGCTGGCTCCCAGCAGGTCGGGCAGGCCTACGGCTTCATGGGAACCGTCGTCCTCCTAGGTGGCGAGGTCACTACGGGCCACACCATCACACCCAATGGCCTGATTGGGATGGCGGGCACCGTGGTGTCCACGGCAACGGCTGATACCAACGAGAACACAGGCTTCCCGTGGACCACCGGCATGCTCGTGGTTTCTGAGCCCGGCGGTGTGACCACGATGGACAAGGCCGAGACCTACACGCTCACCGGCTATGACAACCGAACGCCGGGCGGTCGGGGCACCATTTCGCTCGTCGCTGGCGGCATCTCGAAGCGGCTCGTCTCCGGCCAGACTTTTGTGAGCGCTGACACGGTCACGATGGATATCTCGAGTGGCCAGCTCACCCCGGCTCTGTCGGCGGCAGGTGTGGCCGCCGTCGCATCGCTGCTGATCATCGGTGGCGGTTACGTGCTTCGGAAGCGCCTGTAGACAGCACGAAGCACAGAGAGCAGTTCCAAAGAAGCTGGCAGCCGACAGGCTGCCAGCTTCTTGTCTCTGAGAGCTGGGCTAGCCTTTTCTGCAGTGACTCCTGGATCCCCGCTGCGGCGACTTGAACGAGCGAAGCGTTTGCTCGCCGTCCTGGCGCTCGCGCTCTGCCTCACGACCTCGTCCCAGACCGCCGAGGCATCCGACAGCAGCGGCCCCTCCGATGGCGAGCGCGTCTTCGATGCCATGCTGCTGCGACCCCTGGGCGCAATCGGAACAGCGGTCGGCTTCGCATTCTTCGTGTGCAGCCTTCCGCTCACCGGGCCGACCCTGCAGTTCGACACGGCTTGGGATGTCTTCGTCCTGAGGCCAGCCGGATACACCTTCCAGCGCGCTCTCGGAGACCTCTGAGACTTGTCGAGAGTCGTCTCGGATGTCCGCGGCTCCAGACTCCAGTTCGTCGCTCTGGCCGCTACTGGAGCCCTCCTGTGTGGCGGCCTTCCGGGTTGCTGGAGCGCCTCGCAAATCTCGCAGGCACGCGTCGAGCAATCAATCGCTGCAGGCGATCCGCGGGTCCTGGTCGTACCCCTGAACGTCTCGGTGGCCCTCGAGCCGGGGCTCGAAGCCGCGGTAGAGCCCGTCCAGGCGGAGATCCTGGCTCACCTGAGCGGCGAGGGAGCCAAGGTCGGATTCCTCGCCGTGGAGGACGCCCGAAGCCTGTGGGGCCAGACGGTCCAGACTCTTCGCAGCTTCCAGCGAAACACCGCGAGCCTGCACATCGTGGCGGGCACCTTCGTGCGCAGCCTCAAGACCGAGGTGGACTTCGACCTCCTCGTCATGCCGTCCCTCGGATACCGCGAAGCCCAGGTAGCGCGCGGCTATGCCTCCTGGGACGGCGTCCGGCGCAGCCTGACTGCCCGGCACCAGCAGTGGACTGCCAAGGGGCGGATCCCAGCCTTCTCGTTACACGCGCAGGTCTATCTGCCCGACGGAAGGCTGTGGTTCCAGCGCTGGGCGGGGATCGACCTGGTCTACCAAAGCGACCTCGAGAGCGACTCGGAGGTGAGCGCCGAGCGGATTCAGCAGATCCCCGATTTCATCCGCGTGGGCGTGGCTCGGGCACTGACGCGCCAGTCGAACTGAAGCCCGCCCGATCGGCTTCCTCTAGTAACCCAGCGCGAGGCCGTCGCGCCGGGGATCGTTGCCACCGTAGTGGAGGCCGCTCTCGGGATCGACGAGGATCGCCTCCACGGCCGACCAGTTGCGCCGGGACACCTCGACGATGTGCCCGCGCTCGCGCAGGCCCCGGATCACATCCAGCGGGACGGCGGGCTCCACGACGATCTTGTCGGGCTCCCACTGGTGGTGGAAGCGGGGCGCGGCGACCGCCTGCTTCACGTTCATCCCGTAGTCGACGACGTTCAGGATGCTGAGAAGGGTCGCGGAGATGATTCGCGAGCCGCCGGGACTGCCGGTCACGAGAAACACCTTCCCGTCCTTCTCGACGATCGTCGGCGTCATGCTCGAGAGCGGACGCTTGCCTGGCGCCACGAGGTTCGCGCCCCGGGTATCGACCAACCCGTAACTGTTCGGCACTCCGATGGCCTTCGCGAAGTCGTCCATCTCGTTGTTGAGGAGAATGCCCGTCCCCCGCGCGGTGATCCCCGAGCCGTAGGGCGTGTTGATGGTCTTGGTGATCGCGACGGCGTTCCCGAAGCGGTCGGTCACCGACAGGTGTGTGGTGCCGTGATCCTCGACCGGAATCCCGGGAGCCTTGACGCGGATCGCCATCTCGCCGCGGAACCAGTGCCAGGGAGCGCGCCGGAACCAGGGCGGATTGATCCGCGCCCGCTGCCTGGCCGCGTAGTCCTTCGAGACAAGGGTCTCGATCGGCATCTCTACGAAGTCCGGATCTCCCAGGAAGAAAGCGCGGTCCGCGAACGCGAGCTTCATCGCCTCGGCGATCAGGTGCAGGCTCGCGGAGCTGCCCGCTCCCCGCTCGGCGAGATCGTCGTAGCCTTCGAGGACGTTCAGCATCTGCACCAGCAGGACGCCGCCCGAAGAAGGGGGCGGAAACGAGTGGATCCTGAGACCGCGGTAGCTGCCGGTCACCACCTGCCGGCGCAGCGGTTTGTAGCTGGCGAGGTCGACGGCGTTCACGAGTCCGCCACGCCGCTCCATCTCTCGGACGATGGCCTGGGCGATCGGGCCCTGGTAGAACGCCGAGGGACCCTCTTCCGCAATCAGCGAGAGGCTCTTCGCGAGGTCCTTCTGAACGAGTCGCCAGCCGGCTCGCGTGGTCTCACTGGCTTTCGGGAACTGGATCCGCGTCGTCTCCGGGAAGCGCTCTGCGGGCAGGCGCCGCCGCATGAACTCCATCAAGCGAACGTTGTAGGCCGAGACCTCGAAGCCCGTCTCGGCCAGGGCGATCGCGGGCTGCATGCACTCCGACAGGGTCTTCGTCCCGTAGAGTTCGAGCGCCATCGCGAGACCGGCGACGAGGCCAGGCGTTCCGACTGCGAGCGGACCGCGCACAGAGGCCCGTTCGTCGACGCCCTCGCGGATGTACATGTCGGCGGTGGCCGCGGCCGGAGCCGTCTCCCGGCCGTCGATGGCGACCACCTCCCCGGCCGCAGTCCGAATCAGGATGAAGCCACCGCCGCCGATCCCGGTCGAGAAGGGCTGGGTCACGCCCACCGCGAAGGCCGTGGCCACTGCCGCGTCGACCGCGTTGCCGCCGGCCTGGAGCAACGTGACACCGGCGCGGGTGGCGTCGGCCTGAGAGCTCACGACCATCCCGTTCGGAGCCCAGGCCGGCGCGGGAGAAGCCGCCCAGGCTGCCGGAGACAGCGGCACGATCAGGACTGAAACGACGCCGGCGCTCAGCCGATGGAAGAATCCAGTCATGAGCATCGGACCCTACCACTTCGCACCAGCGAAGGAATCTGGATGCGTTAGGCGAGGGTTCCCAGTTCTTCGTCGTGCACGGCTCGGCGTCCCAGCGGGACGCCAAGCCCACGGTCTTCGATCGCGTCATCGCCGGCATGCGCTAGCCCGATCCGAGTCGAGCGGCTAGGGTCCCGCCCCGTGGCCCGGTAGCTCAGTTGGTAGAGCACGCGACTGAAAATCGCGGTGTCGACAGTTCGATTCTGTCCTGGGCCACCACCCGCTGTCGTCGAGGGGAGTAGCCGCCAACTGTCGCAGGCCGAGGCGAGCTTCTTCTGCGATCGCTGTTCCGGTCCGAAGCTCAGTCGAGTTCGACCTCGACCAGCACCAGCTCGGGGGCGGCCTTCGCGAGGCTCTCCTCGACAGGCTTCCGGCTCTCGTCGAGCTTGATGCCGTAGACCTTGGCGTCACCCGGCAGCGCGGTGAGAAAGCGCCGCACGCCGTCGCGCAGGGGCTCGCTATCGCGCTCCAGGAGCCGAGCCTTGCCCGTGTACGTCTCTCCTGCGATCTCGATCGACACC
>JAYGDB010000184.1:0-22773 GCA_046583095.1 Myxococcota bacterium | reverse complement strand
GCGTCTCTCGAGGGCTTCGCTGAGCTCGTCGATCTTGTCCAGGCCCCGGAAGTGAACGATCACCGTCGTCTCTGTCGCCATCCGCCCTCCTGCTTTTCGGTGTGTGGCTCACATGGAAGGAAGGGTAGGAAACCCCTGGTTCTCGGGAAACGAGCATCGAGCCGGGTGCCTACGGGCTGCGCCGTTGCGGCGAGGAATGGCGGCGAGGGACGGGAATCGAACCCGCCGGGAACGTGGCGACACGCTCCCCACTCGATTTGAAGTCGAGGCCGGGCACCAGCCGCAGAAACCCCGCCGCAGAATCGCGTTTTGAATCCGGACTGCCGAAGGCTAGCCCAATGGCGCGACGCCGTAGTAGACTCGACCCCGGTGTCGACCTACAGCCTGCAGAACGCTGCTCGCATTCTGAAGGTGCGTTCCTCTCGTCTTCGCTACTGGAAGCGAACTCGGCTCGCGGAGCCGCGGGCCGCCGGGGGCGGCGAGGAGAGCGCGTCGGACTATGCGTTTGGCGACCTCGTAGGTCTGAAGGCCGTGCTCTCGCTCCTCGAGCAGGGAATTTCCCTGCGTCGCATTCGTCGCAGCGTCGAGTTGCTGCGCGACCGCGCCCCCGACATCGAGGCTCCGCTCGCCGCGCTCCGCCTTTGGGCCGAGGGATCCGAGCGGGTCGTGGTCGAGCGGGAAGGGCGCTGGATGGAGCCCGACGGGCAGGTGCTCCTGGGGTTCGAAGCCAGCGCACCGAGGGCCCTCGGTGAGGTCGCATCGATCGAGGTCGCTGCACCCGGGCCAGAGGTCTCGGCGGCCGATCACTTCGAGCGCGGCTGCCACCTCGATGCCGATCCCGCGACGTACGAAGAGGCGATCGCGGCGTATCGGGAGGCCTTGGAGCTCGACCCCGACTTCGCAGATGCCCATTGCAACCTCGGTGCGGTCTTCTACAACCGAGGCGAGCGGAGTGACGCGCGACGACACTTCGAGCGCTGCCTGAGAGTCGATCCCGGTCACGTCGAAGCCCACTTCAATCTCGCAAACGTTCTCGAAGAGGAGGGCTGCAACGAGATGGCGCTGCATCACTACCGCACGGGCCTCGTTGCGGATCCCTTCTATCCCGATCTCCACATCAATCTCGCGCTCTTGTACGAGAAGCTGGAGCGGTCGTGGCAGGCAGCCGAGCACTGGCGGCGCTACCTGCAACTCGAGCCCGAGGGTTCCTGGTCCGAGGTGGCGAAGCTCCGCCTCGAGGGCGACGACGTCTAGAGAGAAGACGAGGCCGAAGATCCGCTGCCCACGGGTCTGCGGTGCAGGCTAGTCCTCGTCCTCGTCGTCATCGCTGCCCTCGCGCTCTTCCACGTAGGCCCGGTAGGCCCGGGCATCCATCAGGTTCTCGAACTCGGACTCGTCGGTGGGGGAGATCGCCAGGATCCAGCCGCTGTCGTAGCAGCTTTCGTTCACGAGTTCGGGGCTGTCGGCGAGTGCCCTGTTCGCCTCGAGCACTTCGCCAGTGATCGGGGCAAACAGGTCCGAGGCGGCCTTCACGGACTCGATCACGCCGAAGGGCTCCCCTTGCTTCAGCTCGTCGCCGACTGTGGGCAACTCCAGGAAGACCACGTCGCCGAGCAGTTGCTGCGCGTAGTCGGTGATACCGATGACGACCCGATCGGAGTCGACTCGCACCCACTCGTCTTCCTGGGTGTACCAGTTCTCTGTCGGCAACTCGTAGTCCGCCAAGGCTCTAGCCCCCCGTTTTCTTGGTGACGAACGGCGTCTTCACGACCCGTGCCGCCAGTCTGCGTTGCCTCACCTCGATCCCCAATTCCGTCCCCGGCTCGGCGGCATCGGGGGGTACGTAACCGAGACCGATGGATCGTCCCAGGGTGGGGGAGGGGGCGCCGGATGTCACGTGGCCGATGGACTCCCCGTCCCGCAAGATGGCGTGACCGGCACGGGCCACGCCCCTGTCCTCGAGCTCGAAGCCGACGAGCACCTGCGGGTGTCCCGCGGCGGCGCGTGCCGCGATTGCTTCGGCGCCGACGAAGCCTGCCGGCTGGCTCTTGACGAAGCGGTCGAGGCCGGCCTGGAGCGGAGAGGTGTCGTCGTCGAGTTCGTGTCCGTATAGGGGTAGGGCCGCTTCGAGTCGGAGCGTGTCCCGGGCGCCGAGTCCGGCGGGTACCACGCCCGCGTTCGAACCCGCCTCTAGCAGCCGCTCGAAGACGGCCTCAGTGCTACCGGCCTCGAGGTAGATCTCGTATCCCTGCGAGCCGGTGTACCCCGTGTTCGAGACCATCGCGTGGACGCCGGCCAGCTCGAGGCTCGCGAAGCCGAAACGCCGGAGCGCGAGGACGTCCGATCCGGTGAGCTCCTGCATCAGGGGCGGCGCGGCTGGACCCTGAAGTGCGAGCAGCCCCGTGTCTGCGCTGCGGTTTTCCACCACCGTGCTGCCTGCGTGTTCCACGATCCAGGCGTGATCCTTCGCGATGTTGGACGCGTTCACACAGAGCATGATCTCGTCTTCGGCCAGACGGTAGACCGTGACGTCGTCGACGACGCCACCCCTCTCGTTGCAGAGCAGGCCGTAGCGAACTCCACCAATCCGAAGGGACTCGACCGGGCAGCTGAGCAGGTGCTCGGCCGTCGCCACCGACCCCGAGCCGGACAGATGGATCTGTCCCATGTGGGAGACGTCGAAGAGCCCGGCTCGTTTTCGCACAGCCGCGTGCTCTTCGAGGATCGACGTGTACTGCAGGGGCATCTCGAAGCCTGCGAACTCGACGAGCCGTGCTCCGAGTCGTCGGTGGGCTTCGTAGACAGGGGTTCGTTGGAGCGCGGTCGGCTCGCTCATCCGGACCGCGTCAGAGGCCCTTGCGAGCCCGGTAGGCCCGGAGCGTGTTCCGCAGCAGCATCGTGATCGTCATGGGACCGATTCCGCGGCGGCAGGGGCTGATGAGCGCCGCGACTCCCTGGGCGGCATCGAAGTCGACGTCGCCCACCAACTCTCCGTCCACCTCGCTGACGCCAACGTCGATCACGGCGGCGCCGGGCTTGATCCAGTCGCCACCCACCATCTTCGGTCTGCCTGCGGCGACGACGAGTACGTCCGCCCGGCGGCAGATGGCAGCCAGGTCCTGGGTGCGCGAATGGCACATGGTGACCGTGGCATTGCGGCTCTGGAGCAGCAGCGAGATCGGCTTGCCGACGATCTGGCTGCGGCCGATGACGACCGCGTTGGCGCCGTCGAGCTGGATTCCGTGGTGATCGAGGCAGGCGAGGATGCCGAGGGGCGTGCACGAGGCGATGTCGAAGGTGCCGGCGACCAGGCGGCCGGATGTGGTCGGGTGCAGGGCGTCCACGTCCTTTGCGGGATCGATGGCCTCTGCGACCCGCGCCGGGTCGATCCGCGGCGGCAGCGGTAGCTGCACGAGGATGCCATCGACGCCGTCGTCCGCGTTGAGCTGTTGGATCAGCGCGAGCAACTCGTCCTGCGTCGTGCTCTCAGGCAGCAGGTGCTCTGCGGCGTTCATGCCGACACGCGAGCAAGCGCGCTGCTTGCCCTTGATGTAGGACCTGCTCGCCGGGTCGGTACCCACCAGGACGACTACCAGACAGGGCGGACGGTGCCCCTCTTTCGCGAGGTCGTGAATCTCCGCCGCCAGTTCGCCGCGCATTGCCTTCGCAAGCGCCCGGCCGTCGAAGACGGTGGTTTCCACGCTGTCCTGGCTCATGCAGAGGAGCGCCTCTCGGTTCGGATGGGTACGGGAGAGGCGGCAGTATACCGGAGGCCGTTCAGGCGGCGCTCTTTCCCTTCTTCGGTTTCGATGCGGCAGGCGGCGACTGCTTCGAAGACTTCTCCTTTCGCTCCTTCGAGTCCGAAGGCTTGCCCTCGCTCTTCGTATCGCTGCTCTTGGACTCCGACTCCGTCGAGTCCTTCCCCCCCTTCTTGGACTTGGAACTCGAGTAGAGGTCCGAATACCAGCCGCTGCCCTTCAGGACGAACGATGTTCGGGAGATCAGCTTCTTGACCTTGCGGGACCGGCACTCCGGGCAGGTCTTCAGCGGAGGGTCCGTGATGCGCTGCTCGCGCTCGAACTCGTGCTCGCACTTCTCGCAGATATATTCGTAGGTGGGCAAAGTTCCTCCGCCGGTCCCGCGGGATGCGTGTGGAGGGATGCCTCGCTTCCGGCAGGCGGAGTTCTTAGCGCCGCCGTTCGAGGCTCGCCAGCATCGGGCCGCCGGGTGTCAGCCGAGGCTGGTCTCGCCCGTGTCCTGCTCGTGGGCTGCGCCTAGGGGGTTGCTACTACGCGCCAAGTACATGACCTCGGCTAGCTCCTCGTCTCCTTGGCTCGCTTCTTCGATGCGGTCCACGTGCGTTCGATGGGTTTCGAGGGTGGTTCGCAGCGCTTCGGTGAGACGCGTTCGCACGCCGCGCATCTCGCGGATGTCTTCGCCGATCTTGGCGGCGCGGCGGTGGGCCGCGTCGAGGATCTTCTCGGCTCTGACCTCGGCTTCGCCGACGAGGACGTCGGCTGTCTTGACTGCTGTCTCGCGCATGTCGGAAGTCATCACCTGGGCGGAGAGCAGGGTTTCCTTCAACAGGCGCTCGTCCGCGACCAACTGATCGACTCGCAGTTCGAGGTGTCGAATGCGATCGGTTTGCCCCTCGTTCTCCCGAACGAGAGCTTCATAGTCCTCGGATACGAGGGCAAGAAAGGACTCGACCTCGTCGGGGCGGATGCCCGACAGGCGGCGCCCGAACTGGTGGTTGCGGATGTCCAGGGGCGTGATGCGCATGCTCTCCCTCTCAGCATTCGGTGACGGTGCCCCGCGGCCGTGCGGGTGCACACTTACCGGCAAGAAATCGGCAACTCGCCCCGATTTCTTGACCAGGAGGTCTCTCAGCCCTGGCTCAGCTCGCGAGAACGGGTTGTGGCGGCGGCCACGGCCTCTGCAAAGGCCGTAGGAACGCCCGCAGCCTCCAGTTGCTGGAGGCCCGCAATCGTCGTCCCACCCGGGGACGTCACCTGCTCTCTGAGATCAGCCGGGGCACGCCCGGATTCGAGGGCCAGTCGGGCTGCCCCGAGGACGGTCTGGCACGCGAGTTGGTGGGCCGCATCCCCGGGCAGCCCCAGGTGGATGCCGGCATCGATCAGGGCTTCGAGCACCAGGAAGACGTAGGCGGGGCCGCTTCCCGAAAGACCCGTCACCACGTCGAGCATCGACTCGTCCGGTGCCTGCCACGCGGTTCCGACGGACTCGAACAGTGCACGGGCGATCTCCTGATCGTCCTCGCGGGTGGCGGGATTCGCGTAGTAGGCGGTGGCACCTGCCCCAACCAGCGCCGGCGTGTTCGGCATGGCACGCACGATGCGGGCGGCGTCCGGTAGCCCGGCCTGGAGGCTGGCCAGCGGGATGCCCGCGGCGATCGAGATCCACAGGGGTCGATCGAGATCCGGCTGTCCCGAGAGGTCGTCGAGCACGGCACTCACGATGCCCGGTTTGACAGCGATCACGATGACGTCGCAGTCGGCGATCAGCGCGGCGTTGTCGGACACGACCCCCGCGCCCACCTCGCGCTGGAATTCCTCCCGGGAGGCGGCGGCTGGGTCGGCGGCTCGGACACGGTCTATCGACACGCCCGACGAGAGCAGCCCTCCTGCGAGTGCTCTCGCCATGGCACCGCTTCCGATGAAGCCGATTCGCTTGTCACTGAGTGCGCTGCTCATGTGTCCTTTCCGGTCTTGCCAGGCGTGTCGTTTCGCGAGCCGAAGAGGGCCGTCCCTACGCGGACGAGAGTCGCTCCTTCTTCGATGGCTACTTCGAAGTCGCCGGACATGCCCATCGAGAGCTCTCGCAGATCCCCACCGCCCGGCATGTCCCGAAGCGTATCGCGGAGCTCGCGCAGGCGCGCAAACGTGGGGCGACTGGCCTCTGGGTCGTCGCTCGCGGCCGGAATCGTCATCAGGCCGACCACACGCAGGTGCGAGAGGGGGGCACAAGCTTCGAGGAGGGCCGGGAGCGCGGTGGCATCGACGCCGCTCTTCCGAGGCTCGAGGCTCAGGTTCACCTGTAGGCAGACGTCGATCACCCGCTTCGCTGCGGCGGCGCGCTTGTCGATTTCCGCCGCGAGGCTCGCCCGGTCTACGGAGTCCACGGCGTCGGCCACGGAGATCGCCGCCCGCGCCTTGTTGCGCTGGAGGCCGCCCACCATGCGCCAGCGGAGTCGCGCGGCAACCTCGGGATCGAGCTGCGCCTCGACGAGCGGCCGGCGTTCCTGCAGCGCCTGGACGTAATTTTCGCCGAGCTGCATGACCCCTGCCCGGACGGCCTGCACGACCCGCTCGATCGGCTGACGCTTGCAGACACCGACCAGCTGGACCTGTTCGGGAGATCGCGCGGTGCGCGCGCAGGCGCGCTCGATCCGGTCGCGCACCGAGCGGACGCGTTCTCGTGCACTCGGATTCGCGCTCACGGCGAGCCGGGCACTTCGTGCCCAGCTTGCTCGAGTAGCGCGAGCGTCTCTTCGAGTGGGAGACCGATGACGTTCGAGAGGCTGCCCTCGAGCCGGGTGACCAGCCACGAGCCTTCGCCTTGGATCGCGTAGGCGCCGGCCTTGTCGAGGGGCTCGCCCGTCGCGACGTAGCGACGGATCTCCTCTTCGCTGGCATCACGCATAGTGACCTGGCTCTCCACTGCCAGGTCTCGCACCTCGAGGGAAACGCTGTCCACGAGGGCAACGGCGGTCACGACGGTGTGGGTGCGTCCGACGAGTCGCTGCAGCAGACGCACCGCGTCCTCTGGGTCCGCCGGCTTCCCGAGGACGAGCCCGTCGAGGACGACGATGGTGTCGGAGCCGAGGATCTGTCGCCGCGGCTCGCCGCCGAGGCGCTTCGCGACGGCCAGGGCCTTCTCGCGCGCGAGGCGCATGCTGAGCGCGACCGGCAATTCGTCCTTGCGGGCGGTTTCGTCGATGTTCGCGGGGTGGACCTGGTGCGGAATGCCGGCCTGTTCGAGGAGGTCGCGGCGTCGGGGAGACGCGCTCGCCAAGACGAGGGTCATCGCAGGGGGGTGAGCTCGAGTCGTAGCTGTCCCGGCTCTCCAGCAAGCAGGTCGAGTCGCACCCGCACGGCGCCGCTCTGCTGCTGTAGTTCCCTCGCGAGCCGTTGGGCGATCTCCATGAGCTCTGCCAGCAACTCGCCGTCGGCATCGACGAGCGAGATCTGGGGCACCACGGCTTCGACGATGATTCGCTCGATGCGCCCGGGCGCCGCGATACGGCGCGCTCGCACGCGCTCGTTTTCGAAGACCACGTCCGAGCCTACAGCGGGCGCTGGACGCAGATCTTCGGGTTGCAGCAAGACGACGGGATCGTCCGCGAGGTCGCGCGCGAGGCTGCTGAGCGTTTCGGGCGGGAGCGCCGTCGCGTGGGTGTAGTTGGCATGGTCGATCCGCAACTGGGACGCCGTCCCCGCCTTCCATGCCTCCACCTGCGCGTGCGAGAGTGTGAAGCGGATGTAGTGAACGGCCGAAATGCGGTCCTCTTTCATCTGCCTCTCGTCGAAGCGGGCGGGAACCGGCTCTGCTTCGAAGCCCTCCACGAGCAATGAGACGTGCTCGTCGATTCCAACCAGGCGGTCGAGCTCGGGTTGGATCTTCTCGAGCTCCGGAATTTCGATGAAGAGCGTGGCCGAGAGCTGCCCCTCGTCGGGCATCAGCTCGTTGTAGACGTCGATCTCGATCTGGATTTTCTCGGCGTCGGTGGTGTGCTCGACCCGCGTCATCTCCTGGACTTGGTATCGGAGCGTCTCGCGGTCCTCGAAGACCACGCTCACCTGAGGGCCGACCGATACCCGTCGCTGGTTCTTGTGGGCGATGACGCGTGCCCGGTAGGTGTCGCGTATCGTCGCGTAGGCGTCGAGGTCGAGGATGTCTTCGAGCGCAAGCGGCTTCATGTGTCCCCCAGCCCATACGCGCGGTGAAGCAGGCGGATCGGATGCCGGGGCTTCCGTCCTGTTCGCTCCTCGATCCGGAGGGCGGCGAGGGGACAGTCGGTGGCGATCTCGTCCGCATCTGCAGCCTCGATGCGCGTGATGAGCTTCGAGGCGACGGCGAGAGACTCTTCGCGGAAGCGGGCCTGCATCCCCCAGGTGCCATCGACTCCCGAACAGGCGTCGATTAGCTCGACGTCTGCCCCCGCGAGCTTCAGCAGCGCGCGGGTTGGAAAGCCGACGTTCTGCGCGCGCAGGTGACACGGGGCGTGGTACGCGACGCGGCCGAGCGTGTTCGGAAACTCTCGCTCGAGTTCCTTCTCCCTGCCGAGGGTGAACAGGTACTCCATCAGGTCGCGGATGGCGCCGGCGACGCGCTCGGCCTCGGGTGTCCCCAGGAGTTTCGGGTACTCGTTCTTCATGAGCAGCGAGCAGGACGGGCCCGGTACGACCACCTGAGCGCCGGCTTCGACGTGAGGGAGGAGGGCCGCGACGTTGCGGGCCGCGTTGCGGCGGGCGGTGTCGAGGTCTCCGGTATCCGTGAAGGGCATTCCGCAGCAGCGGTCGTAGGACACATCGACCTGGATGCCGTTGTGCTCCAGCACCTCGACGGTGGCGCGGCCGGTGTCCGGGTCGTTGAAGTTGACGCTGCAGGTGGGGAAGAGCACGACCTTTCGGGCACCGGGGTCCACCACCCTCTCTCGATCCTTCCACCAGTCCTCGAGCGTCTCTCCGTAGTAGGTGGGCTGGATCCAGTTGCGATCGATGCCGACGGTCTTCTCCATCATCACGCGGGAGAGTCGGTTCTTGTTCGCCAGATTCATGAGGGCGGGCGCGGCGCGACCGAGCTTCCCGAGGAGGTCCGTTCGCGTCGTGAGCTTGCGCGTGAGGGGCACGCCGTCGCGTTTAGCGCGCTGGACCTGGTGGCGGCGCATGAGCTTCGGGAAGTCCATGTCCCACTCGTGGGGCGCCGTGTAGGGGCAGTGGTTGTAACAGAGCGCGCAGTGAAAGCAGAGCTCGTTCACGTCGTCGAAACCCTGCATGCTGATGCCCGCCACTTCCTGGTCGGTGGCATCGACCAACTCGAAGAGCTTCGGGAAAGACGGACACAGGGGCAGGCAGCGTCGGCACTGGTGGCAGACATCCGCGCTTCGCCGCAGCTCGGCTTCGAGATTCGACGCGTCCCAGTAGTCCGGGTCGTCGTACGACCAGTCTTTCGTAGGCTTGTCGGGAGGCGGGACCTGCATGGGGTTCAGTGTCCAGGGTGGGGCGGGATGAGCCAGTAATGAAAAAGTGGGTGGCGGGCCAAGCCCACCACCCACTCGTGCGAGCTCTGTTGGAGCGCCTACAGCTCCTCGAGATTGTCCTTGGCCTTCTGGAAGCGGCCGGCGTGGCTCTTCTCGGCCTTCGCCAGGGTTTCGAACCAGTCGGCGACATCGCCGAGGCTCTCGTCGCGCGCCGTCTTGGCCATGCCCGGGTACATTTCGGTGTACTCGAAGGTCTCACCGGCCACCGCAGCTTCGAGGTTCAAGGAGGTGTCGCCAATCGGTTTGCCGGTCGCCGGGTCGCCGACGGCCTTCAGGAAGTCGAGGTGCCCGTGGGCGTGTCCTGTCTCGGCCTCCGCAGTGTCGCGGAAGAGGCCGCCGACGTCCGGATAGCCCTCGATGTCGGCCTGTCTGGCGAAGTAGAGATAGCGGCGGTTCGCCTGGGATTCGCCGGCAAATGCGTCCTTGAGGTTCTGGTGAGTCTTGCTGTCCTTCAGATCGGCCATGGTCCGTTCCTTCCCATCTACAGTTTTGGATGCTTGCTGGGGTTTCGATTGCAGTTTCTATCGCAACAGCGAGGCCGGAGCGTAGCTCGCCCGGCGCCCGGGCGGCACCTCACTCGACCGGTGGATGGGTCAGTGCCTCGAGTCGTTCGGCTTCGTAGCCGAGTTCCTCGAGGATCTCCCGGTTGTGCTGGCCGAGGCTGGGGGCCGCAGTGAAGACGCGGGTGGGCGTGCGGGAGAGCTTTGCGGCCGGACCGACCACGGGCACCTCTCCCTCGGAGCTGCGCGTCATCTGGAGCATGTCTCGCTCGTGGACGTGAGGATCCTGCGCGGCCTGGGCGTAGGTCCGGACGGGAGCAGCGGGGATTCCCGCGTCCGAGAACGCTTCGACCACCTCCGCGAGCGTGCGCTCGGCCACCCACTGCGAGAGAAGCGCGTTCACCTGCGCGCGGTGCGCGATCCGCGCCGCTGTAGTCGCGTAGTCCGGGTGGTCGGCCAGCTCGGAACGATCGAGCAGCGTCGCGAGACGCTTCCAGTGCGAGTCGAGCAGTACGCCCGCCATCACGGTCCCGTCGCGGCAGGCGAACGTCTTCGCGGGCGCGGCGATCCGGAACTCGTTGCCCAGGCGCGGCAGGTCCACGCCCATGGCACCCAGGGTGAGGTAGCCGGTCGATTGGAAGAGCATCGCGTCTAGCAGAGCGACATCGACGTGTTGTCCCTCTCCCGTCTGGTCACGGTGGCGCAGCGCTGCGAGAGTGGCGAGGGCCGCGTGCAGTCCAGCCAGGTCGTCGGCCAGGAAGGTCGGCGCCTTGACGGGCTCGCCGTCGGGATTCCCGTTCAGGGAAAGGAATCCGCTCGCGGCCTGGGCCAGCGGGTCGTATCCCACCTTCTCGTGCTCGGGGCCGAACTGTCCGTAGCCGCTGATCGAGACATACACGAGCCCCGGATTGCTGGCGCGAAGATGCTCGTAGCCGAGTTCCCAGGCGTCGAGGGTGCCGGGTCGGAAGTTCTCCACGAAGACGTCGCTGCGCACGACGAGGTCTCGAACGGCATTGCGAGCCGTCTCGTCGTGCAGGTCGAGGGCCAGGCTCCGCTTGTTGCGGTTGACCGTGGCGTGCATAAACGAGACCGGCGGGTCGGTTCCCGGCAGCATCGGCGGTGATCGGCGTCCGATTTCACCGCGGGGGTCTTCCACCTTGATCACGTCGGCACCGAAGTCGGCAAGCAGGCAGCCGCACATGGGGCCAGCCCAGGTCGTCGTCGTCTCGACGACGCGGATGCCGGCCAGGGGCCCCGTCGAGCCCGGAATGGCGTCGCGGTAGAACCCGGTCTTGTCCAAGTGATCTCCGATCGCTGAGGGCAATGGTGGCCGGTCAATGGTAAACCTATCCGCGCCGGTCCCAACCCATTTCGATCAGGAGCGCCCCGCCCATGGATCTCCTCACCGTCTTCACAGAATCGTCCCCCGCTCTCCTCGACGAGGGTCTGTTGGTACTGCGGGTCTTCATCGGGGTGTGCTTCGTCGTGCACGCGTTGGGGAAGCTCGGCGTCGTCGGGACCGGAAACATGTCGGGTTTCGCGGCCTGGCTCGCCGATCTCGGGGTTCCCTATGCGCCCGCGCAGGCCTACCTCGCGATGCTCTCGGAACTCGTCGGTGGCACGTTGCTGGCTGTTGGCTTCTTGACCCGTCCGGCCGCGCTGCTGCTGGTGGGAACGATGATCGTGGCCGGCAGAGTCGGCCACCGGGGTGCCGGTTACCTGATCACGAACGATCCGCCGGGGGCGGAGTACACCATCAACTTGGCCGTCGTGTGTGCGGTCATCGCACTCTTCGGTCCGGGTGGCTACTCGCTCGATGCGTTGATCTTCTGACTCTGGGCGACGGCCAGGGCCGCCGCAGCGAGTCGTCGGGCGGCGGGATCCGGGTCGGCGTCGAGAACCTGGGTCAAGCGCTCTGCGATCTGCGGCGGAGCCGCCCGCAAGGCCGCCATCGAGGCAAGCGCGGCCTGGCGCAACTGCGGGTCGGCATCCTGGCTCGCCGCGAGGAGCGCATCGACCGTGACGGGCTCCTCGGGAGCTAGCGCCCGCAGACACAAGAGAGCCATCCGTCGGACCACGGGGTTCGGATCCGTGCGTGCGAGCCCGGCGGCGACGGGCAGCGCCTCGGGGTGGAGCCGGCCGAGGTCGACGACGATGCGAGCCGCCGCCCAACGGATGCCGGACTCGGGCGATGCCAGAGCGTCGACTAGCGCGGGAAGCAGGCCGGGTTCGGGCGGAGCCATGCGCGCCTTCGTGAACGCCGCGCCCCAGCGGAGACGCGCGTCATCGCCGTGCAGGGCGCGACGCAGTAACTCGGTGACGACTTCGTGGTCGGGTGCGAGTTCCGCCAGCGCCTCCGACGCGGCGTGGCAGACCCCTGGATCCGGATCGCCGAGGGCCTCGCCCAGGGCATCGACGAGCAGGACCGCCGAAGGATCCCCCGCGGCCGCCCGACAGGCCTGCCTGCGGACGGCGGGATCGGGGTCGCGAAGTCGCGAGATGACCGGGTGGGTCAACGCGTCCGCGTCCAGCGATCCGCCGTCGCGTTCTCCGACTCGCCGGCCCGCGCGACCCGCGCCTCGCGCTCGAGCTTCACGAGGTGGGACGTCACGGATTGGCCCGCTGCTGCGTGGAGTGCCTTCGGATAGGCGGCGTACACGATTTCGACGATCGCGGGCACCGTGTCGATCGTGGCATCCATGGCCGCCAGGATCTGGTCCTCGCGCTCGAGGCGGTGATCGATGTACTCCTGGATCTTGCCAGGGCCGTCTTCGATAAAGGGACCGTGGGCCGGGTAGATCCGTTTCGGCTTCTCCGCGAGCAGCCGGTCGAGTGAGCGCATGTATTGGGCGAGGTCGCCGGACTGGGCAGGAATCACCGTCGTCCCGACGCCGAGCACGTTGTCACCCGAGATCAGCGCGCGCTCCTCCTCCAGCAGGAAGCAGAGATGATCCGGCGCGTGTCCCGGCGTGTGGATGGCGCGCAGGCTCGCGCCTTCGGTCTCGACCACGTCGCCGTCATCGATGGGCGTGATCTCGAAGTCGTAGGCGGCGTCGACCTCGGGCCACGGCCGCTTCTTGACCGACAGGGAGCCGAAGCGCTCCATCACCTGTGAGCAGCCCCCGATGTGGTCCGGGTGGCCGTGGGTGAGCACGATCTCCTGCAGGGTCTCGCAGCCGGCGCGTTGCATTGCCTCTTCGAGGAAAGGCAGGTAGCCATCGACGCCTTGGCCCGGATCGAGCAGGATGCGGCTCGCACCGGTGCCGAGCAGGTAGGTGTTCGTGCCGGGTCCGGTGAACGGGCTCGGGTTCTGTCCCAGCGCCACGGCCACCCGGTCGGACCAGATGTCGACGTCGGGCATCGACATACCGAGCATCACCTGCGGTTTCTGCCCGCTCACTCGCCCGCCACCGTCATGCGCTCGATGCGCAGCGCCGGCGACGCGATGCGGCCGAGCCACAACACCTCGCTCCCGACGCGATCGATGCCCTTCATCATGTCCTTGAAGTTCGCGGCGATCGTGATCTCCTCCACGGGGTAGGCGATCTCTCCGTTCTCGATCCAGAGGCCGGCTGCCCCGCGAGAGTAGTCCCCCGTGATCGGGTTGAATCCCATGCCCATCAGCTCGGTGACGAGGAGTCCTCGCTCGGTGTCGGCGATGATCTCGTCGAGGCTCTGGGGACCGGGTTCGATCCACAGGTTCGTCGAGCCCACCCGCGGCCCACCGCCGACTCCGCGGCTGGCATTTCCGGTCGATTCCATCCCGAGCTTGCGGCCCGAATAGGTGTCGAGGAGCCAGGTTTCCAGGCGTCCGTGGTCGATCACCTTCTTGCGGCGGGTCGGCAAGCCCTCGCCGTCGAAGGGTTTGCTGCCGAGACCGCCGGGGATCCGGCCGTCGTCGATTACGCTGACGAGATCGCTCGCCACGAGTTCCCCGAGCTGATCCGCCCAGCAGCTCTGCTGTCGGTAGACCGCATAGCCGCTGACGAGTCCCGCCGCCTGGCCGAGCAGGCCGCGGGCGCTCAGCTCGTCGAAGATCACCGGCACCTCGCAGGTCTTCACCGGTCGGGCTCCCAGCTTCCGGACGGCGCGGGCCGCCGCGTGGCGTCCTACGGAAGCGGGATCTTCGAGGTCGTCGAGTCGCCGGCTCACGGTCATCCAGTAGTCCCGCTGCTTGTGGCCGTCGTCTTCGGCGAGAGGTTCGGAGTAGAGCCCGTGGCTCGCGGACGCATAGCCGCTCACGAAGCCTGCCGTGTTGCCGTAGACGATCTCGCCGAAGTCCGAGCTTGCCTGGCTGCCCTCGGAGTTGAGGATGCGCGGGTCGGCGTCTCGGGCCGCCTGTTCGGCTCGCTTCGCGTCCTCGATGCGGGCCTCGATGGTCACGTTGCGATCGCCCGGCACGATGAGATCGAGGTCGGGGAGGTCTTCGGCGAAGCCGTCGTCGGGGAGTCCGGCACTCGGGTCCGGAGCCGTCGCGCGGGCGAGCAGCAGGGTTTCATCGACCATGCGATCGACGGCTTCGTCCTCGAGATCGCTCGTCGACGTGGTAGCGCTGCGGGTGCCGTCCCCGTTGGCCACCAGGGCGCGGATGCCGAGGGCACGCTCGCGTGCCTGCTTGACGAACTCGATCTCGTCGCCGCGCACTCGCACCTCGTGGGAGGTGGACTCGGAGAGCAGGACGTCGCCCGTTGCGCCGGCCGCGGTGAGCCTCGCGAGCGCCCGCTCCGCCGTTTCGCGCAATCGCTCGGAGGTCTCGGTGGCGCTCATCCCTGCGTGCCTCCGACGGTGATGCCGTCGATCCGGATGGTCGGTATCCCGACGCCTACTGGAACGCCCTGACCGTCCTTGCCACAGGTGCCGATTCCGATGTCCAGCTCGAGGTCGTTCCCGATCCGGCTGATGCGCTGCATGACGTCGGGGCCGTTCCCGATCAGGCTGGCGCCCTTAACCGGGGCGCCGATCCGGCCGTTTTCGATCTTGTACGCCTCGTTGGCGCTGAAGACGAACTTGCCGCTCGTGATGTCTACCTGGCCGCCCCCGAAGGAGACAGCGTAGAGACCCGACGCGACGCTCTTCAGAATCTCCTCGGGGTCGTCCTCTCCGGCCAGCATGAAGGTGTTGGTCATGCGAGGCATCGGAAGGTGCGCGTAGCTCTCGCGGCGGCCGTTCCCCGTGGGGTTCATGCCCATCAGCCTCGCATTCAGGCGGTCCTGCATGTAGCCGACGAGGACGCCGTCCTCGATCAGCGTCGTGCGCCGGGTGGGCGTGCCCTCATCGTCGACATTGAGCGATCCGCGTCGCTCGGCGAGGGTGCCATCGTCGATCACCGTCACTCCTTCGGCGGCGACCCGCTCGCCGATTCGGTCCGAAAACGCCGAGGTCTTCTTGCGATTGAAGTCGCCTTCGAGTCCGTGGCCGACGGCTTCGTGCAGCAGGATGCCCGGCCAGCCCGGGCCGAGTACGACGTCCATGGTGCCGGCCGGACACTCTTCGGCGTCGAGGTTCAGGGTGCCGACTCGCACGGCTTCCTCTACGAGGGGCTTCCATGCGTCGGGTGCGAGCAACCGCTCGAGTTCGTAGCGCCCGCCCATCCCGTGGTAGCCGATCTCCATCTTGTCGCCATCGCCTACGAGCACCTGCACGTTGAGACGAACCAGAGGGCGGACGTCGCCGACGATGCTGCCGTCGCTCGATGCGATCAACAGGTGTCGGTACTCGCACAGGACGCTCGCCATTACTTCCTTCACGCGCGGGTCGCGAGAGCGCGCATAAGAATCGATCTCGCCGAGCAGGTCGATCTTGCGCGTCACCGCAACGTCGGTGGGAACGCTGTCCACCGGGTACAGGTCCTGCCCGGCTTGGGCGGTACGGATCGGAACGCTGCCGGGGTCCCGGGTCTGCTCGGAGATGGTGCGGGCGGTGGCCGCAGCCAGCTGTACGCTCTCGACGTTGATCTCGTCGGAATGGGCGTATCCCTGGCGCTCGCCGTTCTGGACGCGCACGCCGACGCCCTGCTCGATGTGGCGGCTTCCACTCTTGACGATGCCTTCTTCGAGGGAGACCGAGTCCTGCGTGCTGTACTCGAAGAAGAGGTCTGCGTACTCGACCTGGCGCTCGAGGGCGGTGCCGAGGGATTCCGCGATCTGGTTCTCGTCGAGACCGAAGCGATCGCGGAAGAACTCCGGCGCCTCAGTTGTGTCCGTGCTCACGGGGATTTCTCCAGCTGCGAGGTTGCAGTGTGTTGGTATACAGGTCAGAGAGTAGCGAGGCGATTGGGTAAATCGGTGAAGCTCTCGAGGGAGGCGACATCGACCGACGCGAGCCCTGCGGCTTCCGCGCCCGCTAGATCCCGCGCGGGGTCGTCGCCGACGTAGACCGCGTCACGTTGCGACAGGCCCATTGCGGCCAGAGCTGCCGCGAAGAGCCGGGGATCGGGCTTCGTTGCGCCGACCGGGCCCGCGAGTACGACCGCATCGAAAAGATCCGCAATTCCGAGCGATTCGAGCACATCCGTCAGGCGGTAGTCGAAGTCGGAGATGACCCCGAGTCGCAGCCCCGTGTCTCGCAATTGGGCGAGGGTCGTCTCGACCCCCGGGCATGTGCGCCACGCTTCGGCGGTCGCGTACCACTCGAAGAGATCGCCGAAGAACGCATCGAAGTCCGGAAAGACGATGGAAGAGTCGCTGGCGCGAAAGGTCGCTCTCACGACCTCATGCCACCACGCGCGCTCGAGACCCGGCACGTCTTCGGGTCGCGCATTGGGAAAGCAGCGAAGTTCTCGGCCGGAGACGACTCGCTTCCACGCCTCGTCGATCCGTCGTGATGGCAGGTCGATGCCGTGTGCGCGTGCGAAACGTGCGTAGCTCAGAGCAACGGGCTCTCGTAGCTCGATCAGGGTGCCGGTGGCGTCGAAGAGCACCGCCTTCCAGTTCACGCCGGCTCAGCTCTTGCGGGCGGAGGCGATGAACGTGTCGGGCAGGTCCTTGCCCCGAGGTGTCGAGGCCTCCACGTCGATCCGGACATGGGTCAGGCCCGCCTGCTCGAACCACTCCCGGATGGTCGCCTCGGGGAAGCCCAGCCAGACGACTCGGAGCTCCTGGCGCATCCACTCGTTCTCGTGTTGTAGGAAGTCGACGACGATCACTGTGCCGCCGGGCTGCACGATGCGCGCCATCTCGCGCAGGGCTTCGGCGGGGGAGGGGAGGTAGTGGAGTACCATGTGGGCGAACGCGGCGTCCACTTCGGCGTCTTCGAGCGGAAGGCTGTGCGCCTCCCCGCGGCGCAGTTCCACGGTGGTGATGCCCTCGGCGTCGAGCTTCGCCCGCGCGGCATCGAGCATGCGCGAGGAGTTGTCGACAGCGATCACCCGAACGCCGAGCTGTGCGAGCTCCGACGCCAGGATGCCCGTGCCGGTGCCGATGTCTGCGGCGGTCTGGCCGGGAGCGATCATGCGCGTTGCCGCGCGCGCTCGCAGCACGTCGTCGTGAAAGATCTTGCGCAGCGCATCCCACTCGGGTCCGACCGAGTCGAAGAAGGCGCGCGAACGCTCGCCGCGCGTCTCGAGAGTTTGCGCGAGTGCGGAGGCATCCCTCTGGGCGGTCGAGTCGTGCTCGAGGTTCTTGCGCACCAGGTTCCAGGTGTCACGCCACGGCCCCGGGGCCAGGGGCGCGAAGCGGTAGGAGACGTAGGTGCCGTCCCGTCTGTCGATCAGCAGGCCCGCATCCCGCAGGATCGCGAGGTGTCGGGACACCCGGGACTGGGCCATTCCCAGCACTTCCATCAGCTCCTGAACCACGAGCTCCTCCCGCTCGAGCAGCCCGAGAATCCGGACGCGCGTGGGGTCCGCGAGGGTCTTGAAGACTCGCTGGAGTTCTTCCCCGGCGGTCGAATCGAGCTTTGCCATGGCCCTAGCGGATCACCGGTCTGGCGAGGGTGCCCGTGATCTGGATATGGCTGCGGCCGTCCTCTCCCTGCCCGGCCACCGCGCCGAGCATGCTCGCGAGGCCGTCGTTGCGGAGCCGGAAAGCCACATCGATGGAGATCGGCTGGCCGCTGGACCCGGTGGCGTAGCCCACGTCGCCCTGGATCGTCCCGTCGAGGAGTGGTCCCTGCAGCTCGACGCCGCTCAGGTGGATGTATTTCTCGCCCCCGAAGTCGAGTCGGCCGTGGAGGCTCTCGAAGGGCAGGGCGATGGGGAGCCCCTCCGTGCGGAGTGTGCCCTCGCGGAGGTCGAACTCGACCCTGCCCACGAATCCGCTACCGGCTTCGGTCGTCGTACGCTGCAGGTCGATCGTGGCGTCTAGGTTGCCGTGAAGGTCGAATGTCTCGATCATCTCAAGCGGGAGCAGGTCGAAGTGCACGTGTTCGAGCGTACCGTCCCAGCCCCAATCGCTGCCCAGGATCAGCGTGCCGGATACGTCTCCCACATCGCTGGTGACATCGAGATAGATCGCAGGCTGTGCCCGGAACCACGACAGCGACCACGCGGGTCGCAACACCATCCGCTCGATGACGATCGGCTGCTTGTCCTCGATTCTCGCGAGCACCTCACTCGCCGCGAGCTCGGGCCCGCCGAGTCCGATCTGGGGTGACAGGTCGCCGATCCGTATCTGAATGTTCGTATTCGACTCGACGATCCGACCGAGGCGCTGCGCGAGCTGGTTGTACGGAAACCCGAGGAAGATGAAGAAGAGGATCAGCACCAGCGCTGCAACCGGGTAGGACGCGATCACCAGCCAGCGCGGAAGGCGGGACTTGGTCGGTGCCGCCATCTCCTCAGATGGCCTCGAAGGACGAGACCGTGAAGCCGACTTCGAGGGTGTCGTCCTTGTCCGTCCGTGTCTTGATGCGCAGCCCCTTGACCGAGAACTGTCGCGATGAGGACTCGATGCCGTGGAGCAGACTGACGACCTGGGTAAGGGAGACGTTCTTGAGGGACACCTCCACCCGCGTCTCCCGGTACAGTTCGTGATCCGGTGACTTGCGCTCCTCCATCGAGTTGATCTTGACGTTCGCGGCGCCCGCCAGGGACTCGAGCAGTGTGAGCGTGTTCTGCTTGTCCCGGTTGTCCCGGATACGCTCTTCGACGCCGGCCAGGCGTGCGTTGATCGTCTGATACTCCCGCTGCAGCTGAACCATCATCTCGAAGTCCTTCTCGGAGGCTTCGACCCGAGCGCGAGCGCTGGTCGTTGCGGAGAGGATCGGGCTGATGACCGTGATGAAGATGAGGACACCTCCCGCGAGGACGCCGAGGGTGGACAGCAGCAGGCGTTCCTGGGCACTGAAGTTGTCCCAGATGGCTCGGATGCGGGTCCACAGATCGCTCACGATGTCTCTCCGGGCACCGAGAGGGGAATCGTTACGTTGAAGAGCTTGAGGTCCCGCTTGCGGCTTGCCTTCACCTCTCCGTCGATCTTGGCCTCCAGGAAGGGCTCCGAGGCCGCGAGTTGGTTGGTCAGCCGGTCGGCTGCCTCGAAACTCTTGGCCGAGACCTTGATGCGCACCACGCGTCGGTCGATCGAGACCTCTTCGAACTTCACTTCGAGATCGCTGGGGACCCGCTTCGACAGTTCGGCCAATAGGTCGAGGGCAGAGCGATTACCGCCGTAGACACCGAGAAAGTCCGCTCGCGCTCGGGCCTGGATGCCGGCATCGCGCATGGCGGCGATCGGGTGTGCGGGGGGCGGCTCTGTCGCGAAGACGTCGGTGTAGAGCTGGGTGACCTGCTGGTCGAGAGTCTTGGCGCGACGGGAGTCGAGCGTGATCGACGTGGCGGCTGTCGCGCCGAGGAGGAGGACGAAGCAGGCAGCCAGCGCGGCAGTCGGCCGCATGTCGCGCCCGAACATCTGACGTAGATCCGTGCGATACGCGAACTCGCCTTGGCGGAAGTTCATGCGCGTGGTCGCTTGTGCCGTGCCGCGTAAGGCGAGGGCGATGGCCGGTGCGAAGAGCACCGGGTCGCCTCCGGCGACGAGGGCGGCCCCTTTCTCGTCGGGTGGCAGCGAGAGGCGGCTGGTCGGGATGTTCGTGCGTTCGCTCAGGTACTCGTCGATGCGGTGGAGCTTCGCGGTTCCGCCGAGGAGCGTGATCTGAGAGACCTGGGACTCGGGTGAGCCGCCCAGCACCGGCTCCAGGGCTTCGAGGGTGCGGAGAATCTCGCGCGCGAGACGATCGACGACCGCGAACGCTCCGTCGGAGGTGCTGGTGAAGTCGCGTTGGAAGATGCCGTCCTCGCACTTCGAGCGTTCTGCCTCGATGCCGTTCCAGCCTCGGTCCCTCGCGATGGCATCGGTCAGCGCCCGCCCCCCGATCGGCAGGGTCCGGCTCGAGACGGCCTTGCCGTCCATCATCAGGCACAGGGCGGTCTTTTCGTGGCCGATATCCGCAAGCAGGCGAGTGCCGGACAGATCGAAGAGGCTGGCGAGGTTCGCGAGGGCAAAGCCTTCCGATTCGAGGATGCGCGGGTCGCAGCTGGCCTCGGCGAGTTCGGCGAGGAGGGCCCCGACGTGCCTGCGCTGCGCGATGGAAGCGACGACGGTGGCCCGGGTGCGATCGTCGCCGACGACTTGCCACGCGACCAGGATGTCTTCGATCGGGAAGGGCACCTCGCTCTCTACCTCGAAGGGGACGGCCTGGGCGAGCCTCTTGTGGTCGCGGAACGGGAAATTGAGACGCCGGGACGAGAGCTGGTTGCCGGATAGGGCGCAGACGACATGCTCGACCGGCATGTCGTGGAGGCGAATAAAACGCCGCAGTGCCTCCGGGAACTCGGCCTCGGATTCGGCTCGGGGATGGAGCCGCAGCTGGACGGGCTCCAGACCGCGAAGCGTCTGGCGCAGCTCGACCGCCTTGATGGAGTGAGAGCCCAGATCGAGCCCGAGGACATTCTTCATCAGCGGCATGGTGGTCGCATGCTCCCCCCAGAGGGTTCCAGATGCTCTTCGGCCGATCGCATCCGAATCCTCACTCCATTCGCCAGAATAGCAGCTTGGGTTGGGTAAGTTTCCTGCGATCGATGACCGCGACGACCGTTCGCTCGATCTGTCCTGCAGTGGCGTGGGCCTTGATGGTGAAGCTGTTGGACTCGTCGGGTAGCTTGGTAGGCGGGAACAGGCTTCCCACCCCGAGATCCACCTCGTTGAGGGTCACGCAGTCGAGGTCGGGCTCCGAGCCGGTGCAGATCACCCGTCCTTCATCGCGCATTTTCAGGATCCGAGCGACCGTGTCCTCGGGGACGAGCCGCCGCTGGCCGGATACCCCCGAGTAGATGAGCGACAGAACGTGCGGAGGCGCGGTGTTCAGGTTGATGCCGTTGGCCTTGACGAGCGGGTAGACGGTCACGTAAGGCCGAATGGCGTCGACCAACTGCACGTCGAAGCCCTCGACCAGTCCCAGTTCGTCGACCGAGAGCAGGGGATGATTCGCGGCGGTGTAGGGCGGATCCTGCTCCCGGTAGTAGTCGTCCTCGTTTCCCCCTGAGAGCCGGATCCTGTCCGTGTCCATGTAGTCGATCAGGTTGCGGGCCAGCTCGCGCGGGTCGTAGAACTTCTCGCCGGGATCGATCGGCATCTTATCGATGATCCTCTCGAAGATCTCCATCAGGAACTCCTCGGCGTCCGGCTCGGCGGGCGACTCGTCGTCGGTATACGGAACGACCGCGTTCAGGTTCAGGCGGGAGCCGGCGTCGTGGATCTCCAGTCTCAGGCGTCCTCCGTCCGCATCGACCAGCGTAAGACCGTCGATTTGGTTCCAGCTGTCGTCGTAGGTGTTGCCCGGCGTCGTCGTTCGGACGCTCGCAATCTGGAAGTTCGCGAGGTTCTTGGACAGACGATCCTCGATCAGAATCGCTGTGGCGAGCCGTACGCCTCCCCGTGCGAGGGCCGCAGCGCGAAAGGCGTCGTCGCGGTTGCGCACGATCATCGTGTCGAGCATGCCCCGCCGGGCGAAGCCGATCATCGAGACGGACAGGAGAAGAGCGAGCGTCAACACCAGCGCCAGGACGACGCCGCTCTCTCGTCGATGGATCGATCGTCTCACAGACTCAGTTGCTCGAGCAGGCTGGGGTCGAAGTCGTCGGGAAGACCGAGTCTCTTGATATCCTCGAGGAGATCGAGGTCATCGAGATCCTCCGGAAGATTCGGTTGGCCCTGTGAACTTCCGGGCAGGCCCGGTGAGACCGAGCGCAGCAAGTCGAATCCCGCCGCGTCCGTGGAGTCGCTCAGGTTCACGAAGAACGAAATCGCCACGCTCATGACAAGAGCCGTCAGGAATACCGCGGCCAGAACCTCGATCAAGGTAAACGCCGCTCTCACGCTCCATCCTCTTGTGGCCCGGAGGCCGGGTTGCCTTCGCGTTCTTCCTCGTCGTCCTGCTGTACGTCCTGTTTTCTGAGTGCTTCCATCAGAGCGGTGTTGTCCCAGTAATAGGTGGTGCGGTTCACGGCCTTCTCCGCTGCGCCCTCGCTCCAGCGCACCGAGATCTGGATGCTGTAGAAATCGGCAGCCAGTGTACTGAGATCGGATTCGAAGAAGGCGACCAGGTCTGCACTCTCCTCTGCTGGCTCGGCTGCTTCCGAGATCTCCATTTCGATGAGAGGGAAGGTCTCGATGTGGACGACGAACTCGCCTTCCTCGAATTCCTCCGCGGTGTCGTCCGGGAACTCGCCGAGGTCTAGGCCGATCTCGAGGTCTGACACGTAGCGATCCCCGATCAGGGAGGCGCGGATCCGGCGCTCGTTCTCTCCTTCTGCACGCAGCCCCTGGATGGCCACGCTGGCGAGGACCCCGAACCAGATGCCCAGGATCGCAACAGCGGCGAGCACCTCGAGTAGAGTGAAGCCGGTCTCAGTTCGTCTCTTCATGCATCCGGACCGTCTCGAGCAGTGGGGCGATGTCGAGGTTGAGGCTTCGGTTGTCGGGATCCGAGATCACGATCTGGGAGGCGTCGGTGGCACCGTCCCAGTCGAAGACGAGATAGACCTCGCCGCTTTCG
>JAYGDB010000146.1:0-32088 GCA_046583095.1 Myxococcota bacterium | reverse complement strand
GCGCGCGTTCGTTCTCGTGCCGCTCGCCGATTTGGCACCGGATCTCGTCCACCCGGTGCTGGGTGAGACGATCTCGAGCCTGCTCACGCGAGTGTCGCGCGAGGGCGTCCGTCCCTGGCAGCGCTGTCTGCGCATCGCCCCGTGACGTCTCCGAAGGGGTCGCATGCGAAACCCATGGCGATCGTCGCAGTCAGCATCTCGCCCACTGGCGGCACCGCCGAGGAGGGGGCCTCTGTCTCCCGTTACGTGGCGCGAGCTCTCGAGGTCGTTCGGGCGCAGGACGAAGTCCGGTATCGACTGGACCCGATGTTCACCACCCTGGAGGGCGATCTGGACACGATCTTCGCGTTGGTCCGCCGGATGCAGGAGGCGGTCTTCGAGGCCGGTGCGGTACGGGTCGGGACCGTCCTCAAGATCGATGACCGTCGCGACCGAGACGTCAGCATGGATGCCAAGGTCCGGTCGGTGGAAGAGCAACTCGAATGAGCGCCGCGGGCCTATTGAACGGTAAATGAATGTGGAATTTGACCAATTTAATACAGTGTGGTAATCAAGAAATACACCGCCACGACCTGAGAGTCGCCCGATGGCCCCGAGCGCAGCCCCGAAGACAGGTGGAAGCAGGAAGCTTGCCACGATCCTCCCGGTTACGGGCGAGGTCCGGCTGCAGATCGAGTCGCGTGCGCTCGAGGATTGGCAGGCCGAGAACGTCTTGACCTGGGCGATCGAGAACTTTCACCCGCGGCTGGCCTTGTCGGCCTCGTTTGGCGCGCCGGAAGGCATGGCGCTCCTCCACATGATGCACGAGATCGAGCCCACGAGTCGTGTGTTCGTGCTCGATACGGGCCGCATGCACGCGGCCACATACGATCTCATCGACCGCGTACGCGACCGCTACGACAAGGCGGTCGAGATCGTCTTCCCACAGGCGGACGAGGTGGAGGAGATGGTCCGCAGTAAGGGCGCCAATCTCTTCTACGAGTCTCTCGAGAACCGCGAGAGATGCTGCTACGTGCGGAAGCTGGCGCCCATGCGTCGCTTCGTGGCTGAGCACCTGGACGCGTACGTTTCGGGTCTCCGCCGGGACCAGAATGCGAATCGGGCAGACACCCCGAAGGTCACCCTCGACGCAGGCAACGGCGGCGTCGTGAAGGTGAACCCGCTGGCCGACTGGACTCGTGACGAGGTGTGGGAATACGTGGAGCAGCATGAACTCCCCGTCAATCGTCTCCACCAGGCCGGTTACCCGTCGGTGGGATGCGCGCCCTGCACCCGCGCGGTTCCCCACGGTGGCGAGGAGCGCGACGGCCGTTGGTGGTGGGAGAACGACGGCAGCAAGGAGTGCGGTCTCCACGTCACCGAAGAGCAGAGCCAGGGCTCCGGCATCTAACCAGATCGCGGCCCAACGCCCGAGAGTTCGATAGGGCTGCTTCCTCGGTTGGACCGGGTCTCGAACGTGCGAGTTGCACGCGCATCTCTCGCGGGCTGCCGCGCAGTCGCGGCTCCGCTGCGCGTTTCGACGGCTGGAGCTCAAGTCCGGTCCGGAACCGCCGATGCAGCTGGTGGAGCCGGGCGAGTGGAGGCCACCACGGAGGTCAGCGGGATGAGTTCGCGTCGAATCGACGCCCGCCTGCGGAGCTTCTTCGGCATCGGAGCGGTTGCGCTAACCCTCGGCCTGGCGATGCCCGGTCTCGAGGTCGCTCGCGCCGCCGACGAGACCGGCAAGGCGCCCGGCGCGACCGTTGTCGGAGTCGTGTCGATCGACCCGCTGCTGGTCGAGGAGGCGTCTGGCCGCCGGCTCGAGGGACCGAAGGCCGAGCCAGGCCCGAGCTGCGAGAATCCCTCTCGCCCGTCGATACTCGATGACGCGTGGGTGGAGTACCAGACCCAACAGGTGCTGCGCGGGATCGCGAAGCGTGCTGCCGCCCAGCCGGCCGCCCCAGGATCCGGCGAGCAGGGCATCGTGCTCAACGGCCGGGGTTACAACTACCGACCCACGAGGTTGCACCCCGGCCTCTAGGCGCCGCTCCGCAGCAGGCCCTGTTCTCGTCACCAGCCCTGCCCGCGGCAGCAGGGGGTTCCCCCGGGAGTTCTGGGTCAGGCTCCTGGCCCCTTCCTGTGGCATTCTCTCTGCTGCGCCCGAGCCTCCCTGCCGCAGGGAGCCTGGACACCCATGAATCCTGCTACGACACGCCGCTTCCGCCGGTGGACGGGGCTCCTAGGCGTCGGCTGGGCCCTGCTGGCGATCTTTCTGTCTGTCTCGGCGCTCCTGGCCCCGAGAAGCACGCTCGCGCCGGCGGTGAACTGCTCGTTCGTCGGCACCTTGGTGGTCGTCCAGGACGCCAGCGACGAGGCCCTGCAGGCGGGCGTCCGGGAAGGCGACCGATTGCTCGCGATCGACGGGGTGGCGGTTCCGCTCGCGCTGCGTGGAGCCGAGCGCCGGCTCACGCTCGGCGAGCCCAACGTCTACCGGATCGAGAAGCTCAACGGTGAGATCCGGGAGCTTGCCCTCGAGCCCTCGATCCGGGGGGTCAGCGAAGACCCGGCCGACGTGTTGATTCACCTCGCGCTGCTGCTCGTGTCGATCTCCTATCTCGTGATCGGCATGGTCGTGTGGTGGAGTAAGTCCGCGGCCGCGGAGACGTGGGCGATGATGCTCTTCTGCTCGACGATGTCGGTCCTGATCTCGGCTGCTGTGCGGGTACACCTGAGCCCGTGGTCGGCATCGCTGATCCTGGTGAACATGCCATGGCTCGGAGCTGCGACCTTCCATCTCTTCACCACCTATCCGACCGAGCCCCAGTGGATCGTTCGCCACCGACGGATCCGCGCACTGCCGTACAGCGTCGCACTCGCGATCTCTGCGAGTGTCTTGATCGGGGAGGTGATGGGCTATTGGAGCCCCTGGCTGCAGAGCAGCGCGTTCCTGTACGGTGTCGTGCTCTCGGTCGTCTCCCTGGGAATTCTGGTCACCGAGCGTCGAGCGGCCCGCCAGGCGGGCTTCGGCGACCGCGCGGATCTGATGCTGCTGGCGGGTGTCGTCAGCCTGCTGCCCGTCCTCATCGTGATGTTGATGGAGTACTTCCTGGCGCTCTCGCTGCCCTGGTACTTCACCATGATGTGGGTGGTCTTCTTCCCCGCCACCGTGGGATATGGAATGGTGCGCAGGCAGCTCTTCGACCTCCGGATCATCGCCAAGTCTTCAGCCGCATATGGCGCGGTGAGTGTCGCAATTACCGGCCTCTACGCCTTCGTGATCACTGCCGCGGACGCAATCTTCCCGGAGATCGGTGTGGACGCGCGCTCGGTCCAGGTGGCCTTCCTCTTCCTGGCGATCCTCGCGGTGTATCCGCTGCGAGACCGCATGCAGGGACTCGTCGACACGTTCTTCGACCGCGATCGCTCACTCTATCGCTCGGCGCTGCGCGAGATCTCCGAGGCGATGGTGTCGATGCTCTCGCAGACCGAGATCAGCGACCGGATCTCGGTAGCGGTCACCGAAACCATGGGGGCCAGGAGAGCCATGGTGCTGCTGGTGGACGAGAGCGAGAAGGTGCTGGTGCCGGTGGCCTGGCGGGGGGAGTGGGAGACGACCGACACCGAGGCGTCGATTCGCTCGGATCACCCGATCTGGAAGCAGATGTGGATGCAGCGCGAGGAAGTCGCGCGCGGCGACTTCGACGACGAGGTCGATGCCGAGAAGCGAGAGGCCTGCTGGGAAATCTTCGACAGTCTCGATGTGGAGCTACTGGTTCCGATTCTCTACGGCGTCAACCTGCACGGGGTGGTGGCGGTGAGCCGCAAGATCTCGGGTGATCGTCTCGGCGCCGACGACCGCCAACTGCTCCGGACTCTCGCGAACAACTCGGCGATCGCCATCGAGAACGCCAAGGCCTTCGACGAGATCGCACAGCTGAACGAGACGCTCGAGGCGCGGGTCGAAGAGCGGACACAGGAGCTGCGGGAGACCCAGGTTCAGTTGATGCAGAGCGAGAAGCTGAAATCCCTCGGTCAGATGGTGGCCGGCGTTGCCCACGAGCTCAACAACCCGATCGGATTCGTGCACGCGAACCTCAAGCTGCTCGACGAGTTCGTGCCGAAGCTCGAGCAGACCGAGAGCGGTGAGGAGAGGGACAAGATCCGAGAGGCGATCAGCAAGCTCCTGCTGCGAAGCCGCGAGGGGACCGATCGTCTCAAGCAGACCGTGATGGACCTTCGCGCCTTCTCCCGCATGGATCAGGCCGAACTGCAGGACGTCGATCTCCACGAGGAGATCGATCGCACGCTCGCACTCATGGCGCCGCAGCTGAAAGGCGACATCGAGGTGGAGCGCAAGTACGGAGATCTCCCCGAGGTGAGGTGCTACCCCCGCCAGCTCAACCAGGTCTTCCTGAACTTGCTGATGAACGCATGCGACGTGCTCGCGGCCGGTGGAACCATCACCATCAGCACGCGGCGAACCGATCGCGGCGTGCGGCTCGACTTTCACGACGACGGACCCGGGATTCCCATGAGCATCCAGAGCCGCCTCTTCGATCCGTTCTTCACCACGAAGCCCGTTGGCCAGGGTACCGGGCTCGGTCTCTCGCTCGCGTACAGAACGATCGACCGCCACGGCGGTCGGATCCGCGTGGAATCGGAGGCGGGCAAGGGCACCAGCTTCGTCATTGATCTTCCCCTGGACGCCACCCCCGCTGCCGAATTAGAGTCGTGATCCCCACTCAACCAGAGGACAGCCCCCCATGAAGCTCGGAATCCTCGCGGGATATTCCCCCGCCAAAATGAACGTCCCGATCGATCTCATCAAGGAAGCCGAGAGCCTCGGTTACGACTCCGTGTGGACCGCGGAGGCCTGGGGCTCCGATGCCGTATCGCCGGTCGCGTGGATCCTCGCGCAGACGACGAAGATCAAGGCCGGCACCGCCATCATGCAGATGCCGGGGCGCTCCCCCGCGATGACTGCCATGACCGCGATGACCCTCTACGCGCTGTCCCAGGGCCGCTTTATCCTGGGGCTCGGGCCGTCGGGCCCGCAAGTCGTCGAGGGATGGCACGGCGTTGCATACGGTCGACCCCTGACACGCACCAAGGAGTACATCTCGATCATCCGGAAGATCCTGGCGCGCGAGGAGAGGCTCACCCACGAGGGCTTCCACTATCAGATCCCGTTCAAGGGCGAGGGCGCCTCGGGGCTCGGCAAGCCGCTCAAGAGCATTCTACACGGTGACCCGGCGCTGCAGATCTACACGGCTTCGATCTCGAGCGCCGGGATGGAATGCGCGGGCGAGGTCGCCGATGGCGTCTTTCCGGTCTGGATGAACCCGGAGCGTTTCGACGTCTTCGAGGAGAGTCTCCAGAAAGGCTTCGCGAAGGCCGGAGGCGGCAAGAGCCTCGACGACTTCGATGTCTGTCCTTTCGTCACGGTCATCATGGGCGACGACGTCGAGAAGTGCCGTATGCCCATCAAGATGAGCCTGGCGCTGTACATCGGCGGCATGGGCGCACGCGACAAGAACTTCTACAACGACTACGCGAAGCGACTCGGCTTCGAGGAGGCGGCGGTCAAGATCCAGGACCTCTTCCTGGACGGCAAGAAGGCCGAGGCGGCCGCGGCCGTGCCCGACGAGCTCGTCGATGCGTGCCACCTGGTGGGCCCGAAGGAACGCATCATCGATCGGCTGCAGGCTTGGAAGCAGGCGGGCAGCAAGCGTCACGTGAGTTCGATGCTGATCGGTGCGGGCTCGCCCGAGGTACTTCGGACCCTCGCGGAAGAGGTGCTCTAGCCCGTTCTTCTCGGTTCAGAGCCCGGGCGTCTCGAGCAGTGTCCCGTCGGTCGAGTAGATGCTCTGGCAACGCGGGGTGTCGTCGCCCTGCCGGATCGCCACCAGGAAGAAGCTCTCGGGCGCGCTCGGGACGGCCTCCCCGTAGGTGCGTGCGAGACCCCCACAATCGGGTTCGTCCGGGCTGTTTCGCGGCAGCGTGCAGATTACGAGCAGGCGCTCTCGGAGATTGCCCGCGGACTCCATCTGCTCGAGCAGTTCGCGCTCCTGCTCTTCGTCCGGGACGAGCGCCATCAGAAGGTCGACGGCCCTCGACATCTCCGATACGAGCGCCATCTCGCAGCCGGCACTGCGGAGCTCGGCGGTGCCCGGCGCCTGGCTGGCTTCGGTGATCCACTCGGCGCTTTGCTTCACGACCTCCATGACCTTCTGCCCCTGGTCGGTTTGCAGGAACAACCAGGAGGCGATTCCGCCCGCGACGACAACGAAGAGTCCGACTGCTAGGAGCGCGTACAGGGCCGTCATGCAGCCCGAGCGCTTCGGAGACCCGAGGGGTTTCGGACGGGCTCTCATGCCTCGCCAGCGCTTCGGAGGCCCGATGGGCTCCGGACTGATCTCCATGGCTCGCGAGCTTGACACGCGCCGACCCCGGATGCCAGCGACAGAGCGGGTAGACTCCCGGCGTGTGGTGGCATCGCGCACTCGTGATCCTGATCGCATTCCCGTTGCTGCTGGGAGCGGGGGCAGACGGTTCCGACCCGGCGCGACCGAATGGCTTCGATCTCTCGAACACGGTGGTCGATCGGACCGAGATTCGGGCCGGTGGACCGACACGCGATCGCATTCGCAGCGTCGATGGCCCGGAGTTCGTCCCGCCGCAGGAGGCTCTCTGGTCCCCGCCCGGGGTGCCCGTGATCGGTGTTGCGCTCGGAGCAGTCGCCCACGCTCATCCCGTCCACGTGCTCGAGCACCACCAGGTCGTAAACGACAAGCTGAACGGTGTCCCGGTGGTTGTCAGCTACGACCCGCTAACCGGCATTCCATTGGCGCACCGGCGCAGCGTCGACGAGAGGGTGCTCACCTTCGGGGTCTCGGGACTCATCTACAATGCCCAGTTCCTCCTTTATGACCGCGAGACCCAGAGCCTGTGGGCCCAGTACGAGGGACTGGCGGTGGCAGGCCCCCTCGCCGGCAAGCAGCTCGAGCGTCTCGAGGTTCGCCAGGAACTGATGGGCGTCTGGTTCCAGCGGCATCCCAACACCACGGTGCTCGTATATCCGGAGCGGATGCGGATCGACTACAGATACAGCCCCTACGAGTCTCACTGGATCTCGGAGAAGGTTCCCTTTGAGGTCAGAGCCCGTGACGATCGCTACCACCCGAAGGAGGTGGTCCTGGGAGTTCGCGTCGGCGCGAAGTCACGGGCCTACCTCGGGTCGATCCTCACGGCCGAGGGGGGTCGCATCGTCGATGAGTTCGAGGGCAAGAAGATCCGGATCGCCTACGACACCAATTCTTCGACCTTCCAGTGGGACGTGCCGTCCGGCGTGAGCGTCACGGATGCCTACTGGTTCGCATGGAAGTCCCTCCACCCGGACACGGAGATCTGGCACGACCGCCCCAAGGATGCCACCGACTAGGACTTCGGACCCGGTTCTCGAGTCACCCTTCTAGGGATGTTCCTGGCACCAGCTCTGCACCGAACGCAGGGTACGGTCGAGGCGCTCCGCGGCCATCTTTCGGACGCTGAAGCGATCGATCACATCGCCGACCACCGGGACCGAACTCTTTGTCACCAGCTTCATGCTCAGCCGTGTGCGGGGGGGGTCACGCGACTCGCTGGTGAGCGTGAAGGTCTGCTCGAAGCGCATCGATCCGGTCCTGAGGGCACTGCAGAGGCGCTCGAGTCGTACGATCTCGAGGGGCTGTTCGTGGAGCACGACCTGCACGGAGCCGAGTCGGTAGTGCCAGCGGACGTGCTGTCCCGCGAACGGGTACTCGCCCGGCTCATCGATCGAAGCGAGGATTTGCTCGTTCCACGCGGTCAGCTCCGAGGGAGCCGTGAGGGCCCGCCAGACCCGCTGGCGGTCTGCGTCGATCACCACCGACATGACGAGGGTGATCAAACGGAGCGTCGGTGCTGATTCACGCGGGATAGGATGCGGAGTCGGGTTCCCGGCCGCAATCGGGGTTTCAACGGAGCGGCCCCAGGCAGCTGGCGAGGCGCTCGATCACATCGGGGATGCGCTCGGCCGGGATGTCGAGATGCGTGACGGCCCGCAGTCGCCTGCGGTCGATCGGGTTGATCCAGACGTCCTTTTGTCGCGCGAGCTGCGAGAAGTGGGGCGCGTCCGAGACGTTCTCGAAGCGCTCGTCGGGCACCTCGAAGACGACGATGTTCGTCTCGGGCGTCTCGACCTCGAGCCCCAGATCGGAGAGGCCCCTCGCGAGCGCTCGCGCGTTCTCGTGGTCGTCTCGCAGTCGTTCGACATTGTTCTCGAGGGCGAAGATCCCCGCTGCTGCCAGGATGCCCGCCTGGCGCATGCCACCGCCCAGCATCTTGCGTGCGCGTCGCATCTCCTTCATCGCGTCTTCTTCCCCGCAGACGAGGGAGCCGACCGGAGCGCCGAGCCCCTTGGAGAGGCAGAAGGCGACCGTGTCAGCTGACTCGACCAGGTCGGCGGCTGGCCGGCCCGATGCGCACGCAGCATTGAAGATGCGGGCACCGTCGACGTGGATCCGCAGGCCTCTTGTACGCGCCTTCGCGGTCACGCGTGCCTGCAGCTCCGCGGGCCAGACGCGGCCGCCCGAGACGTTGTGGGTGTTCTCGAGCGCCACCAGGGTGGCGGGTGCGTGGTGGACGTCCGGCGGCGCGACTGCCGCCGTGAGGTCCGGTGCGTCGAAGAAGCCGCCTCTGCCGACGGTCTGGATCTGGACGCCCGACAGCGCCGCTGCGGACCCGCTCTCGTAGCGGAGGACATGGGCGTGCTCGCCCGCGATGACCACGTCGCCCGGCCGTGTCAGACATCGGATCGCGATCTGGTTCGCCATCGTGCCCGAGGGAACGAAGAGAGCGGCCTGCTTGCCCACTCGCTCCGCCGCCAGCTCCTCGAGCCGATTCACGCTCGGGTCCTCGCCGTAGACGTCGTCACCCACGTCGGCGTTCGCCATCGCAGCCCGCATGCTGGCGCCCGGGCGACTCACCGTGTCGCTGCGGAGGTCGATCGGATCCACAGAGCTCTCCGGAGAGTTCAAGAAGAAGAAGCCAGTCTCGCCGCTACTCGCCGGCGGCGCGACCGGAGAGTTCAGGCCAGGTCTGCCACGGCTGCTCGCGTTCGAAGGCCCTTGCGGCTTGCAGGACCAGATCGTCCCGCAGTCGGGGACCGACGATCTGCAGGCCCACGGGTAGGCGGGCGTCCGAAAATCCGGCCCGGACCGTCGAGGCGGGGTGCCAGGATAGGTTGAAGGGCATCGTGAAGGTCCCGACGTTCGCGGCCGGCTGCTCTCGACCCTCGACCTTCAGGGTCAGCGGACCTCGCGCGGCCGGGGGGTCGTAGGGGACGGTGGGCGTGAGCAGGAGGTCGTAGTCGTCGAAGATCTCCGCGCACCAGCGATTCAACTCCTCCCGCCGGGTTTTCATGTGTCCCCACAGCTTGGGCGTCATGCTGGCGCCCGCCTTCACGCCTCGGATGAACCCGCGTCCGAACTCCTCCTCGTGGTCGGGCAGGAGAGGCTCGAGCTTCGCGAGTAGCTCGAATGCACCCGACAGCCCCCAATCCCGTCCGGGCTCTGGGGGGCCACCCTCGATGCTCTCGATCGTATGGCCCAGGCCCTCGAAGACGGTCTTCGCCTCGGCGACGACCCGAGCCACGTCGGATTGCACGACCCCGTATCCGAGGTCCGGCGAGAACGCGATCCGCAGCGAGCTCGGCAGGTCCTCGAGGACGTCGCGATAACGGAAGCCCGGGTGAGGCAGGGAGTTCGGATCGAGCGAGTGCTCGCCGACGACGGCGTCCAGGTGCATTGCGGCGTCCTCCACGGTTCGCGTCAGGGGCCCGTGACCCGCGGTGTCGTCCATCGTCCAGGACTGACTCGGGCCGTTCGGGATGCGTCCGTAGCTGGGCTTGTGGCCGAAGCACCCGGTGAACGCCGCGGGGATCCGAACCGACCCGCCGCCGTCGCTCGCGGTCGCCAGGCTGACGATGCCTCCCGAGATCGCCGCGGAAGACCCACCGCTCGAGCCGCCAGGTGTGTTCTCGAGGTTCCAGGGGTTTCGCGTGGCGCCGAAGAGCAGGTTCTTGGTGATCGCCGTGTGGCCGAACTCGGGAGCGTTCGTCTTGCCGACCACGATGGCTCCGGCGGCACGCAGGCGCTCCACCTGCACGGAGTCGCGCTGGGGCTGGTTGTCCTTGAAGGGCACCGATCCCATGCTCGTCCTCAGTCCAGCCGCGTCCTCGAGATCTTTCACGCCGAGCGGGATGCCCTCGAGCGACCGCGCTTCTCCTGAAGCGATTCGGGCATCCGCGGCCCTGGCGTCCGCCAGGCAGTCCTCCGCATCGCGCAGGGCCACGAAGGCGTTGACGGCTTCTTGCGTTTCCTCGATTCGCGCCAGCGTTTCAGTCATCAACTCCAGCGCGCTTAGCTCCTTGCGCGCGAGCTTCTGGACGACTCCGCTCATCGGTGTTTGCAGCAGATCGGTCACGAGGGGGCCTCCTTGGGGCTGAGATGGAGCGTTCGGAGAGGATACCGCCGAGTCAGCCGACGCCCGCAAGGAAGGGTACGGCGGCCTCGAGGAACGCCTCCGGCTGATCCAGATGGACGTGATGGCCGGCGCCCTCGATCACGACCCGGTGGACGTCGGGGAGTTCGCTGACCAGGGTGTGGGCTCCCTCCGCGGTCAGTATCGGGCTCTCGCTGCCACGGAGGATGAGCACCGGACATCGGATCTGCCCGAGGTCCGACAGTGGACGCGGAGGCAGGGCAAACCAGCGGGGATCGAACTTGAAGCCGAAGCGGCCGTCCGGCTCCTCACGGACCGAGTGCGTCGCGATGTGCACCCGCAGCGCTTCGGTTGCGTGCGCGGAAGCCGGCAGGAAGCGGTAGCGCGCGATGGCTTCTTCGCGGGTCGCATAGCTGCGCTTCAGCATGAGGGCGAGACGCGTGGTGCGACGCGATCGCTTCGATGCACCGCGCGCGACGTCGACCGCCACTAGCCCGGGCACGTCCGAGTGTCGGCAGGCGTGGTCGAGCGCGATTGCGCCTCCCATCGAGTGACCCACCAGGCGAACCGACGGTCGCCCCAGGTGATCGAGCAAGGCCTCGAGATCGTCGGAGAATGCGCCGACCCGCGTCTGTTCGGGCTGGTCCGCGTCACCGTGTCCGCGGAAGTCGAGCGCGATGACGTGGAATTGCTCGGCGATCACTGGGGCGACATGGTCCCACCAGTGCGCGTTGGCGCCGCCCCCGTGCAGCAATACCACCTTCTCGCGCTCCGGGTCGCCCCAGTGGAGCGCGTGGAGTTGCACACCTTCGAGGGATGAAGTGCTGAAGTGCTCCTCCCGGGGTGTCATGGTCGATCGACCCTAGCCCGCATTCGACTGCGAGCGATGATGAAACGCCGGTTCGCGACGGGGCCGTGCCGGGGGCTGGTGAAAAAGTGCCGAGTTCGAGCCCCACAGCCCAAATCGAGCCGTTTTTCCTTTGACTCCCTTGTGGGAATCCGTATGATCGGGCGCACTCAAGCCGCGAAATGCGCGTTTGGGGGCTTGTAGGGGCGTTTCCCGCATTTCGCTGAATTCGTCCTGCAGGCTTTCTCGATTACGACGAGAGTCCATTTCCAGCCCTTGTCACGAAGCGGGGGCGATCAGGGGGAAGAAGCTGAAATGGCAGCCAAGAGGAAGAAGGGTAAGGGTAAGGGCAAGGCGGCAGAATTGATCATCTCGAAGTCTCGCACCAAGCGCGCCGTCAAGAAGTGCAACGTCGGCTCCGAGTTCTACGGAGCGCTCGACGACGCCGTCCGCGCAATGATCAAGGGCGCGGAAGCTCGTGCAGTCGGCAACAAGCGCAAGACGCTGAAGGCTGTCGATCTCTAGACGCGGCAGCTAGAGGTCCCAGGTACGGGAGCCTGAAGACTCGGGAGCCTGGAGTCTGGAGAGGAAGAAGAGTCGCGCTCGAGCCTGCGCCGCGAACTCCGGAAGAACGGGGAGAGGGGCTGGCCGGGCGAGAGCACAGAGGGCCCTCCGGGAGTGTTCCCGGACGGGCCCTCACGTGTTCCAGGGCTCGGCCTCGCGATCCGGTTCCGGTTCCGGGGTCGGCGGAGGCTTTCGGCCCTGTAGGTTCGCGCCTACCTGGAACAGACGCTCGAGGCTCACGCGTCGCAATGTCTCCGTCAGGCTGAGACCGTTTCGGCTGGCCAGGTGATCGAGTCCCTGGCTGACGACTGCGGCGGTCGCTTCGATGGCATCGGGCAGCGTTTCGGCGTCACCGAGCGGCATGCGGTCGGCCACCGCCACGCGATTCGCCGTGGCGACGAACGCATAGAAGAACCCGCGGCGCTCCTGCTCGTCGAGCTCGGCGGCCCCCTGGAACACCGAGTGGGCCTGGGTGACCGTGGCCGGCAGGGACGGCATGAAGACCGGTAGTTGCCACTCGCGCACGTCGAGGGGGTCTACCTCCTCGGGGATGCGATCGCGTTCGTCGGGTCGAATGTACCCGTAGATCCGCATCGCCTCCTCCCAGGCAGGGAAGCCCAGGTCTTCGAGCCGGCCAGTCCGCCACCGGAGCGCCCACTCCTCGAGGTCCGATTGCAGCTCCCACGTGACACCCTGGAGCATCCGGAAGTAAAACCAGTAGTCATCCTGGAACATGGTCTGGAGTAGCATCAGCACGTCCTCCAGGTCGTCCCCGGGTCGCTGCGGGATCAGATAGAACTGACCGTCAAGGGTTCGTGCACCCTCCGGTGGCTGCCAATCGTTGTCCCTGGGATCGAGTTCGACGGTCACTCGGTCGCGCAGGGTGAGGACGATCAGCTCTGGATCGAGCGCGTGCATGGCTCTCTGCAGGGTTTCTTCGCCGGCCTCGGTGAGCGCGGCCAGCCACTCGCGCAGGTGTTCCCGGTGCGGGACCAGGCCCGTCCAGCCGTCGAGATCGATGCTCGTGACGAGTTGTGCCGGTGTTGCGTGCTCGAGGATCCAGCTCGCATCCCAGAGCCCGATGGCCTTCGCGGTGAAGCAGAGTTCCGCCTCGGGAAGCAGCGGGATGACCTCTTCCGGGGCGGGCGTCAGCTCCAGCACTCGCTCGCGCAGAGCCAGGGGCGCGCTGCAGACCAGGGCGACCTGATCGTCGATCGGCAGCGCCGCGAGGGCCTCCTCGGCGGCGCGCTTGTCCCTGCGGGCGAGCTGCAGGATCTGCCGGGGTTGGGGGATGACTGACGGCCGGGCGTCCATCGCGGTCACGCTAGCATCGTCCCGGCATGCCTCGCCCTGGAGACATCGCGCAGCGTGTCAGCCGCTACCAGCCGATCCTCGTCGATGGCGAGGATCGGGTGCGTGCCGCGGTTGCGGTCGTGCTGCGCGGGCAGGACGACCAGGCGGAGGTGCTCTTCATCGAGCGCGCCAGTCGGACCGGGGATCCTTGGTCGGGACACATGGCCTTCCCGGGTGGCCGGCTCGATCCCAGCGACGAAGGCACGCGGGAGGCCGCCGAACGGGAAACCCTCGAGGAAGTGGGCGTCTGCCTCGCGGATGGCAGCTACCTGGGCCGTCTCGATGACCTCGAGGGCCGCCCCGAGCGCAACGACCGCATGGTCGTCTCCGCGTACGTCTACCACATGGCCGATCCGGAGCCGCTGCGGCTGAACCACGAGGTCCGGGAGGCGTTCTGGTTTCCGGTCTCCGAACTTCTGGCGTCGGAGCGCCACGTCACCTACCCCCACGCGACCTACGGAGGCAAGCAGCTGCCGGGCATCCTGGTGGGCGTTCCGGGCCGTCACATCGTCTGGGGACTCACCTACCGCTTCGTCGATGTCCTTCTCTCGGTGGTCGGTACACCCCTGCCAAACAAGTGGATGGATCTTCGCTGACTCGCGGCAGTGGAATCCATACAGACGGTCCGGACGGCATCCTCTCGCTCTGCGGCCGCCACTGCCGGTCGGCAAGCGAGGCTAGAGACCCTCGATCACCTCTTCGAGTTCCGCCGCAGAGCGGTGGAAGATCGGAAGGTCGACACGGCTGTAGCGAACGCGCTGGTCGGTGCCGACCAGCACCAGGGCCCGCTTCGCCATGCCCAGGAGCCCGAGGGCCCCGTAGCTTCGGCAGACGCGCTTGTCCTGGTCGCACAGCAGCGGGAACGAGAGGTCGTGGTTGGCGGCGAACTTCTCGTGGGACTCGAGGCTCTGGGGGTTGATCGCGAGCACGTCCACGCCGAGATCCTCGAACACGCCGAGGTGATCCTGGTAGTCGCACAGCTGCTTGGTACACACCGGGGTCTCGTCGCCCGGATAGAAGACGAGCAGCACGCTCCGCCGCTTGCACCGCTGCGACAGGCTGATCTCTCCCTGGGTCGAAGGCAGGCTGAAGTCTGGGGCGAGATCGCCCACGCGCGGACTGGCCATGACAACTCCTTTCCTTGGCTTTGCTCCTGACGATCCGGGTCCAGTGCTTGCCCGTCATCGCCTTGCACGAACGTTGGGGCCAGAGGCTGGCCCCGCGGGGTCTAATGACTCCTCGAAGGCGTCGCACTCGGTCACGGGCAACGGTGGATACCGGGGGTAGTCCGGATCGACCTCGGAGTGTCCGCAGCGTACGAACTCGCGGCCTCGCGCGCTCTTCTGCGGCTCCGCGAAGCCGCAGCGATCGCACAGCCCTGCGTCGGGTCGATCCACCACGGTCCAGTCTACAATTCAGGGCCATGGGGTTGTTCTCCTTTCTACAACGGCTCGGTCGCGTGCTCGAACTGGGCGAGCAGGTGCTGCGGGACGCAAGTGGCGTCGGGCCGGCTGCCGACAGCTTCGAGCACCATGTCGCCTTCCGCTGGGAGGCGGGGACTGGCCCGGGCCGGCTCGTCGCCGTCGAGTCGCCGGCGACCTTCGATCTCGATGACCTGATCGGGGTCGATGCCGCGGTGGCGCGCCTCACCGCCAACGTCGAGCAGTTCGTTCTCGGGCTGCCCTCGAACAACGTGCTGCTGCACGGCGAGCGAGGCACTGGGAAGTCCTCCGCGGTGAAGGGCGTACTCGAGCGCTTCGGTGGACGCGGCCTGCGGCTCGTCGAGGTGCAGCGGGAAGACCTCGCACAGCTACCGCGTGTCCTGCAGGCGTTGCGAAAGGACGGCGCGCGGCATCGCTTCGTGATCTTCTGTGACGATCTCTCGTTCGGAGCTGGCGAAGTGGGTTTCCGCGAACTGAAGGCCGCGCTCGAGGGCCGCCTCGAAGCGCCCCCCGAGAACGTCCTCGTCGTGGCGACCAGCAACCGTCGGCACATGCTGTCCGAGTCGATGGCCGAGAACCGCGACGCGGGTCTCGATGAACGGGGTGAACTCCACCTCGGTGAGGCGCTCGAAGAGAAGCTCGCCCTGTCGGACCGCTTTGGCCTGCTGATCGGCTTCCACAACTTTCAGCAGCCGGTGTATCTCGAGATCGTCGAGCACTACCTCAAGAAGCAGGACTTCGAGCTGAGCGCCGAAACCCGGGAAGAGGCCCTGCGCTGGAGCGTCGTTCGGGCCAGCCGATCCGGCCGCACCGCAAAGCAGTTCGTCGACGACTACGTGGGAAGAGCGCGGCTGAAGACGACGGTCTCCTAGCGTCGCTACCCGCATACCGCCGTCAGCACCCGCAGCGCGTTCCCGCCCAGCGCCGCCGCGATCATCTCGGGCCGCTGGCCCCGATCCAGCAGCCCCTGGGTGACGAGCGGGTATGCACGCACGTCGCCCATTCCTTCCACCGGAACGATGAAGCCGTCGTAGTCGCTTCCGAGGGCGACGGCGTGCGGTCCCGCAACCTCTTCGACGTGTTCGACGTGATCGAGGAAGGCCTCGAGGCCGCCTGGGCCGATGAAGTCGCGTCCGGTAGCCACGCCCACGACGCCGCCGTTTCGGCCAATGAACTCGAGTTGGCGGTCGGTCAGGTTCCGAGGGTGGTCGTGGAGTGCCTGGCAGGCGGTGTGACTCGCCACGCAAGGGCGCCGCATCATGAGCAGTGCGTCCCAGACGCCCGCCGCGTTCAGGTGGGCGAGGTCGATCACGATGCCGAGTTCTTCGAGCTGCCCGACGAGGTCGCGGCCGAAGCCGGTGAGGCCTTCTCCGTAGAACTCCGGGGCGGTCATCGGATAGCCGGCAGCCGTCGCCTGGAAGTGGACGAGGCCGACCATGCGGAGACCGTGCTCGTAGAGGCGCCTGAGGTTCGAAAGATCGCCCTCCAGCGCGTGCGCGCCCTCCAGGCCCGCCATCGCGACGAAGCGTCCGCGCTCGACCTCGTGGAGAATGTCGCTACCCCGGCGGACGAACGAGATGTCGTCCGGATACGCATCGACGAGCTCCGAGAGCAGATCGAGCGTCAGCAGCGCCTGCTCGACTCCGCGCTCCCCTTCCCACCAGTACAGCGCCTTCAGGGGCCAGATCAGCTCGGGGCGCACCTCCGTGGGATTGATCACGAGCCCCATCACCGCGGCGTCGAGTCCGGCCTCCTCTGCGCGTGGGAGATCGAAGTGGAAGCCGAAGGGTCGCAGGGGCACCCGGTTCTGGTGTCGAAGTCCCGCGTCGTATCCGAAGAGCCGGCGCCAGAGGAGCGTGTCGAGGTGCAGATCCAGGACCAGGCTGTTGCGGTGGAGTGCCAGCGCCTCGGCGGATACGGACGCGAGGGGAGGACTCCAGCCACAGCCTGTGGCAACCAGACCGCCGGCTGCCGAGAGCGACTGCCGGAGGAAGCGACGGCGCGATAGCTGGGTCAGATGACGTTGAGTTCTCGGCCGACCTTGGCCAGGCCCGTCAGGGCCTGCTCGAGGTGCTCTCGGTTGTGCGTCGCCATGTAGGACGTTCGCAGGAGCGCCTGCCCGGGCGGCACCGCCGGGGCGATGATCGGGTTCACGAAGATCCCCTCCTCACGCAGGCGCTTGGCCATCATGAACGTGTTCATGTCGTCGCCGACGACGATCGGGATCACCGGAGATTCGCTGTCGCAGGTGTCGAAGCCGAGGATCTCGAGCTCGTGCTTCATGAAGATCGTATTCTCCCACAGCCGCTTTCGGCGCTCCGGCTCCCGCTCGACGATCTCCACGGCCTTGAGAACCGCTGCAGCCGCTCCGGGCGGCATCGCCGCCGAGAAGATCCCCGATCGGGCATGGTGCCGGATGTAGTCGATCACCCCGGCCTCGCCCGCAATGAAGCCGCCCACCGTTGCCAGCGACTTCGAGAAGGTGCCCATGATCAGGTCGGCATCGTCTTCGATGCCGAAGTGCTCGGCCGTGCCGCGACCGTTCTCACCGAAGACCCCGATGCCGTGGGCGTCGTCGATGAGCAGCCGAGCGTCGTACTGCTTCTTGAGCGCGGCGATCTCCGGCAGCTTCGACAGGTCGCCTTCCATCGAGAAGACGCCGTCGACCACGATCAGCTTGCCCTTCGAGTCGCCCACGCTGGCGAGCTTGCTCTCGAGGTCCTTCATGTCGTTGTGCTTGTACTTCAGTGACTTGCTGAAGCCGAGGCGGACCCCGTCGAGGATCGAGGCGTGGTCGAGCTTGTCGAGCACGGCGACATCGTGTCGGCCCAGCAGGCAGGACAGGACGCCCAAGTTCACCTGATAACCCGTTGAGAACGTGAGGGCTGCTTCCTTCCTCATGAAGGTGGCAAGTCGCTCGTCGAGCTCGACGTGGATGTCGAGGGTGCCGTTCAGGAAGCGGGATCCCGCACAGCCGGTGCCGTACTTGAGGACCGCCTTGGACGAGGCTTCCTTTACCTCGGGATGACTCGTGAGCCCCAGGTAGTTGTTCGACCCGAGCATGATGACCTTCTCGCCATCGATGGTGACGACCGGGTCCTGGGGGGAGGAGATCTTCCGGAAGTAGGGATACAGCGACTCGCTGCGAAGCTCCCGCGCGAACGAATAGTCGGCACACTTCTGAAGGACGTCCACGCTTGCTTCCTCCTGCCAGCTGCCTGAAGACCCCGAGGATCTCATACCTCGGTTGCTCGTCGCCGGGTCTTGTGAAACGGGTTCGGAATCCGGTTTCAGACCGCTGTTTCTGGCTGCGAGATCCCAGGGGATCGGACCCGCGCCAGACGCTGAGGGGACCGCATCTTACCGGCAGTCGACCTCATTGGCACCGATTTTTATCCCCACGGGGCAGGTCGCCGACGGAACCTCATGACAGCGAAACCGTGAGCCGCTCCTGGCGCTCATCGGCCCTTCTTACGCGTTCCTGAAGCTGCAGCTCCGCGGAGTGCCTCGGAGATGCGGCTTTGAGTAGTCTGTGCCGGATGCGCCGGCTGGCCGTCGATCTCACTCTCGTCCTGCTGTTGTTCTCGGGTCTGCCTCCTGCAGCCTTCCCGGAACACGAGCCGGCTCCTGCCGTCGGGTTGTCGGAGGAAGATGCCTACGATCCCCTCTTCGACGAGTCGATCGACGCGCCGTCCGTCGGCTTCCCCGACCCAGCCGAGGAGACCAACCGCAGCGTTCACGTATTCAACGGCCGGGTCGACACCTGGCTGTTGGACCCCGTCACCCGGGTGTATGGCCAGCTCTTTCCGAGACCGGTCAAGGGCGCGATACGCCGATTCTTCGTGAATCTCGGCGAGCCCGCGACGACCCTGAACAACCTGCTACAGCTCGAGTGGACAGACGCGCGCACTTCCGGTTTGCGCTTTCTTATCAACACCACCGCTGGGATCGGGGGCATCTTCGACGTCGCACAGCGGGTCGGTCTCGAATACCACCGCTCGGACTTCGGTCAGACTCTGGCTCTAGCCGGCACCCCCAGCGGTGCCTACCTGATCCTCCCGCTCCTCGGGCCCAACAGTGTGCGAGGTGGCTTCGGGGTGCTCGTCGACTTCTCGATGCACCCCCTCACCTGGTTCCTGGGCCCGACCAACTTCCTGATCTACGGGATCTACACGGGCAGCCAGGGACTCTCTCTGCGCGAACGCCGCTTGGAGGAGCTCGATTCTCTGCGCGAGTCGTCCGTGGACTACTACGCGGCCCTCAGGAACGCCTACTACCAGAATCGCATGGCGCAAATCTGGAGGCGGCGGGAAGGGCGCCGGCATGACTGGGGCGACGACTAGCGGTGTGATCCGAGAATCGGGTCGGCGCTCCGCGGCAAGCGAATCGCCAGCTAGCTCTGGGTGGAGCCGCCTGCCAGGTCTTTCAGCTTCTCGTCGATCGTCGAGAGCAACTTCTCGAAGCCTTGCCGCTTCAGCACCGAGGAATACTCGGAGCGCCGCAGCGCGAGTTCGCTCACGGTCCCGTTGAGATAGATGTCGATGATGCGCCAGGCGCCGTCGACTTCGCGCAGCCGGTAGTTGAGCTGTACGGCCTCTTCCTTGGGACGGGTCAGGCGCGTGCGTACGACGCGCGTGTCTCGAATCGCGGTTTCCTCACCCAGCGTCTCGAACGCCTCGCCCGAGAAGCCAGTGAACTGTCCCGCGTAGTTCGCAGAGACGTGGCGTGCGAAGAGTTCGAGCCAGCGCCCCTGGTCGGCCTCCGGGAGCTTCTTCCAATGTCGCCCCATGGACTTCGCCGCCATGAAGGGGAGGTCGAAGGTCTCTGCGACCACGGGGCTGATCCGGTCGAGGCGACCGCTGTACCCGAGTGCGTCCGAGGAGCGCATGATGGCGAGCAGCGCCGCGTGCAGCCTCTCGACGGCCGGTGTCGCGGGAGACTCCTGGTGCGGGAGCACGGCTTCCCGGGTTCCCGAGACGTAGGCACGCGTCGCGGGCGGGCTGGGGCCTTCCTCTCCTCCCTCCGCACCGACGCGGATACCGGGAAGGATCAGGGCGAGCGACACGAGCAGCGTCGGCGCCGTGCGGATCGAGAGACTCACTGAAGAACTCCTCTGAGGTCTGGTGGCCCCAACTGGATTCTCGCCGCAGGGGTCGCCGGGTTCCGGCTGCGGGCTCGAACAAGCTGCGAGCCACGCTTTGCGGCAGCGGGTCATACCGCAGGGGAGCGCGGCTAGTGTAACTGACTCTGTCACCGCGTGGGCGCCAACGGATCCCGTCCGATCTCGGCAGTGGCAGTTTGCTAACGATAAAGAGAGCTTGGGACGACGTCTGCCGACTTCGGCACACCCTGGGGGGGCGCAAGCTGCACGCTTCCGGCCGTGACGGCCCAACATGGAGCCTCTCCGCGTGAATCGCTCCTTCGAGACACTTCTCGAGCGGGTTCTGCCCCGCTGGATCGACGCAGTCCGTCGACACGCTGCGGTGGTCACCCTCGCGAGCGCGATCGTGACGCTACTCGCCGGCGCCTACGTCGCGACGAATCTCGTGGTGGACACCGACGAGGATTCGCTCTTCAGTGAAGAGCTGCCCCACCGTGTCATCGAGATCGAGTACAACGCGATCTTTCCCAACCTCTACGAGAACATCGTCATTCTCGTCGACGCGCAGAACGCCGAGCAGGCGCGCGATGCCGCGGTGGCTCTGGCCGCAAAGCTCGAGGCCAGCCCAGACCTCTTCAGCTCCGTCCACCTGCCGCAGGGCGCTTTTTTCGAGGAGCACGCGCTTCTCTACATGGACACCGACGAGCTCGAGGACCTGGCGGATCGACTCGCGCGCGTGCAGCCGTATCTCGCGGGGCTCGCCGAGGACGGCACGCTGCGCGGGCTCGCGATGATGCTCGCCCGGGGCATTCGGGCGCTGCGGGACGGCGACGTGAGCGAAGCGAGTCTGGAACCGATGCTCGAGCGAGTCGACGCCGCCCTTCGGGCTCGCCAGGCCGGCGAGGCTTACCGCCTCTCGTGGGCAGAGGTCGTCGCGGGACGGCCGCTCGACGAGGAGGCCAAGCGTCGGCTCATCCTCGCTCAACCGATCCGTGACTTCAGCCAGATCGTCGCGGCGGGAAAGCCCCTCGAGGCGGTGAGGCGCTTCGCGAAAGAGCTCGGCCTCACCCAAGAGAACGGCATCCACGTTCGGATGACGGGCGACGTCGCCCTGGCCTACGAGGAGATGGCGGTCGTCGAGGGCCAGGCTATGGCGGCCGGCTTGGCGTCCTTGGTGATGGTTACAGCGATCCTGCTCTTCGCCCTGCGGTCGCTTCGCGTGATCCTCGCGGCACTTCTCTCGCTGATCGTCGGGCTGGTCCTTACGGGTGCTTTCGCGACTCTGGCCATCGGGCATCTGAACCTGCTCTCGGTGGCGTTCGCCGTGCTCTTCATCGGGTTGGGCATCGACTTCGGTGTGCACCTCTGCATGGGCTACCAGGAGAGCCTCTCCCAGGGGCTCGATCACGCGGCGGCGCTGCGCAAGGCGTCATCGAAGGTGGGAAGCTCCCTGGTCCTCTGTGCGGTCACGACCGCCATCGGCTTCTACGTCTTCATCCCAACGGATTTCTCCGGCGTCGCCGAGCTGGGGCTCATCTCGGGCACGGGAATGTTCGTGAGCCTCTTCTGCAGCTTCACGGTGCTGCCGGCGTTGCTGTCGGTGCGGCTCAGCGAGGAGTCGGCGGGACGCGCGGCCAACCGCGCGCGCATGAACCTGGTGCCGACCTTCCCGACGCGTTACCCGGTCGTGATCACCGTCGTCGCCCTCGTGCTCGCGGGCTGCGCGTTGACTCTCCTTCCCCAGGCGCATTTCGATCAGAATCCACTTCTCATCCGGGATCCGTCCTCCGAGTCGGTGCAGGCCTTCGAAGAGCTGCTCGCGCAGTCAGATACCTCGCCGTGGAACCTGAACGCAGTGCGACCCGATCTCGAATCCGCGGAGGCGCTCGCGAAGGAATTGGCGAAGCTCCCGACCGTCGAGACCGCTCTCAGCGTGACGAGCTTCGTGCCAGAGAACCAGGAAGAGAAGCTCGCGATCATCGAGGAGGTGGCGGTCTTCCTGGCTCCTCCCCCAACCGAGGACGGTCGGCCCCCGGCGCCGACCTTTGCCGAAGGGATTGCGGCACTGCGCGACTTCCAGACCGAGCTCAGGCGGCTGTTCGAGGAGTTCGGGACTGAGCGGGCAGCCGATGTCCCGGCGAGCGCGCGTGCCGTATACGCGTCCCTCTCGCGTTTCCTGGAATCTCTAGAGTTGGCGAGCCGGCCGGATGCGCAAGAGAGCTTTGCGATCCTCGAGCAGGGGTTGTTCGGATCCCTCGAGCGTCAGCTCGATTTGATCTCGCGTGCGGTGGCGGTCGGGCCCGTCACACTCGAGGCTTTGCCGGACGATCTCGTCACGCGCATGATCTCGGCGAGCGGGATGATCCGGGTGCGGATCTTCCCGAGCGAGGACCTGACCGAGCCGGAGGCGCTCGAGCGCTTCGTCTCGAGCGTTCGCAGCGTCGCGCCGCGGGCGACCGGGAGCGCGGTTGCCATCCACGCGGCAAGCCGGGAGGTGGTGAAGTCGCTCAGGCAGGCGTTCACTTCCGCGGTGATCGCGATCGGCGTCCTTCTGCTGCTGATCTGGAGGGCCGTCGGGGACACCGTGATGGTGATGGCTCCGATGGTCCTGGCCGGCTTGCTGACCGCTGCGGGTGCGGTCGTGATGGGAGTCCCCTTCAATTTCGCGGACGTGATCGTATTGCCCTTGTTGCTCGGAATCGGTGTCGACACGAGCATCCATCTCGTCCACCGGGCGCGTCACGCCGTCCCCGGGGACCGCGAGCTGCTCCAGACGAGCACCGCCAACGCGGTGGTGTTCAGCGCCGCGACCACGATCGCGAGCTTCGGGAGTCTCGCTTTCGCGACGCACCGGGGCATGGCGAGCCTGGGGCAGCTCCTGACCCTGGGCGTCACACTCACGGTGATCTGCAATCTCGTGGTGCTTCCCGCGCTACTCGAGCTGCGGAAGCGCCGGTCTGCCTAGGCCAATACGAAGTTGCAGACCGCTTCGGCGAAGCCGTCGGGGTTGTCGGTCATCACCGAGTGCCCGGACTGGGGGACGACGGCGAGGGTTCCTTTCGGGAGGACCTCCTCGACCATGCGATCGGCCACCTCGGGCGACATCACGTCCGATGCTGCACCGCGTACGACGAGGGTTGCGCAAGGGAGCTTCTCGAGGCCCGTCCACATGTTACGTGTGTGCTCCTCTTCCCGCGAAACCAGCGCTTCTGGGCTGAGACGCGGCCCGTCCACGCCGCGATAGGCGGTGTCCATCTTCAGCTCGTAATCGCCGTCTTCGTTCTGCTTGAGGCCGTTGCGTGCCATCCGCCTGAGGGCTTCCGGGGTCGCAGCCGGATAGTTGTGGGCGAGCAGGTTCTCGTACTCGGTGATGCTCGAGAAGACAGGAGCCTGGTGGTCTGCCACCTCCATGCGGATGCGCGTCGTGCCGCGGATGTCCAGTTCGGGCGCCGAGTCCACGATTACGAGGCCGGCGAGCTGCTCCGGGTGCCGTCCCGCGTAGAGCATTGCGACGCGTCCCCCGAGCGAGTGGCCGACGAGCACCATGCGCTCGATCCCGAGCTGGGTGGTAATCGCCTCCAGGTCGACCAAGTGGTCCGTGTAGTCGTAGCGCCGCTCGGGATCCCAGTCGGAGTCACCGTGTCCGCGCAGCGAGATGGCGATCACGCGGTAGTGCTCCGCGACGCGGGGTGCGAAGTCGTCCCAGATGTGGGCCTCGTTGCCGAAGCCGTGAATCAGGATCATCGGGACGCCCTCGGTGCTCCATTCGAGGGCGTGGAGGCTGAGTCCGTCCGAAACCTCGATTCGCCGAGAGGTGGGTTGCATGGCTTGAATCGTATCAGGAATGCCATCTCCAGCGCACACGGCCAGGACCCGAGTTCCGATGTGGGTGGCTTCTTCAAGGTCGTGACCTTCGCCGCTCATCTCGTCTTCGCAGGGCCCGAGCCCGAGCGCGGTTGAAGTAGGTCCACGGTGCTAACTTGAGGCTTCCTCCCTCCCTCTGGAGGCCTCGTGCCCTCGATCGAAACCAGCCCCGCCTTCGTCGAGAAGGTCTACAGCGAGGTCGCCGAACAGCTCGAGAGCATCCGCAGCCGCCTCGCGCGGCCGCTCACCTACGCGGAGAAGATCCTTCTCGGTCACCTCGACGATCCGAAGAACCAGGACCTCGAGCCGGGTGATAGCTACCTGCTGCTGCGTCCGGACCGGGTCGCTCTGCAAGACGCGACCGCCCAGATGACGATGCTGCAGTTCATGCACTCGGGTCGTGACGAAGCGGCCGTGCCCACGACGGTCCACTGCGATCACCTGATCCAGGCCTACCAGGGGGCCGCGTCGGATCTGCAGACGGCGGTCACGACGAACGCCGAGGTGTATGACTTCTTGCGAAGCTGCACAGCGCGCTACGGGGTCGGCTTCTGGGGGCCGGGCGCCGGCATCATCCACCAGGTGGTTTTCGAGAAGTACGCGTTCCCGGGCGGCATGATGCTCGGGACGGACTCGCATACCCCGAATGCCGGTGGCCTCGGGATGTTCGCGTGCGGCGTTGGGGGTGCGGACGCGGTCGACGTGATGGCGGGCCTTCCCTGGGAAGTCCTCTACCCGAACCTGGTCGGTGTGCACCTGACGGGCTCCCTCTCGGGCTGGGCGTCGCCGAAGGACGTGATCCTGCGGGTGCTCGACGAGCTCACCGTGAAGGGAGGTACCAACCGGGTCGTCGAATACTTCGGTCCGGGCGCGGCCTCCATCAGCTGTACCGGCAAGGCGACGATCACGAACATGGGCGCCGAGCTTGGCGCAACCACCTCCATCTTTCCGTTCGACGAGCGCATGGCCAGATATCTCGAGGCCACCCGCCGCGAAAAACTCGCGGAACTCGCCACGACCCACGAGCTGATGCTCTGCGCCGACCCGGATGTCGAGGTCGAGCCCGCGCGCTTCTTCGACGTGGTGATCGAGATCGATCTCTCCAGCCTCGAGCCCTATCTCGTTGGGCCCCACACCCCCGACCTCGCACGGCCGGTCTCGGAAATTGCAGCCGAGGCGAAGGAGAAGGGATATCCACAGAAGCTCACCTCGGCGCTGATCGGCAGCTGCACGAACTCCTCTTACGAGGACATGTCGCGCGCGGCGGATCTCGCGCGCCAGGCGAGCGCTCGCGGCCTCTCGACGAAGACGCCGCTCCTGTGCTCGCCTGGCTCCGAGCAGATCCACCTCACCGTCAAGCGCGACGGTCAGATGGCGGCGCTCGAGTCCATCGGTGCCACCGTTCTCGCCAACGCTTGTGGTCCGTGCATCGGCCAGTGGAAGCGGGATGACATTGTCGAAGGAGAGAGCAACTCCATCATCACTTCATACAACCGGAATTTCCCCAAGCGAAACGACGGCAACGCATCCACCCTCGCCTTCATCGGAAGTCCCGAGACGGTGATCGCCTACGCGCTGGCGGGCACCCTCGACTTCAACCCGCTCAGCGACGAACTCCAGGCGGCCGACGGCTCGCGCTTCGTACTGGTCCCGCCGGCGCCGGCGTCGGAGATCCCCGAGAGCGGGTTCGTGATCTCGCATGCGGGCTACGAAGCGCCGCTGGAGGATCCTTCGGGAATCGCCGTCGAGATCGCGCCGGATAGCCAACGGCTACAGCTCCTCACCCCGTTCCCTGCGTGGGATGGCAATGACTTCGTCGCGCTCCCGATCCTGCTGAAGGCGCAGGGCAAGTGCACTACCGATCACATCTCGATGGCCGGTCCCTGGCTGCGGTTCCGCGGGCATCTCGACAACATCAGCGACAATGCCTTCCTCGGCGCGGTCAACGCGTACACGGGCAAGGCCGGCGAGGGACTCGACCAGGTTTCCGGCGAGTCCGCCGTTCCCTTCCCGAAGATCGCGCGCCATTACAAGCAGGAAGGGTTGCGCTGGGTGGTCGTCGGCGACGAGAACTACGGTGAGGGCAGCAGCCGTGAGCACGCGGCCATGTGCCCGCGTCACCTCGGTGCGGCCGCGGTGATCGTTCGGAGCTTCGCGCGCATCCACGAATCGAACCTGAAGAAGCAGGGCGTTCTGCCCCTCACCTTCGCGGATCCGGCAGACTACGAGAAGGTCCATGAGCAGGACCGCATGAGCGTGCTGAACCTCTCGTCCCTGGCACCGGATCGAAATCTGGTGGTCGCCCTGCACCACGAAGACGGAAGCGAAGACTCGTTCGAGGTCGCCCACACGCTGAACGAAGAGCAGATCGAGTGGTTCCACGCGGGCTCGGCGCTGAACCTGCTGCGCGAGAAGCAAGCCTGACGGCGCCTGCTTGGCGGCCCAGGCGCTGGGGGTCGCGAACCGGCGCATCGCGGATCACGTGCTGCGATCGCAGCGTCTTCGACTGACTGCTCCGAACAACGATTGAGCTTCCCCTGGGGCGAGGCTGCCGAATTGACCGGGAGAACCGGTTTTCCTACCCTGCGCGCCCCGCCTGCCCTCGCCCTGGGGGCCGGTTACGCGCCACAGCCCCGTCCGCGCCGTATCGCCTCAGGCGGTGGGTCGACGGCAGCTGTGGCCGATCCGCAGCAACGAGGAAACGCCATGCTCGCCCTCGACGAGATCGAATCCGGACTGTTCGTGACTCACCAGAACACCGGCTTGCGATACAGCGTGGTCGAGGTGGGTGATGACGAGGTGCTCCTCTCACCCGAGCAGACCGGCCTGCAGGACCTGACGGTTCCCCTCCAGCTGTTCCGTGGGGAGTTCGTCTCGAGCGAGCGCTTCCGTGGATCGGGTGGACCCCGCCGACGCAGCGGAGGCCGCGGGCGAAGACGGGGAGCCGCCGGTCCCTCCCAGATGCCGACGGGGCCGAAGTGCAAGGGCAAGATCAAGAAGATGGTCCGCGATCGGGGCTTCGGCTTCATCCGGGGCGACGACGGCAAGGAGGTCTTCTTCCACCGATCCGGTCTCAACGCCGCCGACTACGACGCCCTCTCGGAGGGGGACAACGTCGAGTACGTGGTCCAGGAAGGGCCGCGGGGTGCGCGCGCTGAGAACGTGCGCCAGGCAAGCGCAGAGGAAGACACCGCCGCGCAGGTGGCACCGGCCCCGTAGCGGCCGAAATCCTCGCGGTGGAGCGCGGACCCGGTTCTCGGGTCAGGAGATTGGCGGCGGTCTCACGCCCTTCGCGGTTTCGGGTGTGTTTCGCCAGCGATTCCATGCGCGACGCCCGAACAGCCGAACGGCGCCCTGCAGGCCGCGGGCCCGGAACCTGCCGGTTCCATCCGCCCGCAGCGCTTCGTAGAAGTGCCGATCGATCGGCCTCCGCCCGACCTTCCAGACCTCGTCCCAGCGATACGCGCAGTCGTGCAGCACGCCGGCCCGGGCGGACCGCTGCCACGGCGGTGCCAGGAAGCGGAGCGCCGCGGGAACCGAGGCGAGGTCCGTTTCGAAGCTCACGGGCATCGTGAAGAGGGTTCCGTCATCGGCGCGGTAGCGGAGCTTCTCCGTCAGGACCACGACCTGCTCGCCGGCGTTGGGCACATCGAAGGACAGGGGGTCGAGAAACTCGGCCATCAGCCTTCGTAGCGGTGAACGATCGGGAGCCTGCGCCCGGTTCCGAAGGCCTTCGGTGACGTTCGCAACACCAGGGGTGTCTGACGGCGCTTGTACTCGTTGCGGTCCAGACGCCCCACGATCCAGTCCGCGCTCTCGCGAGAGCAGCCTTCGGGGAGTTCGATGCCAGCGGCCCCCAGCCCGCCCTCGATGGCCTGCTCGAGCACGGCGTCGAGGATGTCGTAAGCGGGTAGATCGTTGCTGTCGATCTGATCGGGCGCGAGTTCCGCCGACGGGGGCTTCGCGATCGTGTTCTCTGGGATGCGCTCTTCCGCGCGGTTTGCGTAGCGCGCGAGGGCGTAGACGTCGCGTTTGTAGACGTCGCCGAGCACGCCGATTCCGCCGACGGTGTCGCCGTAGAGCGTGCAGTAGCCGAGGGACAGCTCGCTCTTGTTCCCTGTTGCCAGCACCAGCCTTCCCTCGTGGTTCGAGACGGCCATCAGGATGGCCCCGCGGATGCGCGACTGGATGTTCTGCTGGGTGAGACCGTAGTCATCGCGCTCGCCGAAGAGCGACCCGAAGATCTCCCGGTACGTCCCGTAGATGGGATTGATGTCGACGACACGCACCTCGATACCGAGGTTGTGGCCCACGGCCAGGGCATCCGCGAGGCTGTGCTCCGAAGAGAACGGACCGGGCATTGCGATGCCGAGCACGCGCTCCGCTCCGAGTGCTTCCACTGCCAGGTGTGCGGTGACGGCGGAATCGATTCCTCCAGAGAGGCCGATCACGGCGCCCGGAGGCAGCCCCTGCTTGGCGAAGTAGTCACGGATGCCGAGCACCAGCGCGCCCTCGAGTTGGCTGATGGGCTCCCGGTCCGAGACGTCGATCGGCTTGTCTAGTGGAAGATCCACCACGGCGAAACCCGGTTCGAAGATAGGAAGCTGCGCATGGACCCGGCCTTGCGGGTCGATGACGAAAGACGCGCCGTCGAAGACGAGCTCGTCGTTGCCCCCCACCTGGTTGACGAATGCGATCGGGACGTCGTGCTGTGCGGCGAGCCGAGCCAGCATATCGCGTCGCTCGCTCGGTTTGCTGAGGTGCCAGGGTGAGGCCGAGAGATTGAGAATCAGCCCGGCGCCCGCTCGGGCGAGGTCTTCCACCGGGTTGTCCGCATAGGGGAGCATCTCCACCCAGGTGTCCTCGCAGACGGACAACCCGAGCATCATCTCGTGGCCCGGCAGCCGGACCACCTCCCGCTTCTCCGCGGGGGTGAAGTACCGCTTCTCGTCGAAGACGTCGTAGCTGGGAAGCAGTGTCTTGGGCTGAGCGGCGATGCGCTCACCGCCGGCGAGCAGGACCGCGGCGTTCGAGAGCTGCTTCGGCCGGCCCTCGGGCAAGGGCAGGACCGCGCCCAGCGCGATCGCGACGCGCTTCGAGGCCTTCGCGAGCGTCTCGAGCTCCCGCAGCTGGTCGCGCACGAAGCCGTCCCGCTCGAGCAGATCCATCGGGGGATAGCCCGTGAGCGCCATCTCGGGTAACGCGACCAGGTCGGCACCGGCATCGACGGCGTCGTCGACCGCGCGCTCGATGAGCTTCCGGTTCGCTTCGAGAGCGCCGATGGTGGGATTGATCTGCGCGATGGCGAGACGCATGTGCCGAGGATACCGCTAAGTTCGGGGCATGCCTGAGATCATCGGACCCGCGTCCAGTTACTACGTCTCCCAGCGCCTGCGACTGCACTTCGTCGACTGGGGGAACGAGGACAAGCCGCCTCTGCTCCTCGTCCACGGTGGGCGCGATCACGCCCGCAGCTGGGACTGGGTGGCCGGGGATCTCCGGAACGATTACCACGTGATCGCGCCGGACCTGCGCGGTCACGGTGACAGCGCCTGGGCGATCGGTGGCCACTACACCGTTCAGGAGTTCGTCCTCGACATCGCCCAGCTGTTGACGACCCTCGACCTCTTCCCCGTGACCCTGATCGGCCACTCCCTGGGCGGATCGGTCGTCACCCAGTACGCCTCGGTGTATCCCGAAAACGTCGAGAAGCTGGTCAGTATCGAGGGGCTCGGTCCACCGCCATCGATGTTCAAGGGAGCGTTCGCGAAGCCCCAGTGGGAGCGCACCGAGGCGTGGATCGATCAGGTGCGCGAGTTCTCGACACGCACGCCGAAGCGCTACCCGAGCATCGAGACGGCCGCTGCCCGGATGATCGCAGAGAACTCCTTCCTGTCGCCCGAGCAGGCCCGCCACCTCACTGTGCACGGCGTCGCGCGCAATGAAGACGGGAGCTACAGCTGGAAGTTCGACAACTACACGCGCGTCTTCTTCCCGCAGCGCCATGACATGGCGGAGATGCGCGAACAGTGGGGGCGCATCCACTGCCCCACCCTGCTGATGCGTGGCCTCGAGAGCTGGGCGGGAGACCCCGAGAAGGACGGGCGTTCAGGTGCATTTCCGAACGCGAGGAGCGTAGGCATCGCCGGGGCCGAACACTGGGTGCACCACGACCAACTCGAGGAGTTCCTCCAGGTGCTCCGCGACTTCCTTGCTGAGTAGCCGAGGGCAGCTCTCGCGAGAACGCCGAGAGGGTCGGTGCTTGCGGCGTTCGCAGCTTCAGCGCAGGTAGACGCCCCCCGACATGCGGGTCACCTTGGGGTCCATCCGGATGTGAACCACGGCGAGTCGATCGGCGGCGAGAGCCCGCTCGATGGCTGGGCGGATCTCCGAAGGCTGATCGACGCGCTCTGCGTGCCCGTCCACCATCTCGGCGAGCTTCTCGTAGGACGCGGGAAGCAGGGCCGCGATCTTCGGCGAGCCTTCCGGAAGCATGTGGTCCTGCAGCATGTGACCGGCAATTCCCTCGTTGTTGCAGACCACGAACACGACATTGGCACCGACCCGCGCCGCGGTTTCGACGTCCATCATCGCGCAGCCGAACGCGTAGTCGCCGCAGACGGCCACGGCGGGTTCGTCGGGGCGGGCGAGCTTCGCGCCAATCGCGTAGGGCACCCCGGTCCCCATGCAGCCCGTCGTCCCGGAGTTGAAGCGATGACGCGGCTCGAAGCTGGGGAGTATCTGGCGGGCGATCCCCATCGTCGTCTCGCCGTCGACCGCGATGCTCGCGTTCCGCGGCAGGGTCTGGGCGAGTTCGCTGAGGACGCGGTGCGGGTCGATCGGAACGGCGTCGGACTCCATGCGGGCTCGGAGCGACGCCTGGTTCTTGTCGCGCGCTTCGGCTAGATCGCTCAGCCACGTTGTCCCGTTGCAGGCGAGCGTTCGGTTCTCGAGAGCGGCGCTCAGCAGTTCGACGGCGTCTCGGGCATCGGCTGTGATGCCGAGGTCGATCTTCGCGCCGCTGTAGAATTCCTCTGGCTCGATCTCGATCTGTGCAATCTTCACGTCGGGTGCGAAGCGCGTCGAACTGCCGAACGAGAAGATCCAGTTGAAGCGGCCCGCGACCATCAGGATCAGATCTGCGTTCTTGAGAGCCGTCGAGCGCGCCGCGTTGACGAAGTTCGGGTGATCGTCCGGTAGCGTGCCGCGGCCCATCGGAGACGACACGTAGGGAAGCCCGCGGTCTACCAGCGCGCGGAGCGGCTCGCTCGCATCCGCCCAGGCGGCTCCCTTTCCGATGAGCAGGAGCGGGCGTTCTGCACGCGAGATCATCCCCGCGAGTTCGTCGATCGCGTTCGGGTCCGCCTGGGGCGGCGTGATTCGCGTAGGTTCTTCCCGCAACCGCACCCGGTCCGCCGGCACGGTGTTGCTCACCAGGTGCCCGGGGTAGTCGAGGTACACGGCTCCGGGGCGACCCGAGACGGCCTTGCCGGCGGCGAGGTAGACGAGTTCCGGAATCCGCTCCGTCGAGTCGACCTGCTGTACCCACTTGCAGCCCGGGCGCGCGAAGGCGACCTGGTCGCACTCCTGGAAGCCACCGAGGCCCCGCATCGACCCGTGAACCGAGCCGCCGAGGACGAGCAGCGGCATCGCGCTCTCTGTCGCGACGTGCATCGGGGTCACGGCGTTGGTGGTTCCGGGGCCGGAGCCAGTTACGACGACGCCTGGCTTCTTCTTTGCGTAGCCCCACGCCGAGGCCATGAAGGCGGCGTTCTCTTCATGGCGGCAGCCGATCACCTGCATGCCTTCCTCGACCGCTCCGGCGAAGAGCTCGATCATGGGTCCGGCCACCACGCCGAAGATGGTGTCGATTCCGGCGAGCTTGAGCTGCTTTGCGGTCAACTGTCCGCCGTTCAGCTTCGTTTCTGCCATCTGTGACTCCTTCTGGCGTCCGAGTTGGAAGCAGCGCTCGGCGTTTCGAGACAGGATCGCGGCTAGTCGAAATAGAGGTAGACGACCTGTCCGGTGAGCGCGGGCTTTGCGGCCCCTTCTGTCTCCATGGAGATTGCGAAGACGACGCGTGAGCCGCCGGAGGGCAGGTCACGGACGTTCTTGATCGTTGCGGCGAGACGGACCCGCGAGCCCGCAGGAACCGCCGCGGGAAGCCGCAGTTTCTCGATGCCGGCGTTCACGACGTTCGTCAGGCTCTCGACCTCGAGGAGCTGGGAGAGCAGCTCCGGGACGAGGGACAGGGTGAGGTAGCCGTGGGCGACGGGTGCCTCGAAGGGAGACTCCCGCTCGGCCCTCTCGACGTCCACGTGGATCCACTGGTGGTCGCCCGTGGCATCCGCGAACGCCTGGATCTGCTGTTGCGAGATCGTGTGCCACTCGCTGTGGCCGAGAGGCTCGTCGATCAG
>JAYGDB010000113.1:0-38913 GCA_046583095.1 Myxococcota bacterium | reverse complement strand
GACGTTCGATACGCTCCACGAGAACCGCAACGCGGTCTGGTGCTCGCTCGACGCGGCCCTCGAGCGAAGCGCTGCCGTCCAGCGCGATCGCGCAGTCGGGCAGGAGAGCCTGTTCGCGAATCTGACCGGGGGCGATGCCCTGGATGAGCCCAGCCTCCCGGACGTGCCCCGCTGGACCGATCGTGAGCAGCTCTCCTACGAGAAGGAGTTGCTGGGCTTCTATGTGACGGGGCACCCCCTGCGTGCCTATGCGACGGATCTGGCCCGCTTCGCCGACACCACATCGTCGGGGACAGAAGGGAAGGCTGGCCGGGAAGTTCGGGTGGCTGGCCTGCTCGTCGGTCTTCGGGAAAGTCGGACGCGGCGAGGGGAACGGATGGCTTACGGGATCCTCGAGGACCTGGAGGGTACCTTCGAGGTCTTGATCTTCCCCAAGGTCTTCGAGCGGCACGGCGCGTTGCTGACACGCGCGAGGGCGGGCGACGATGGCGCCGGTCCGCTGCCCTTGCTGATGACCGGGAACCTCGAAGCCGGCGATCCTCCCCGGATCCTGGTGCGCGAGCTGATGCCCCTGGCGGACGCGGAGCAGAATCTGACGACCGCGCTACACGTCCGCCTGCAGGAGGAGGAGCTGAGTCAGGACCGACTGGTCGCGATGCGGGGCATGCTGGAATCGCATCGCGGCGACTGTCCGGTCTTCGTACACATCACGATTCCGGGCGAGAGCGAGACGGTGCTCGCGGTCGGCAGAATTCGCGGTGTGGATCCCAGCGACGGCCTGCGGCGGCAACTCGACAGCCTCTTCGGTCGCGCCGTCTCGGAGCGGGGCCAGTGACGAACGGAGAGGGGAGTGTGAGGAAGAGAGCGATCGGACTGGCAGCAGTGATCGCACTCGGCCTCGGGCTAGCGGCTGAGTCCTTCGCTGAGATTCGTCGGGTCGAAGCGGTGGGCGTGGTCCCGCTCGAGCCGAGTCGGCGGGGTCCAGTCGACGTCCAGGAAGAGGCAGTCCAGGCGGCCCTGCGGGAAGCCGTTTCCGGGGTGGCCCGGGACTTCCTGATGGAGGCCGAGCCGGGGGAGGACGAGGAGATCGATGTGATGGAGGTGCTCGGCCAGCGGATGGTGCCGTACACGGCACGCTTCCGAGTCCTCGACGATCAGGGAGAGCGGCCGGCGCTGTTTGCCGAAGATCCGAGGGTGACGAGCGAATACGTCGTCGAGGTGGAAGTCTTCGTGGACGCCGACCGGGTCAAGCAAAGGCTGGTGGAAGCCGGGCTGCTCGAACTGGATCCGGCAGCGGGCACGGTCTCCCTCATCCAGTTGGAGATCCGCGAACTCAGTGGATACGGGGCCTACCAGGCGGTGCGGGTCCTGTTGACCGAGGGGTTGGGTGCGCGTCAGGCGTTGCCTCGCAGCTTCGAACGGGGCACCGCGGTGCTGGACGTCGAACTCGAAGGGAACGACGCGGACGCGAGCTTCCTCGCCGAGCGGATGCTGGAACTCAGCACGCCCGAACTCAGGGTTCGCCCGCTCGAACTGGATCACGGGCGCCTCGTCGTCCAGGTGGATTGGTCACCCGGAGTCGAGGAGCCTGGCGAGCCCGCCGCTCCCAATCCCTGACGCGCGCAGCGAGTCGCTCCCCGCAGGGGAAAACTGCTGTTTGGCCCCATGAGCAACGCTTGTGCAATTGACAGCTTCGGCCGAAACGGTAAATGTTCCGCCTCGTTAGCTGGTTTCAGGCACGTAGCTCAGCGGCTAGAGCGCCGCCTTGACACGGCGGAGGTCGGCGGTTCGATCCCGCTCGTGCCTACCACCCCGTCGTGTGAGTGAGGCAAGAATTGGCCAGGCCGAGGAAGGCCGAGAGAGAGCACTTCGATTCCATGACCTCCGATCCCCGTTCATGAGCTCCATCGACGTTCGTCTACCCGACGGGAAGACGTTGTCGATGCCGCATGGCGCGACGGTCCTCGCGGTTGCTCAGGAGATCGGCCCAGGCCTCGCCAAGGCCGCGATTGCCGGACGCGTCGACGGCTGTGTCGTCGACCTCCGCCAACCGCTCGAGGAGGACGTTGCGCTCGAGATCGTGACCGAGCGCGACGCGGATGCCGGCGATGTGATCCGCCACTCCGCCGAGCACGTGATGGCGGACGCCGTCAAGCGGCTCTTCCCGAATGCCCAGGTGGACGCGGGGCGCAGCGACCACTCCGAGAAGTTTCAGTACGACTTCCTGGTCGACGAGCCCTTTACCCCAGAGGACGTCGAGCGTGTCGAGAAGATGATGCAGGACATCGTCGCCGAGAAGACCGAATTTCGGCGGCGCGTGGTCAGCCGGGAAGAGGCGAGGCGCTGCTTCTCCGAGTTGGGGGAAGAGCTGAAGCTCCTGCGCCTCGAGGACATTCCCCAGGACGAGGAGATCACCCTCTTCGAGCACGGACCTTTCGTCGATCTGTGTCGCGGGCCCCACGTGCAGCGCAGCGACCAGATCGGAGCCATCAGGCTCCTCGAGACCTCCGGGTCCTACTTCCGAGGCAACGAGAACGGCCCGAAGCTCCAGCGCATCTACGGCACCGCTTTTGCGAGCAAGAAGGAGCTAAAGGCGTATCTGCAGCGCATCGAGGAGGCGAAATCTCGGGATCATCGTCGGCTGGGGGCGGCCCTGGGGCTCTTTTATATCGACTCCGAGATTTCGCCAGGGACTCCCTTCTACCTTCCGAAGGGTATGGCCATCTACAACGGCCTGCAGGACTACATCCGCTCTCTCTACCCGCGGAACCATTTTCAGGAAGTCATGACGCCACAGCTCTGCCGGGCGGAACTCTTCAAGAGGTCCGGCCACTACGAGATGTTCAAGGACGACATGTACTTCTTCCAAGGCGAGGACGAGCACGAAGAAATCGGCGTCAAGGCGACCAACTGCCCGGGGCACTGCGCGCTCTTCGAGAGCCGGAAACGCTCTTATCGCGAACTCCCTCTCCGTTTCGCCGAATTCTCGCGCCTGCACCGCAACGAGCGGAGTGGAACCCTCACCGGTCTTGCAAGGGTTCGGTCCATGGCGCAAGACGACGGCCACATCTTTTGTGAGCCGGATCAGGTGATTTCCGAGGTGCAGCGCTTCTTCGAGATGGTCGAAGAGGTCTACGGTGCACTCGGACTCGGTGGGGTCGACTGGGCGGTCTCGACACGTGGCGAGGAGTTCCTTGGCAAGCCGGCGGACTGGGATGTCGCCGAGAAGCAGCTGATCGACGCGGTGGAATCGGCCGGCTATTCCTGCGCGATCAAGCAGGGCGAGGCGGCCTTCTATGCCCCGAAGGTCGAGGCGGACTTCCGGGACGTGCTGGGACGGGCCTGGACCCTTGGCACGATCCAGATCGACATGGCAATGCCGCAGCGTTTCGGTCTGCAGTACGTCGGCCGGGACGGCGAAATGCACGAGCCCGCCATGCTCCATCGGGCGGTTCTCGGGTCCCTGGAGCGCTTCTTGGCCATCTACATCGAACATACGGGGGGGGACTTCCCCTTCTGGCTTGCGCCGATCCAAGCTGCCATCCTTCCGATCTCGGAACGCCAGCAGGAGTTTGGCGGGCACGTCGCCGCCCGACTCATGGAGGTTGGTATTCGAGTTCAGATCGATGACCGCAGCGAGACCCTCGGATTCAAGATTCGCGAGGCGGAGATCCAGAAGATCCCGCTGATGCTCGTGATTGGAGACCAAGAACTGGAGAACGGAACCGTCACCCCGAGGCTGCGTAAGAAGGCTGGCGGAGGCGCCAAGAAAAAGCAGCAGTCCCGGGAAGCGACCGATGTAGAATCCATGGTCGCAGAGCTCGCCGTGGCCGTCGGCGAGCGTCGCGCGGTTCCGTTTGACTGACACCCACGGTCCTGGAGGAAACTAGAGATCCCTGCACGAGGTCGATTTAGAATCGTAGCCCCGGAGAAGGACACGACCCGGGTGAACGAGAGAATTCGCGTCGCTGAGGTGCGCGTGATCGGAGCCGACGCGGAGCAACTGGGAGTGATGAGCCCGGGGGAGGCGCTCGAGAAAGCTCGGGAAGTCGGTCTCGATCTTGTCGAGGTGGCCGCCAACTCGAAGCCGCCGGTTTGTCGGATCATGGACTACGGGCGCTACAAGTACGAACAGAAGAAGAAACGAACGGGACAGAACAAGAAGGCACATGCCGCGGCCCTGAAGGAAGTCAAGCTCCGACCGGGGACCGATCTGCACGACCTGGAGTTCAAGCTCAACAACGCACGTCGCTTCTTGATGGAGGGAGACAAGGTCAAGATCACGGTAATGTTTCGGGGCCGCGAGATGGTGCACACCTATCGCGGACGCAAGCAGCTCGACTCGGTGCTCGAGCACCTGAAGCCGCTTGCTAAGCTCGAGAACCCGCCCCGCATGGAGGGTCGCTTCATGTCGATGATCCTTGTGGCGGACCGCGAAGTGGTTACCGAGATGAAGCGTGCCGCCGAGAAGGAGACGGCTAGGGAAGCGAGAGAGGCGAACACAGAAGCTGCGCCGGATGCCGTCGAGGCAGCAGCCGAAACCGAGTGAGAGGTACGAAGTGCCGAAGATGAAATCGCACAGGGGTGCCGCGAAGCGGTTCAAGAAGACCGGCTCCGGGAAGATCTCCCGGCAGAAGGCCAACAAGCAGCACATCCTGACAAAGAAGACCACGAAGCGGAAGCGAAGTCTGCGCCAGGACACACTGGTCTCCAAGGCAGATGTGTCTCGGGTGCGGAAGATGCTTCCCTATCTGTAGGGCTGAATCCTCCATTTGGGGGGGTGAGAAGGGAACGAAATGCCGCGTGTGAAACGAAGCGTGACCGCCCGTAAGCGGCGGCGGCGCGTGCTCAAGAGGGCCAAGGGCTACTACGGTGCCCGAAGCAAGCTCTACCGCGTTGCCCGAGAGGCGGTCGAGAAGGCCGGCGTCTACGCATACAAGGGGCGCAAGCAACGAAAGCGGCAGTTCCGCAGTCTGTGGATCGCGCGCATCAACGCCGCCGCGCGTGAGCACGGCCTTTCATACAGCCGGCTGATCAACGGGCTGAAGAGGGCAGGTGTCGAGGTGGATCGCAAGATCCTCGCGCAACTCGCGATCGAAGACCCGAAGGGCTTCGGCGAACTCGCCGAGCTCGCCAAGAAGGCAGCCTAGAAAGAGACTCAAGATCGGGGGGAGGGGAGGCGACTATGACCAAGGCCGAAATCGTCGAGCAGATCTACGAACGCGTCGGCTTCTCGAAGAAGGAAGCCGCGGAGTTGGTCGAGAAGGTCTTCGATGCCATCAAGGAGACCCTGGCCCAGGGAGAGAAGGTGAAGATCTCCGGTTTCGGGAACTTTGTCGTGCGCCACAAGAACGCGCGGAAGGGACGAAATCCACAGACGGGCCAAGAGATCCTGCTGGAGGCACGCAAGGTACTCACCTTCAAACCCAGCCTCGTGTTGAAGAACATCCTCAACGATGAACCTCGAGACAGCGATTCGCCGCCGCCGCCGACCGTATAAGCGAGAGGGAGAGCCGGTCGAGGACAGCGGTTCCATGCCAGGAAGGGGATGCATGGCCAAGAAGACGAGTCGCAAGAAGACTGCGAAGCGCCCGGCATCAACCAAGCGCGCGAGTCCGCGCGCCCAGGCGGGTGGCGAAGAGCAGGAACTGGAGGCGAGCCCGCTCGAGATCGATCTCGAAGGGATTTCTCCCGCCGACCTCACCGCCCTCAAGGATGGCAAGCTCTACTACCGGATCGGTGAGGTCTCCCAAATCACCGGCGTGAAGCCCTACGTGCTCCGGTATTGGGAGAGTGAGTTCCGGCTGATGTCGCCCCAGAAGTCACGCTCGAAGCAGCGGCTCTATCGCCATAAGGACATCGAGACGATCCTCACCATAAAGCGTCTTCTCTACCAAGACCGATACACGATCGCGGGCGCGCGCCGGAAGCTGCGCGAACTGGGTAGCGAGGCCCGGGCCGAATTGGTCGCAGATGTGGTCCAGGAGGCGGAGGCTCACCAGGCGGCTGCGGCATCGTTCAGCGGGCAGCTGCGCCGGGTTCGCGACGAACTACTGGCGATTCGCTCGCTGCTCGCTGCCGAGATCTGAGGGTCGGCGTTCGAGGAAGAGCGGGCAGATCCTCGGAACAGGCCCGGGCGGGCTGGTTCTGTCCCCGCCGGGACGAGTGATTGGGATTGTCGAGCGATCAGGATCATCGACTGGAATCTCGTGAGGCGCGCCGTGCATCCGCGGGTGTCGTCGCCCTCGACCCGTTTGGGGAGACCTCCAACCCGGACGAGTACGTTCCGCGAGAGGCCAGTGAGGAGGGCCTGCTCGCGTTGGAGAGGGCCGTTCGCAGCGGCCGTACGGCAGCGCTGAGCGCGCCCCCGGGCTTCGGCAAGACCCTGTTTCTGCGGCTGCTCGCGAAGCGACTGGCTCCCGGCTTCCGCTGCCTCTTCCTACCCTACGCTGCCGTCACCTCGCAGGAGTTGTGTGCTTGGAGTCTCGGCCTGCTGGGCGAGGACTCGGGCGAGGATTCCCGTGGCGACTTCTTGCGATTCGTCCGCCGTGAAGCCGAGCGTGGCGAGGTGTTCGTGCTGCTGATCGACGATGGCAACTCGATGCCGTTGGAGACCGCCCAGGATCTCGGTCAGCTGGTGCGGGAGTCGGGTAACCGGCTGCGGGTCGTCCTGGCGGCTACGGACGACAGCATCTCGAGTCGCGTATTCGCCGCGCTGCGCAGGGAGATCGTCGACGTGAGGCTCAGCCAGCCGATGAGCTTGTTGGAGACCCAGCTCTACGTACTGACCCGCCTGCAGCGGGCGTGCTTGCCCAACGAGCTTTGCGAGCGCTTCAACGATGCCGCGCTGGAGCGGATCCACCGTCTGTCCGGCGGTGTTCCACGCCGAGTCCACGACCTGGGGCGATCCCTTCTCGAAGACGCACCCACGGGCGTTGGACGCGCATGGAGCGAGGAACGCTGGCTGGGCACGCCGCTCGACGATCTCGACATTCCCTGAGCCGAATCCCATCGACAGATGGACTCGGGAAGGCTACCCCTCCCGCCGGCGGGCCGTGGCGCAGCTTGGTAGCGCGCTTGACTGGGGGTCAAGAGGTCGCGAGTTCGAATCTCGCCGGCCCGACCAGCACTCCCCGGTGCCCCTTGCGGATTCGTGGCTCGACCCGAGCGCGCCGTCACGCACTGGCCTTGAAAACCAAGCGCCGTTCCGTGATATGGTGGCGTGCCCAGGAGGGCTGCGATGGATTTGTCACGCGAACGGTTGCTACACGCCTACCGCAATATGCGAATGATCCGGGCCTTCGAGACGAAGATCGGGGATCTGGTTGCCGCCGGCAAGATGGGCGGCTTCATGCATCTCTACGCTGGGGAAGAAGCCATTGCTGTCGGCGTGTGCACGCACCTCAGCAAATCCGATACAGTGGCATCGACCCATCGCGGCCACGGACACTGCATCGCGAAGGGGGTCGATGTCGCGGGCATGATGGCCGAGCTCTTCGGTCGGGCGACGGGGCTCTGCAAGGGCAAGGGTGGCTCGATGCACATCGCCGACGTCGAGAAGGGCATGCTAGGAGCCAACGGGATCGTGGGGGCGGGTATCCCGCTCGCGACCGGGGCAGCCCTCACCGCCAAGCTGAAGCGAACGGGCGGTGTGGCCGTGGCGTTCTTCGGCGACGGTGCCAGCAACCAGGGCGCCTTCCACGAGTCGCTCAACATGGCCTCGAACTGGAAACTTCCGGCCCTCTACGTGGTGGAGAACAACGGCTTCGGCGAGTTCACCCCGACGGACTTCGTCGTGCCCGTGAAGGATATCGCCGTGCGTGCCACCTCCTACGCGATGAAGAGCCTGATCGCGGACGGCATGGACTTCTTCGACGTCTTCGAGAAGGCGGGGGAGGCCCTCGAGCACTGCCGCAGCGGCCAGGGGCCGGTGCTGCTCGAGTGCAAGACGTATCGCTTCGGGGGCCACTTCGTGGGGGATCCCCTGGTGTATCGCTCCAAGGAAGAGGCCGAGGACTGGATCCAGAATCGCGATCCCCTCCAGAACTTCGAGGGTCATGCCGTCGAGGCGGCCCTGGTGGACCCGGACGACCTGCGGCGTATCGATCTCGAGGTGGAGGAGGAACTCGCTGCCGCCGTCGAGGCCGCCGAGGCGGCGCCCTTCCCGGACCTCAGCGAGCTGACCTCCGACGTCTACGCGGAGACCTCCAGCAGCGAGGAGGCAAGGCGATGAGTCGAACCTTGAACCTCGGGCAGGCGATCAACGAGGCGATTCAGATCGCGATGGAGAGCGATCCCGACGTGATCCTCCTCGGCGAGGACGTCGCGGGAGGCGGGCATCGCGAAGGTGACGGGATCGACGAGATGGGGGGCGTGCTCGGCACCACCCGGGGGCTCGTAAAGGCGTTCCCCGATCGGGTCCTCGACACGCCGATCAGCGAGATGGGCATCATCGGCACGGCAGTCGGTGCCGCCGCGACGGGTCTCCGCCCGATCGCCGAGCTGATGTTCATGGACTTCCTCGGGACGTGTCTCGATCCGCTCCTGAACCAGGCCGCGAAGCTCCGCTACATGTTCGGCGGCAAGGTGCGCATCCCGCTGACGGTGCGAACGGTTTCGGGCGCGGGAATGCAGGCCGCGGCCCAGCACAGTCAGTCGCTCTATTGGATGACGGCGGGCATCCCCGGCCTCAAGACGGTGATCCCTTCGAATCCAGCCGATGCCAAGGGGCTGCTGCTGTCTGCGATCCGCGACGACAACCCGGTGGTCTTCTGCGAAGCGAAGCTCGTGCTCGGTGCCAAGGGGGAGGTCCCGGAGGGCGACTACGAGGTGCCGATCGGCAAGGCGAAGCTCGTCCGCGAGGGCGGTGACGTCTCGTTGATCGGCTTCGGCGGTACGTTGCCGATCTGCGTGACCGCCGCCAAGCAGCTCGCGGAGGAGGGCATCGAAGCGGATGTTCTCGATCTGCGTTCCCTCCAGCCCCTCGACGAAGAGGCGATCCTCGAGACGCTCGCGAAGACAGGGCGGGTGGTCATCGTCGACGAGAGCACCCCGCGCTCCTCGGTGGCGAGCGACGTGGCGGCGCTGTGCGTCGACCAGGGCTTCGACTCCTTGCAGACGCCGGTCAAGCGCGTGACAGCACCCCACTGCCCGGTTCCCTTCAGCCGGCCGCTGGAACAGGCCTACCTGCCGTCGCCCGCCAAAGTCCTCGAAGCGGTTCGCGCGCAGGGCTGACCCGTGGCCGCGATCGCCATCGTAATGCCCCGCCTGGGTATGACCATGGAGGAGGGCACGGTCGTCGAGTGGCCGATCCCGATCGGAGGCCGGGTCGAGAAGGGCGAGACGGTTCTGATCATCGAGACCGAGAAGGCCGAGAGCGAGATCGAGGCCACGGTGAGCGGGACCCTGCGACATGTCTATGCCGAGCCGGGAGAGACTCTGCCCTGCGGTGTCCTGCTGGCCGCGATCACCGAAGAAGCCGACGAGGCCCTCGATGCGGACGCGTTCGCAGCCGCATACGTGCCGCCGGAGGGGTCGATCATAGAGGTCGTCGAGGCAGCCCAAGCTGCGAGTGCTCCCGCGCCGCTCGCGCGTCCATCCTCGGGCGAGCGCAAGGCGGTTGCTCCCGCCGCGCGGGCTCTGGCGAAGAAGCTCGACGTGGATCTGGATCTCGTCTCCGGTACCGGTCCCAACGGCCGGGTCACCAAGCAGGACATCGAGCGCTGGCTGGCCGCACGAGAGATGCTCACCCGGGTGGAAGCGGGAGTGGGTCTCGAAGTGCTTCGCGAGGGAGCGGGAGACCCGGTCGTCCTGTTGCCGGGATTCGGGACGGACGTCTCGTCCTTTGCGCTCCAGACATCGGTCCTGGCTCCCGACTTCGAGGTGATCGGCGTGAACCCACGTGGCGTCGGCGGTTCCGACGCACCAGACCTCGAGGCTTACGAGGTCGGCCGCGCCGCTGAGGACGTCGCCGCTGTGCTCGAAGCGCCTGCTCACGTGGTGGGTGCCAGCCTCGGAGCTTGTGTCGCGATCGAACTGGCGCTCTGTCATCCGGCTCGCGTCCGGTCGCTCACCCTGATCACCCCGTTCCTCGAGGTGAGCCCGCGCCTGGCTTCTGTTTCAGAGGCCTGGATGCGAGTTGCGGGCGAGGCGAGCCCGGACACCGTGGCGGCGTTTCTGGCCCCGTGGCTGTTCGGGGAGCGCCTGCTCGGCGACGAGAAGGCCCGCGCGCGGACACTTCGCGGGCTCGCCTCGAGTGTGAGGCGCATCCCTGCCGTCACGCTGGTGCGGACCCGCGCCGGCCTCGTCGCGTGGTCGGGAACCCGCGGCTCGGATCTCGGCGAGATCACGGTGCCCACTCTCGTCCTGCTCGCCGGCGACGATCTCCTCACCCCGAACGGCGCGGCCGTTGCCACCGCAATCCCGAACGCGAGGTGTGAGTCGATCGAAGGCTGTGGTCATGCCCTTGCAGTCGACGGTGCGGAGGCCGTGAACCGTCTAGTCCGGGAGCATCTCGCGTGACGGACGCGCCACAGAAGCGAGCCGGGGGCGTCGAGTACAACGACGTCGGGGCGAGCTATTTCGAAGGTCGGAAGTTGCGACGTTATGCGGGCGTAGGCTCGCTGTGGGCCCTGGGGGTGGGGGCTGTCATCAGTGGCGACTTCTTCGGCTGGAACTTCGGACTCGCGGCCGGGGGCTTCGGCGGGCTCCTGATCGCGACCGGAATCATTACCCTGATGTACGTGGGCCTCTGCTTCTCGATTGCGGAGATGTCCTCGGCGCTTCCGCACACGGGCGGCGCCTACTCGTTTGCGCGCTCGGCCATGGGGCCATGGGGCGCCTACGTGACCGGCCTGGCCGAGAACATGGAGTACGTCCTGACGCCCGCGGTGATCGTGGTCGGCATCGGCGGCTACCTTGGCGCGATCTTCGAGACGCCCGACGCCTGGGCGCCCGCCTGGTGGGCGCTCGCCTACGTGGTCTTCGTGGGGCTGAACGTGGTCGGCGTCGAAGCGTCGTTTCGCTTCACCGTCGCGATTACCGTCCTGGCTCTCGCGATTCTCGGCGTGTTCTACATCGGGGCGTTTCTGAACCTCGACCTCGCCCAGTACGCCAACACCGTCGAACCCGAGGCGGGTCAGTCGGCCTTTCTTCCGCGGGGCGTCGCGGGCATCGTCGGCGCGTTGCCGTTTGCAATCTGGTTCTACCTCGCGATCGAGGAGCTACCGCTGGCGGCCGAGGAGTCGCACAACCCGAAGGTCGACATGCCGCGGGGGATCCTGCTGGGGCTCGCAACCCTGGTGGTGTGTGCCTTCGCGACGTTGATCCTGAGCGCCGGCATCGCCCCGGGCGCGGCGGTGCTCGGACGCTCGGACGAGCCCCTCTTCGAAGGACTCCGCACGGTGTTCGGGACGGGCCTCGGGACGCGTCTGCTCGCGCTCGTTGCCGTCGCGGGACTCGTCGCAAGCTTCCATACCATCATCTTCGCGTACGGGCGGCAGATCTTTTCGCTCTCGCGGGCGGGTTACTTCCCGCGCTGGCTCTCGCGGACGCACGCGGATCGCGAGACTCCGCACGTGGCTCTGATCGCCGGGGCCGGGCTCGGATACCTGGTGGCGCTGACGATCTACGCGCTGGGCGCGGAACACCCCGTCGGTGCGGTGCTGATCAACATGGCGGTCTTCGGTGCCGTCGTGTCGTACGTGCTCCAGATGTCGTCGTTCATCCTGCTTCGAATTCGTCTACCGGACATCGAGCGCCCGTACCGGAGCCCCTTGGGCATCGCCGGGGCCGTGGTGGCTCTCTCGATCGCTGCGGTCACGTGCGTGGCGCTCTTCATCTCCGATCCGATCTACCAGAAGGTCGTGATCGGCGCCGCCGTCTGGTACGTGCTCGGGCTCGTCTACTTCGCGGTCTGGGGACGGCGTCAGCTCGTCTACTCTCCCGAAGAGGCGTTCGCGATCGCGGCGCGCGAGAGGGCGGGCTCTGGCGGCTGAGCCAGCCGGTCGCTGGTGTGCGTGAGCCCGGTGGGTGATTCTCCCGTTGTGGCCAGGGGGGAATCCGTCGAGGAGCTGGACGAGCTGGAGGCGGGCGAGCCGCGCTCACGGGGGGGTTGTCTCGGTGTTCTCGTGGCGGTCACGGCCGTCCCGATCGTGCTCCTCGCCATCGGCGCTCTGACCGGGATCGGTCTGGCGCGTAACCTGGCCTCGTTCCCGGCGGTGACGGCGGCCCTGGCCTTGGTCCTGCTTCCGATCGTGGGGCTTGCGGGCCTGATCCGAACGGGCTCCCGACTCGCCGAGCTGGGAGGGGTCGCGTGGTTCTGGTGCCTCGTCGTGTTGCTCTGCGTCCCCTTCTATTTCCCCGGAATGCGTACGCAGGCCGTGAAGGAGGGCCTCGAACTGCTGGCGGGCCCCAGCGGCGATGTGAACCGCGAGCGGGTGGTCGGCTTCGGCAACACGCTGGTGGGCCTGTTGGGTGCAGAGCCCGAGCCCACGCATTTCGCCGCAGAGCTTCCCAGCGCCGCTGCCGAAGCCGCCCGGGCTGCTGAGGAAGCCCGGGATGCCAGGCTGATCCGGGAGGCCCGGGGCGACGTGGTGATCCCCTACCAGGGGCAGGGGGAGCGCATGCAGGTGGCGGCCTTCTTTGACGGCCCCCGCTACGGCGAAGAGTTCTCGATGATCTTCGACACCGGGGCGACCTATACGACCCTCAACCGGAAGGCACTCGATCTGCTCGAGATCGAAGTGCCCCGAGATGCGCCGCTCGCCATTCTGCGGACGGCGAGCGGCGAGATCGAAGCGCCCCTCGTGATCGTCGATGCCGTGTGGCTCGGAGATGCGGTGGTGGAGTGGGTGACGGTCGCGGTCTGCGAGTCCTGCGCGACCGACGAGGTCGTGGGGCTTCTCGGGCTCAACGTGAGTGGCCAGTTCCAGGTGGCCCTCGACCACGATCACCACCAGATCGAGCTCGGATCTCTCGATCGCGCCGAAGACCGCAAGCTGGACGTCGCGCGCTGGCTCACCTTGCGCTCGCGCCTGCTCCGCTGGCAAGACGGTCGTCTCGAAGTGGAGATCACGGGTGAGAATCGGGCCAAGGTGGGAATCCGTGAGTTCTCCGCCGAGGTCGAGTGTCCCGGCGGTCGCTTCGAGGTGATCGTCGAGAATCTGCCCGGCGGCGAGACCGTCAGCCGCAAGATGGCCCTGCCACGCGGAACCGACTGCAGCGAATACGCGCTCGATCTGCGTGAGGCGACCTGGGAGCGGAACCGGTTCTAGGCGAAGCGAAATCGCCGCGCGCTCAGCGTCCCTTGGTGAGCTCCCGCTCCGAGAAGTGCCGGCCCTTGAGATTCACGTCCGGGTCGTACTTCGTGACGTAGAGTTCGGTCCAGCTCTCGAGCTTGAGGTGCACGATCTTCTGCTCTTCGGCGATCCAGATCTGCTTGAGCCCGTCCTCCTCCTCGTGCTCGTACATCTTGATCGAGTCGGGTTTGGAGTTGAGCTCCTTGATCTTGAGTCCGTCCTGGTCCCAGTAGAACACGCGCAGGGCCACGAAGGTGTCCGTACTCGCATAGACGTCGAACTTCGAGTACTCCGAGTCTTGCTCTTCCTTGGGTGTCACCTCGACGACGTAGACGGGGGTGCCGTCCACGTCCCCGTCCGACAGGCGCAGGTAGGTGGCGTCCTCGAGCTCCTGCGGAATGATGTCTTCGAACGAGAAGTCCGTGCCGAAGATCGCCTCGCCCCGGAGGTTGATGCGCTGGACCCGACGTGAACTCGGGCGGTAGACGAACTGATCCTCGCTGCCGTCTTCCTTGTTGATCACCAGGTAGCCCAGGTGCCGGACATCCTGAGGGGCGAAATACTTCATGATCGACTTCGACAGGATTCGCTTGCTCTGCGACCGGAAGTTCAGGTACTTCACCTCCATCTCGGTGTCCTGGACGTTGCCGCCCCGGTCGCCCGAGTGCATCCTGATCTCTTCGACGTAGGCGTCGAAGCGGTTGTCCAACACCTTCTCGTAGATGTCCTTGCCGCTCATGGCTCCGCCCGAATCGGAGGCTGCGACCGGGGACTCGGCGAGCAGGGGGGTGCTGGGCTCCTCGACGGCTGCGGCGTGGGCGAGGGGTGCGAGCAGGAGGGCGAGGGCAGGCAGCAGCGAGATGCTCCTGCGGACGAGAGGCGCGTTCATGAAGTCTCCAGTGGGCTGTCGGGCCGGCGAACGATAGCGACCCGGCCGATCGGTAGCCGCTCGCGCGGTCCCCTCGAGGATTTCGCCGCGGGGACGGTGACCGGGCGGCCTGAACCGGGTTCTGGATTGGGTGGGCGTGGTGGCTCGGTGAGCTGAGCGAAACGGGGAGGGGGTTGCACTCCCTATTTGGGGAAGCGACTGCCACCGAGTTGCCGGTCGTCTTGGAACGCGGGCGCGAGGCCCGCTTCAGGACTGTCTCACTGGCCTCTCGTTGGTATCGCCCTTGCACCACTATCGGTTGGGGAAGGGGCATGAAGCGGGAAGCACGCGCATGTTCTGGCACGCGGCTCGGTGGGGCCTGTGGTGGCTGGCCCTGATCTGTCCATTGGCTGCCTTTTCGGCAGAGCCGATGCGGCTCGATGATCCCAACCCTCGCTGGGTCGTCGTCCAATTCGAAAACTCCCCGAGCGATCGGCCAGACCTTCTCGACGGCGTCTGGACGAGGCCGTTCGTGGCCTGGCTGGAGCCGGATAAACGTGGACACCTGACGGTCCGGGTGGATGGAGACGTCCTCGAGAAGAACCTGTTTCGGGAAAACGATCCCGTGGCCGGCAGCTTCAGCGACTTTCTCTGGGTGTTCGATCGGGAGAGCGGCGATGTGCTTTCGGCGGAGTTCTCGGGCGCCTTCTCGTACACGATCAACTGGGGCTTCTTGAAGCGCGAAATCGAGGCAAAGGTCGAGGCGCGGATGGCAACGACACGGCCCGGCGGCTTCCGGCCCGCACGACGTGTCTTCGGTCGCGACCTGATCGGATATTGTCAGGACGTCCAGAGCCATCGGTGCCAGGCGGTACCCCCGCGGCGCTACGATGCGCGCCGCGGCTACGTGAACGCCGTCGGAGTTCTCTCGATCGACTCCCCGGTAAAGCGCTTCGAGACCTTCTCGGCAGTGGGTGAGGCCCGCTTCAGCGAGATTCCGGGCGACCTCCGGGTTGGGGCGAGAGGATCGGGAGTCGAGGTTCCGACAGTCCAGGTGCGCTGAAGCGTCCATCTCCGTCGGCATCGACGAAGATCGGATTCGTGAAGGCCAGCGGAACGAATCCGCGGACCACGACCGCATAGTCGCCGGTGGCCTCGCCCGACACCTCCAGGGTGACGAAGCCGTCCTGCTCGAAGCGAAGTGGAAGCTCGATGGGTGTTCCGGGTGTGATGTCTCCCTGGTGGATCGCCGCGCCGTTCCACCACACCCGGAGTCGGGAGATGGGCACCCAGGGCGCGGCGCGCACGGTGACTGCGAGGGTTCCCCGTGGCCCGCGGTGCAAACCCCCGAGCCCCGTTCGCACTCCCTCGGCATTCAGCAATGCCACGTCGAGCAGCGGCCCCGTGCTCCCGTAGGCGTTTCCCGCGCGCAGAGCGCCGATGAACGCCTCCGTTCGAAAGTCGCCCGGAACCCGCACGTAGGTACGCGGATAGCCGATCAGTTCGCGGCGCGAGTGGGAGTCGCTGTTCGCGACCGCCGCTCGGAAGGTCCCCTGGAGCAACAGCGAAATCCAGTCTGCTTGCAGCGCGCGATACTGCGTCATCGAACTCCCGTTCAACAGTTCCATGATGTCGAAGTCGATATCGCGAAGGCCGGTCTCGGGATCCGGTTCGAGGAGCAGCCGGTTGGGCCAGCTCTCGAGGGGCCGCGTCGGCTCGAAGGCCTCTCCGGCGACGCCCAGGTGTGTGAAGTAGTTGAGATCGGCCTTCTGGCCGTGCTTGGAACGGGCGTGATTGAGCTGCAGCAGCGCACCGCCGGGCAGGGCCCGGGTATCGGCGACGATGGCTCGGAAGCGCCTTCCCTCGCCTCGGATGGCGCCGCCGCGAAAGGCCAGGGGCTCGTAGGGGTGCGGAAATACGTTGGCGTGTCCGGCTGTCTCGGGTGACGCTTCACTTTCCGCGCTGCTCGTGACCTCGAGCCCGACGAGGCTGCGGATGCGCCCGCCGAGACCCAGGCGCTGGATCAGCGGCGCGTAGTCGACGACGCGATCGTGCTCGGTGGAGACGATCAGATCGGCGCCTTCCGCCGCGAAAGCCGCCAGTTGAGACGTGACCGGGAAGGTCGAGTCGTCACTCCACTCGCTGTGAACGTGCAGGTCGGCGGCGATCCAGCCCGGATGGTCGTGGACGCGCTTCGGTGAGTCGATCCGCAGGGCTACGAGCTTGCCCGCCGGCACGTCGAGCCAGGTCTCGGTCAACGTGAACTCGGGTCCTCGGGTTGCCAGGATCCGGTACCGGCCCGGCCGCAGGGAGACTTCCGTCGGGTCTGTCGCGATGCCTCCGAGCGCCACGTCGCGGCCCTCGTTGCTGCCGCGATAGGGGTCCCCGCCGATCCGGAAGCCCAGCAGGTCGTCGCCGAAGTGGGGAGGTTCGCCGCCGTCGCTCGGAACGAACACGAGCCGCATGGGCCGGCCGCGGGGCAGGGCGACGCGGCCCGTCTTCGGTAGCTCGATGGCGTCGACTGTGAGGCCCGAGCTTGCGACCTCGATCGACCGCTCCAGGGAGCGCCCCGCCGGCGCCAACACCCGCAGCGTGTAGGCGCCCGGCTCGGGAAGCCGGAACGCGAAGAGTCCGCTCTCGTCGGGGCGTGCTTGCGTGACCGGAGTACCCGCGCGCGTCGCCACGTGCAGCCTCGCGGCAGGCGCGACCCGCCCGCGCACGAGGGGTCCGTCGGGCCACAGCTGGTCGGTGACCGCAGCCACGTCACCGCGGGCGCCCACGAAGATCTCCCGCTGGAGCACGAGGGTCTCGCCTGGCTCGATGTCCATCAACAGCGACTGGGCCAGCTCGAACCAGCCGACCTCCGGGCCCCCGAGCCAGAGCGGGCGGCTGAACACCCCGTGCATCGTGAAGCTGTCGCCGTTGATCGCGAGCTGGGGGAGCGGCCGAGAGTGCCCGTCTGGAGACACGAGCTGGGCGCCGAGGAGGCGCAGCCCGTACGCGACCCCGGGCTTCTGCGTGTCGCCCCCCACGAGGACGTTTAGATTCGAGGGCAGGATCGCGCGCAGCATCGTCAGCAGGTCGTCCGGATCGACCGGTGGATGCCGGAAACCGACGCTGCCCTCGTCGCGCACGCGGAAGTCCGCGTCGAGGGCGAGCGTGAACGGCGCGAGGTTCCGGCCGCCATGCAGGACCACGTCACCGAAGAGGAACGCCCGCTCTGCGGTTTCGTCCGGGGGCAGGCGAGTGGCGCGCGTCTCGATCCGGAGCGCATCGGGGCGCTCCGGGTGCAGTACGTAGTGGGTCTCGATCTCGAGGCCCAGCATCTGCGTCCCCGCGACGATTGCAACCGAGCCGTCGGGGCGGGCCGGTTCTGCACGGATCTCCGAGGCGCCCAGCATCTGGCCGCGGGACATGTTGAGCAGGGTCTCGAGGCTGTTCCACTCGTCGTGAGCCAGGCCGCAGCGGCCGAGATCGACCAGCACGCCGCCCTTTGCGGTTAACAGGGATTCGTGGCTCGGATCCGAGATGACTGCGCACAGGTGGCCGTTGCCGAGCGCCCAGTCGCCGATGCCGCCCGTCGAGTCGCTGCCGAGCACCCTGCGGGCCGCGGCATTCTCGGGTGTGATGCGCTCCGCGTAGCCCGCGCCCCAGGCCGCGACCGGAGCCATGGCGAGAAGCACGGCCACGGGCCACGATCGCCACCCCGGCAAGACCGCGTTCAGCGATTCGCTCATGCGCCGAGACTAGCCGGGGTGCGGGGGAAGCGTCCGGTGGCCTAGACGCGAGAACGGCCGAAGCGGCCCTGCCATTCGGCCAGTCGCCCCCCGGGTGAACTCGGGCGGCCCGAGACGGGGTGCTAAGCTGATGGGCCCCCCTGCGACTTGCGGGCCGGCTCCGTGATGCCGATGCGCGGGTGACGACGGGGATTCCCTTTGCAGCCGATGCTCCACCACAGAGCCGCGTGCGCCCGGACGACCCGGATCCTGGGTTGGGTGCTGCTCTGCGCGCTCGGGATCGGGTTGGCCTGCGCATCGGGTAAGGGCAGCGGCTTCTACCACGAAGTGCAGCGTGGCGAGAACCTCTACCGGATCGGTCAGCGCTACCGCGTACCCACAGCCGTGCTCGCCAAGACGAATCGGATCCACGATGTGCGCGGTATCCGCGTGGGGACGAAGCTGTGGATCCCGCGCCCCCCCTCGAACGCCCGGTCGGTGTCGTCACGCCGGGCGATGCGCCCGGGCCGTGTCTCGGAGGCCCGCCGGTTGGCCCGGCTGGATCTACGCCGGTCCTCGAACCTGTCGTTTGCCTGGCCGGTTCGGGCGAAGATCACTTCGCGCTTCGGGCGCCGGGGAGGGCGCCCCCACGAGGGCCTCGATCTCGGTGCCAAGCGGGGCACACCGATCCAGGCCGCCGAGGCGGGACGCGTGATCCACAGCGGACGCCTGAGCGCCTACGGCAACGCGGTGATCCTCAAGCACGCGGGGCACTATCGCAGCGTCTACGCCCACGCGAGCAAGACCCTCGTTACGAAGGGGCAGTTCGTCGAGAAGGGCCAGAAGATCGCCCTGGTCGGAACCAGCGGCCGGTCTACTGGGCCTCACCTGCACTTCGAGATTCGCAAGCGGGAGTCTGCCCGGGATCCGATGCTCTACCTTCCCTGAGATGGGAACCTCCCCCCTCGAGCCCGAAGCCGAGCTTCGCAGGTACATCCGAGACATCCCGGACTTCCCCAAGCCCGGGATCCTGTTCCGCGACCTGACGCCACTGCTCGCCAATCCCGCGGCACTGAAGCTCGCAATCCAGGCACTTGCCGAGCCCTTCACCGAAGCCCGGATCGACTACGTGGTCGGCACCGAGGCTCGGGGCTTCATCTTCGGGGCGCCCGTCGCCCTGACCCTCGACGTCGGGTTCATTCCGGTTCGCAAACCGGGCAAGCTGCCGGGCGAGACGATCTCGGCCAGCTACGAACTCGAGTACGGTACCGACCACGTCGAGATGCACGTCGACGCCCTGTCGGCGAACGACCGCGTGCTGGTGGTGGACGATCTGATCGCGACGGGCGGCACCGCCCAGGCGACGGTGGCGTTGGTACGACAAGTCGGTGCAACCGTGGCCGGCTGCGCGTTCTTGATCGAGTTGAGCTTTCTGGAAGGCCGCAAGCTCGTCGACGTCGAGCCCTTCCACTCCGTGATCCACTACTGAGTCGCGCATGAGGATCGATCGCCGCGGATTCATGCGGGTGCTGGCCGCGACGACCGCCTGGCTTGCCGGCGGCAACGCTCGCGCCGCCAAGCCCGAGTGGACGTGCGAGATCCACCAGCAAACCCGAAACACCCGCTTGGGCCCGGTTGGCCGCAAGTGGTGGCCGACGAGCCGCAAGTGGCGACGCGTGAAGGCGTACGCGGGGCACGAACGAATCGCGCTACCCGCCCCCACGAGTCCCGGGGAACGCCCCCTGGTCGACGTGATCGACGGCTTCCAGGTGGCCGACGGGTTCGCGAAGCAGCCGCTCGGCCTGGCCGAGCTTTCGCGACTGCTGCAGTTCACGAACGGGGTGACCCAGAAACCGATCCTGCGGGCCGCCCCTTCCGCCGGCGCGTTGTACGCGGGAGAGATCTACGTCATTGCCCAGCGTGTGACGGGCCTAGAGCCCGGTGTCTACTACTACGCGCCCCCCGGCCACGCGTTGGTGCCGATTCGGTCAGGCCCGCGGCTCGATGCGGTCAGCGGGGCCCTCGAGCGGCCGGGCCAGCTCTCGAGTGCGCCAGCCGTTGTGCTGTTGACGAACGTCTTTGGACGCTACGGCTGGCGCTATGCGAACCGGGCCTACCGATACGCGTTGATCGATACGGGCCACATCGGCGAGAACCTGCGCCTGGCGGCGCGCTCGGCGGGGCTGGTGGACACCGCACCGCTTCGCTTCCACGACGAGCGTTTGGGCGAACTGCTCGGGATCGACGGGCGCCGCGAGGCCGTCTGCGCGGTGCACGCGGTCGGTCATGCCGGCCAAGGGACGCCGTCGCCGCGGGTGCGGAGCTTCAGCGAGGTGAAGAACGCGCCTGCGGGTTGGGGAGACACCGAGCGCTATCACGCGAGCAGCTGCCTGGTGGAAGGCGCCCACGTTGCTTCGAACGCGGACGTCCGCACGGCCGCGGCCCGAGGTGCTCCGCTGACGCTCCGGCCCCCGCAGACCGTCGAGACCTGCATCCGGGATCGACGCTCGGCGCAGCGCTTCGCAGACCGCAAGCTGCCGCGAGACGTGCTCGACTGGATCCTGGACGTGGCCGTGGGCCATCCGGCGCTCACCCGGGCCCCGGAGTTGGAGTTGCTGCTCGCGGTGCACCGCGTCGCGGCCCTGGAGCCCGGCCTGTATCGCTGCACGCCGGCTGATGTTCAGCTCGTTTCGTTGCGCAAGGCCGATCTGCGCGAGTCACTCGTCCGCAGCTGCCTGGGCCAGGACAAGGCGGGCGCCTGTGCGGTGGCCTTCTTCGTGGTCGGCAACCTGCGACCCGCGATCGAGGCCCTGGGCGAGCGCGGCTATCGCGATCTGCTGATCGAGGCGGGTGGCATCGGCCAGCGCATCTACCTGGCCGCAGAAGCGGCGGGCCTGGCCGCCCGAAACCTCGCCGCGTTTCGGGACGACGACCTGAATGGACTGCTCGACCTGGATGGACGGGAGCGTGCGGTCCTGCACCTGACCCTCGCGGGACGCGAGGCGTGACGGCTCTCCCGAATCGTCTACGCTCCCAGCTTCCCAGCGCGCCCCCGTAGCTCAGCATGGATAGAGCATCGGTTTCCTAAACCGGGGGTCAGAGGTTCGAATCCTCTCGGGGGCGCCAGGATTTCAGAACGCCCCGGGCCACTTCTGCCGCGGGCGTTTTCGTTGGGGGTGTCGGGGGCCGAAGCCGGAGCCCCTTCGCGTGCCTCCCGGCGCGGAGCCTCAAAAGGCCGATGCGAGGTCTTCGAGCACGGCCTTTTCGGAGCCACTCACGCTTCCGATGCCGAGGATGCCGCCGGCTGCTTCGGCGACATTACGCGCACCGCCAATGGCATCTTCCTTCAGAGAGGCGAGGGCGTTGGCTTGGAGTGTGCCCTTGAGGCTTCCCACATAGGCCTTCCAGGTGTCGACCAAGCTGGCCTCGGGGGCTTCGCTCAGCCACCCTTCGAGCAGTGCGCCTGCCTCGCTATCGCCTTGGATGCCTGCCTTGACCGCGGCAGAGAGGATGGCAGCTCGTTCCTCTTCGTCCAGCTTGCCGTCTGCCCAGGCTACCGCCACCAGCGGGACGAGCTTGATCGCCGCGAGTGCGATGGGTGTCACCCCGAGTTCGTCGAGGGCTTCGAGAACGGCAGGGTCTTGCAGGCCCGAGGCGGAAGCCAGCGCTTCGACCCGACTGGCCTGCGCGCGCTTGGCCTTGAAAGCCTCGAGCTTTTCTTTGTTCTGCTTGTAGAAGAAGGCTTCCTCGAGGGCTATTCGGCGCTCGTCTAAGGCGTCCTTGGCCATGGGTGATCTCCCGTGAAATCAGGGGTAGTGAATCATGATCTTGCCGATGGTGCCTTCCCGGCTTGGCCCCCTACGATAGTAGGGAATGCGTCAAGTGGGCTTAGAACTGGGTGAAAGGCTCGGCGGCCGGGCGTTTCGGTCGGTCCGAAGCTACTTCCTTGCGATGGGCAACAACCAGAAACCGAGCCAGGTATTCACCACGGCCTTGAGTGAAGCATGGAGAACAATCGGTAGAGAAAACACGAAATCCATCCAGGGATTCCAGAGGAAGCTGTAGAGCCAGGGCTTCAAATAACTGTAGAAGACAGGAAGGTAGTCCCTTAGAAAGACATCATTGCTCAGGGAGAGGATCGTTTCGTCCGTGGTGAGCACGACCCAGGAACTCCAAGCGATGAAGCCCAATTGGATAGGCGTGCTGTAGATCATCACGTAAGCGACGACGAGGAGAAATCCTCTCATTCCCAAATCCTCTAAAGAGTTTCAAGCTATCGCGCTTTCTGTTGGAGCGACAGTTCAGTCGGCCACGCGAACGATCGTCGTGCCCACGGTGCCTCCGCCCAGCATCTCGACGAAAGCATTGCCGGCTTGCTCGAGGCCGTCGAACTCCGTGACTCGCGAGACGAGTTGTCCGCTGTCGACCCAGGTCTGTAGTTCGGCGCGAGCCTCGTCGTAGCGAGAGGCGTATTCGAAGACCAGGAAGCCCTGCATGCGCACGCGGTTGTTTACGAGCAGGCCGGGGATGCCGCGGGGGCCTGGGCCCGGGTTCGAGGTGTCGTACTGGCTCACCGCGCCGCAACAGACGATGCGTCCGTGGAGGTTCATTCGAAACAGCGCGCTCCCGAGGATGTCGCCCCCGGTGTTGTCGAAGTAGACGTCGATGCGCTTCTCGGTGGCCTGCTTGAAGTCTGCACGGAAGTCGGGGGATTTGTAGTTGACAGCCGCGTCGAAGCCGAGCTCGTTGACGAGGATCTTGCACTTTTCGTCGGAGCCGGCGACGCCCACCACGTAGCAGCCCTTCAGCTTCGCGATCTGGCCGACGGTGTGGCCGACCGATCCGGCGGCTGCCGAGACCACGACGGTCTCGCCCGTCTGCGCTTGCCCGACTTCGAGCAAGCCGAAGTAGGCGGTCAGGCCGTTGGTCCCCAACGTGCCCAGGTGGAGAGCCGGGTCAGCGGAGGGATCGAGCTTCGCGAGCTGACGTGCCGCGAGGACCGAGTAGTCCTGCCAGCCGGTGGCGCCTGCCACGAGATCACCCGGCGCGAAACCCGGAGCATGGCTCACCTCGACGCGCGCAACGCCGCCGCCGCCCATCACCCGGTCGGTCTCCGGAGCGCCCGCATAACTGGCGCTGCCCTGCAGTCCCGCCCGCTGGCCGGCCCCGATCGTGAAGGCAAGGGTTCGACACATCACTTCCCCGTCGCCCGCTTCGGGGATGCTGGACGTGCGAAGCTCGAAGTCCGAAGCCTGCAGCGCGCCGCGCGGAAGCGATGCGATTACGATCTGTCGGTTCTCGCTCACGAGGATCTCCTCATCTCGTTCGAGGTTTGCTTACCAGCGCCGTCGCCATGCAGAACAGTTGAAGATTCGCCTGAAGCCTATCGACGAATAGACAGGACGGACAGCGCCTACGTAGGCGACCGCAGCGCCCGCGGGAGGTCGTACCGGCCGTCGAAACAGGCTGCTGGTCTGGCTCGGGCGGGCTAGGGTTGGCGCGGTGCAGGTGTCCAGCGGCAGTTTCAAGAGCAAGCAGTTCGCTGTCGCCGCCATGGTCGTCCTCTGGGCAGTGCCGGCCTCGGCCAGGCCCGACTACCTGTCTGGTGCACAGAAGTACGGCGCGACGGACTGCGGCTTCTGCCATGGGTTGGCGTCCGGGGGTGAAGCTCGGAACGAGCGCGGCAACTGGCTCGTTCGCGAACGCGAGCGGCGCGGTGTCGATGCCATCGAGGTCGACTGGCTCGCGTCACGCGATCCCGTCGTGACACGGACAGAGCCCGCGCCAAGCGGTCATGCCCCCGGGATCGCCGACCTGCCGCGCATCGAAGCGCTCGAGTCGGACAAGAGCCGGCCATTCGACTACACGACCTCGCATGGCGACTGGCCGGCGTACAGCGGGGATCTCCAGGCTCGCAAGTATTCAGCGTTGGATCAGATCGAGCCGGCCAATCTGGATCAGTTGCAAGTCGCGTGGGTGTGGGAAGCCAGGAAGCAGGTCGGGTTCTTCGATCGGACGCTGGGCGCGAAGCTGCCGGACGCGTTCAAGGGCACGCCGCTGATGGCGGGGGGTCGGCTTTTCGTTCGTACCCGCTACTCGGTGGTGGTTGCGCTCGATCCCATCTCGGGAGAGAGGCTCTGGCGCTTCGATCCCGGCACCAGCAAGGGGCCGCGTCCCCCGATGTTCGGCTTCTCGACGCGCGGCCTCGCGTACCACCGCGATGCCAACGGCGACCGCATCCGGTTGTTGACGACCGATGGGTCGCTGATCGCGCTCTCAGCCCAAACCGGGAAGCCGATTCGGGACTTCGGCAAGCAGGGTCGTGTCGATCTGACGGTTGGGCTCAGGCGGCCATTGCCGGCCACGGCCACGACCTGGAGTTATCCACCCGCACTCTGCGGGGATACGGTGGTCGTCGGCAACCAGCCGTCGGACGGCTCCCACCAGGGGCAGGGCAAGCGCTGGAAGCAGAACGTGCCGCTCGGCGACGTGCGCGGATTCGACGTGCACAGCGGCGAGCCGACTTGGGTGTTCAAGACGGTTCCGCAGCAGGGTGAGTTCGGGAACGAAACCTGGGGGGACGACTCCTGGAAGTGGATGGGCAACACCAATGTCTGGTCGATGATGAGCTGCGACCCCGAACTCGGTCACGTCTACCTACCCGTGACGGCGCCGACGCACCACAACTACGGCGGCTCGAGGCCCGGAGACAACCTCTTCGGTACGTCACTCGTAGCCGTCGATGCACGCACGGGCCAACGTATCTGGCACTTCCAGACCGTGCACCACGACATCTGGGACTACGATCTGCCGGCCGCGCCGATCGTTGCCGATATCCAGTTCGAGGGACAGCCGGTGAAGGCCGTGGCGCAGGTCGGCAAGACGGGCTTCTTGTACGTGTTCGATCGGGTGACCGGAAAACCGCTGTGGCCGATCGAGGAGCGGCCCGTGCCCGCAAGCTCGCTCCCCGAGGAGCAGGCCTCGGCGACGCAACCGTTTCCTACCTGGCCCCCGCCCTTCGAACTCCAGGGCATCGGGCCCGATGACTTGATCGATCTGACTCCCGAAGTGCGGCGACGCGCGCTTCGGGCCGTCAAAGGCAACCGGCTCGGGCCGTTGTTCGAGCCGCCTTCGACGCAGGGGACTCTGGTGCTGCCGGGGATCGGTGGCGGCGCCAACTGGGGGGGTGCCGCATTCGACCCCGAGACACGCATGCTCTACGTCGCATCGCGCCGGCTACCGACCTTGTTGAAGGCTCGCAAGGTGCGTCGCAAGAGCTTCGGCTTCGACTACATGGTCGATCCCTCGTTCCCTTTCATTAGGGGAGGGCTCCCGCTGGTCAAGCCGCCGTGGGCCAGCATCACCGCCTACGCGCTGGATACCGGCGAGATCGCCTGGAAGGTTGCGAACGGCCCGGGCCCGCGAGGGCATGGGCTGCTTGCCGGGCTCGACTTGCCGGATCTCGGAGACATCGGGGCCGCGCCGGGTCTGCTGGCCACGAAGCGGTTGCTGTTCCTGGGCGGAGGCCAAGGCAACGGTCAGGCGGAACTGCGCGCGCTCGACAATGCCTCCGGCGTGCTGCTCTGGCGCCACGGTTTGGAAGGCGCTCATGAAATGGCCCCGCCAATGACCTACGCGGCCGGAGGTCGCCAGTTCATCGTGATTGCGACGGGGGGCGCGACGCAGCCCGCGCGCCTTACGGCATTTCGCTTGCCGTAAGAGTGGCCGGGCTCTCGGGTCAGCCTGTCAGTCGAGGACCTCGGGGTTCAGGCAGGTCGGCGGCGGCTCGCCGGTCAGTACTGCCAGCAGGTTGCGTACCGCGAGTTCGCGCATCGCGTAGCGGGTCTGCTCGGTCGCGCTGCCGATGTGCGGGACGACGAGTGCGTTGGGAAGCGCCAGGATGGGGTCGTCTGCGGCCGGGGGCTCTTGCTCGAGCACGTCGAGCCCGCAGGCCGCGAGGGTGCCGGTCTCGAGGGCCGCGACGAGCGCGGTCTGGTCGACGACCGGTCCGCGCGCCGTGTTGATGAGCACCGCGTGCGGCTGCATGCACGCGAGTTCGTCGGCGCCGATCAGGTGGTGCGAGGTCGGGTTCAAGTCGGTGTGGAGGCTAACCACGTCCGACTCGCGGAGCAGATCCGGAAGCTCGCGATATTCACTCTGCGGCGCGCCGGACGGCAGCTCCGAGAACACGTCATTCCAGAGCGTGCGCATGCCGAGAGCCTGTGCGCGCGCCGTGACGACCTGGCCGATGCGGCCCATTCCCACCACGCCGAGCGTACGGCCGCGCACGTCGAATCCGAGGCCGGGTGGCCGGGCCGCCTGGCTCCAGCCGCCGCTGCGCACGTATTCGGCGTTTTCGAGCAGCGAACGCGACAGCGCGAACAACAGGCCCAGCACCAGATCGGCGACCGCGTGCGTGAGTACGTCGGGCGTATTCGAGACGGCGATACCGCGCTTCGTGGCCGCTGCGACGTCGAACGCGTCGTAGCCCACGCCGACGCCCGCGAGCACCCGCAGCTTCGGCGCGGCCGCGAACACCTCATCGCCGATCGGAAGTCGATTGCTGATCAACAGGCCGTCGGCGTCTCGCACCGCCTCGATGAGTGCGTCGAGCGGAGCCGCCCACGAGACGCGCTCGAGCCGGCAGGAGGCCTCGATGCGGGCCTCGAGTTCGGGCTCGAGCGGCAAGCAGATGCAAGCGAGCGGCTTCTCGGGGGTCATGGCAACGGGTGCTCCGACCCGAGTTCGGCGGCGGTCTTGCGGAACCACTCGACCACGTCGGGGTGGTAGGGGATGCCGCGAGCGCGGCGATCGACTTCGGCCTCGTGCTCGGGAAGCCCGGCGTAGAGAACGCGCTCCTGTCCCGGAGCAGGCTTGGTCTCGCGCAGCCCGCGCAGATACACGTCCATGCGGTCCTTGAAGCCTTCGAGGTCGCTGAATGCATCGACGCGGTACGCGAGGAAGTGGTGCGAGATGTCTCCCGGCTCGCGCTCGAAGCCGGCGGGATCGCCGCCGAGGAGCCCGGACAGGATGTCGACCATCACGGCCAGACCGTAGCCCTTGTGTGAGCCGATCTCGCGAGTGCCGCCGAGTGGCAGCATCAGAAACTCGTCGGGCACCGGGGACTCGTGCATGATCGGTGTGCCGTCCGGGGTTGCGATCCAACCCGGCAGGACGGTCGAGCCCAGTCGCTTCGCGATTCGCATCTTGTTGCCCGCGATCGAGCTCATCGAGGCATCGAAGATGAACGGAGGCTCGTCCCGCGCGGGGACCGCGATGCCGATCGGGTTCAGGCCGACCCGTGCCTCGGCACCGAACGTGGGGGCCACCTCGAGGCCTCCGACGGTGAGGGCCAGGCCGATCATGTCGCGCTCGAGTGCCAGGGAGGCGTGGTAGGCGGCGGCACCGAAGTGCCGTCCATTGGTCGCGACGACCGAGCCGATGCCGCAGCGCTCCGCCTTGTCGAGCGCGAGTTCCATGCACTGGGGTCCGATCGTCAGGCCAAGGCCTCGGTCGTTGTCGACCGTCGCGGTCGCGTCGGCTTCTCGTAGCACCCGGAGCTTCGGGGTGGGGTTCACGTAGCCCTGCTTCAGCATGGCCACGTAGATCGGCATCATGTTGCTGACCCCGTGCGAGTCGATGCCGCGCAGGTCGGCGTAGAGCAGGGCGTCCGCGCAGCGCCGCCGATCGTCCCGGGGGCAGCCGAGCGCTCCGAAGATCCCCACGACCGCCGCGTGCATGTCGCCGTGGGGGACGCGGATCGCGATCTCGTCCGGAACCTGGAAGCGCTTCATGGCCCGGATCCTCGGACGCCTGGGCTGTGATATCAAGTGAGTATGACGACTCCCGAGTTGCTCGAAGCCCTGAAGGCCTTTGACACCCCGACCGTTTGCAATGCGCTCGAGCGCGTGGCACCCGAGCGCACCGGCTACGGCTACACCACGCGCCCGCTCGTCTGCGTGCGTCCCGAGCTAGCGCCGATCGTCGGCTATGCGCGCACTGCGACGATCCGAGCGGTCCAGCCCTCCTCGAGGGATGCCGCTGCCGATCGCGAGGCCCGCCTCGCCTACTACGAGTCCGTGGCTGCGCCCCCGCATCCTACGATCACCGTGGTCGAAGACCTCGACCCGTCAGCCGGCGTGGGCGCCTGGTGGGGAGAGGTGCAGACCCACCTGCATCGGGGCCTCGGCTCGCTCGGGGTCATCACGAACGGCAGCGTGCGCGACCTCGACGAACTCGCCGAGGGTTTCCAGGTGCTCGCGGGCAACGTGGGGCCCTCCCATGCGTTCGTGCACGCGGTGGAGTGGGAGATCCCCGTGACCGTCCACGGCATGCAGGTTCGCCCCGGAGATCTCGTGCACGCCGATCGGCACGGCGCCGTCGTGATCCCGAACGACCTTGCAGCGAGCTTGCCGGAGGCTGCAGTCGCGATCGGCAAGGGCGAGTCGGTGCTGATCGAGGCCAGCAAGAAGCCGGACTTCGACTTCGAAACCCTGCGCTCGCTGATGACGGGTCGCCGCGAGCACTGAGCGCGTGCATGGAACGCCCAGTGAGCCCACCGGCGATCAGTCGACGGTCTCTGGGGCTGCGCCTGGCGTCGATCGAGTTCGCAGTGCGAGCACCAGCATCGCGACCGAAATCACCAGCATTGGCAGGTTGGCGTAGGCCCCTGGAGGCGTCCGCAGATAGTGCTCTGCGGTCAGGGGGTGGAGGATTGCGACGATTGCGCGAAAGCCGGTCTCGAGGAGGAACACCACGTACATCAGCGGGATGAGATTTCGGTAGCGGAAGAGGACGACCCCGTAGAGCAGCACCATGATCGCCTGTTGCGACCCCCACAGTGCGCTGAACATGTAGATCACGGTGTTGGGGTCGGGGTCGCCCGGAAACATGTGGATCGTCGCGATCGAGTTGACCCCGCTGTCGTCTTTCAGAAAGTGGATCAGGCTTCGTCCCGCCATGACCAGCGAGAGGAGCACGAACACGTAGAGGGCGATCGGGCTGCCCCGGTAGTCGTTGCTCGCCTGCCTCGGCAGGATCTTCTCGACCACTGACATCGCTTCCCCCTCCTCGATTTCCGGCTCCCAACCAACCATTCCGACGCGGGGTAGAGGATGGAACTCCCAGCCCAGGTTGCAAGGCATGTTGCTTCGCGGAGATCCTCTTTTCTGGCTCCTGAACAGTCGTATGGTTAGAATCTGTTTCAGGAGGTCCGGCATGCCTGATCGACCGACTTCTAACCCCGAACAGATCATCCAGGGAGCGCCGATCCTGCACGTGCCGGATGTGACGGCGACTGCGACGTTCTATCGCGACGTGCTCGGATTTCGTTCGGATCCCGAGGGCACGAGCGACGACTACACGGTGGTCTGGAGAGACAACGCGGCGATTCACTTCGCACGCGGAGACAGTCAGCCGACCGGCGTCGAGCTGTTCCAGTGGGTCAAGGACGTCGACGGATGCCACCGGGAAGTCGTCGATCGAGGCGCCGAGGTCACCATGCCGCTCGGGAATCGCCCCTACGGCATTCGCGATTTCTCGGTGCGCGACCCCAACGGCATCACGGTCGTCTTCGGCCAGGACTGGTACGAAGAGGATTCGCCGTAGGGCAACGTCCGCCTGCGCGCTCGCGCCGGGGAAGCCGGCCCGCTTTGCTTGCCCTAGAGTCAAGCAAGACATCGAACGGAGGAACCCATGGCCCATGACCTCGTGATCCGCTCCGGCAAGATTGTTGACGGCACGGGGGCCGAAGCGGCTCCCGGCGATGTCGCCATCGACGATGGCCTGATTACGGCCGTTGGCAAGGTGGATGAACGAGGCAAGCAGGAGATCGACGCCGAGGGCCACGTGGTGAGCCCCGGATTCATCGATCTGCACACTCATTTGGATGCACAGATCGGCTGGGATCCCGCCTTGACCCCCGTGAGTTGGCACGGTGTGACCACCGCGTTGATGGGGAACTGCGGTGTCACCTTCGCGCCCTGCAAGCCCAGCGACCGCGACTTGCTGGCCGGCATGATGGAGACGGTCGAAGACATCCCGAAGCACGCCATTCTGACGGGCCTGCCCTGGACCTGGGAAGACTACGGAGGCTATCTCGACGCCCTCGACAAGCTGGATCCGGGCATCAACGTCGCTGGCATGGTCGGCCACTGTGCCGTGCGTTACTACGTGATGGGCGAGCGCGCAGTCGAGGAGCAGGCCAGCGACGACGAACGGCGGCAGATGGCCGACATCGTCGGCAAGGCGATCGACAGCGGAGCGGTGGGCTTCTCCACCAATCGCTATGCGCCTCACAAGCTGCCCGATGGCCGCTCGATCCCGGGTACCTTCGCGGATCCCCAGGAACTGTGCGAGATCGCCAAGGCCGTGGGACCGCGGGACGGCTTGATTCAGGCAGTCGGTGCGGACTTCGAGGTCCTGAAGGCCATCTCCGACACGACTCAGGGTCGCATCCTGTTCAGTTACGGCGCGGGCCCCGACAAGGGCAGTGGACGCGCGCAGGCCAAGCGTCTCGACGAGCTTTGCAAGGGACGCGATATCACCGCAATCACGCAGGTGCGCGGCTCTGGCTTCATCTTCGGACTGCAGTCCAATCTGCCGTTCGCGGGCGAAACCTGGAAGATGCTGCGCAAGCTCGACCTGGCGGGTCGTCTCGCCGCGATCAACGATGCGGACACGGCTGCGAAGCTCGTCGAGGAAGGCATAGGCACCCCGCGGCGCTTCGACCTCAAGCAGGTCTTCTATCTGGGTGATGGCGAGACGCCCGACTACACGCTGCCCAGACAGAGCAACGTTGCGGCAATGGGCGAGGCCGCGAGTGAGGAATTCGTGGAGACCTTCCTACGGCTGTCGCGCGAGAGTGACGGCAAGGGTCTCTTCAATCTGCGCATGTTCAACCAGGACCTGGGAGAACTCAGCGATCTCTTCGAGAGCGACAATATCTTCCCGAGCCTGGGTGACGCCGGCGCGCACGTTTCGCAGATCATGGACGCGGGTTGGTGCAGCTTCGTGCTGTCCTACTGGGTCCGAGAGCACGGTCTCTACAGCCTGGCCGAGGGCATCCGCCGGTTGACCTCCGGCCCGGCGCGTGTGCTGGGTGTCAGCGATCGTGGAACCCTGGCGGTCGGTAAGCGGGCCGACGTCAACGTCTTCGATCTCGACACGGTCGCCGAGTGTCAGCCCGAGCTGGTCCATGACTTCCCGGGCGGCGCGCCGCGCTTCATCCAACGCGCAAAGGGCTACAAGGCCACGATCGTCAACGGCCAGGTCAACGTGATGGATGGCGAGCACACCGGCGCGCGCGCCGGGCGGGTGCTGCGACACCACGCGTAGCGCTTCAGCGATTCATGAACGGGATGGCCGCCGCAGGATCAGCGAGCGCGGGGCTGGAAGTCGAGACCGGCTCCTAGGCCCGGGTGGCGTCCGGGCTCCGCCCGTTCCATCGTATGTCGGGGCTGGGGGAGCGGGGGCGAGCGCGATGAGCTGGAAGCCGGAACTCGACGAGATCGAGCGACGCAAGGGCCTGGCCGCGAAGATGGGCGGCGAGGAGCGCGTCGCGCGCCACGTCACCGCGGGCCGTCTTCCGGTGCGTGAACGAGTGGCACAGCTTCTCGATGACGGGTCGTTCAGAGAGGTTGGAAGCCTCACGAGCAAGATCGTCTACGACGAAGACGGCAAGATGGAGAGCTATACGCCCTCGAACTTCGTGACGGGGCGGGGCGCGATCGACGGACGCCCGGTCGTGATCGGCTGCGACGACTTCACGGTTCGCGGTGGTGCGGCCGACGGTGCGATCGGAAACAAGATGGGCTGGAGCGAGAAAACGGCCCGCGAGCTGAGGCTCCCGATCGTCCGGCTCGTCGATGGAACCGGCGGTGGCGGCAGCGTCAAGACGAACGCTCAGATCAAGCGCTCCTATGTGCCCGGAAATCCCGATTGGGATGTGTCGGTGCGGCTCCTCTCCGAGGTTCCGGTGGTTGCGGCTGCGCTCGGCCCGGTCGCGGGCATCGGGGCTGCGCGCGTCGCGGCCTCTCACTTCTCGCTGATGGTCCGAGAGACGAGCCAACTCTTCGTCGCGGGCCCGCCCGTGGTGGCTCGGGCATTCGGGCGCGAGGTGAGTAAGCAGGATCTGGGCGGTTCTCACATTCAGGCGCGGCAGAGCGGTGCGGTGGACAATGACGTGGGGAGTGAACAGGAAGCGTTCGCAGAGATTCGCCGCTTCCTGTCCTATCTGCCGACCTCGGTCTGGGAGGTTCCACCGCGCGTCGAGCCTCGCGACGACCCGGAGCGGTGCGAGGAGGCGTTGCTCTCGATCGTGCCACGCGACCGCCGCAAGGTCTACAAGATGCGCGAACTGCTGGGGCTGGTTCTCGATCTCGACAGCTTCTTCGAGATGGGTCGCTACTTCGGCCGCCCCCTGGTCACGGGCTTCGCTCGCCTGGACGGTATCCCGGTCGGCGTGATGGCGAACGACCCGCGCTTCGCGGCCGGCGCGATCAACGCCGACGCGGGTGAGAAGATGCTGCGCTTCGTGGATCTGTGTGACACGTTCCACCTGCCGGTCGTGAATTTCGTCGACAATCCCGGCTTTCTCATCGGGACCGATGCCGAGCGGCGCGGGACGATTCGCAAGGGAGTTCGTGCACTCGCGGCGGTCTTCCAAGCCACGATTCCGTGGTGTTCGATCATCGTCCGCAAGGCCTACGGTGTTGCGGGCGCGGGTCATTCAAATCACACACGCTCGAGCCCCCGCTATGCGTGGCCGTCGGGAGAGTGGGGTTCGCTTCCGATCGAGGGCGGCGTCGAGGCGGCCTACAAGCGTGTGATCGCAGCATCGCCCGATCCGGACGCAAAGCGCCGTGAGCTCGAGGCTGGGCTCGAGTCCCTGCGCGATCCGATCCTGACCGCGGAGGCCTTTGGGGTCGAAGAACTGATCGATCCGCGCAACACGCGACCTCTGTTGATCGAGTGGGCCCGGCGGGCCTACCAGATCGTCCAGGCGGAACCGCGGGGTCCGAAGGCGCGGGGGATGCGCCCCTGATGCAGGGAACCCAGGGGCGCTGATCGTCCCGTGCTCTCGCAAGGGAGAGGAGAAGGATGCCTTCCGTAAGATCGTCGAACGGTCCCGTCGCGGTCACCGGTGCGTCGGGCTACGTGGGCTCTCAAGTGGTCACCGCCTTGATGAAGCGCGGCTATACGGTCCACGCCTGCGTGACCGACCGGAGCAATCCGGAGAAGACAGATCACCTCGAGGCGCTGAATGAAGCGGGCCATGCTGGCCGGCTGGAGTTGTTCGAGGCCAACCTGCTCGAGGCGGGCAGTTACGATAAACCGTTCGAGGAGTGCAGCGGCGTGCTCCACGTGGGCACCGCCATGGGGTACGGCGGCGCCAACAACTCGCGACAGGTCTACGACGGTGCGGTTGACGGCACGCGCAACGTACTCGGTTCGGTGAAAAGAGCGGGCAGCGTCAAGCGCTTCGTCTACACCAGTTCCTTTGCCGCGATCGGTCACCCGCAACTGCCCGGTTACGTATTTACGGAGAAGGATTGGGCGTCGGAAAACCGCGAAAGTGACAAGAACTGGAGCCAGGACCGGATCGACGACAACGGCGAGATGGCGTACGCGATGGCCAAGGTAGAGACCGAGCACCTGGTGAATCGAGCGGCCGAGGAGGATGGCCGTTTCGACGCCGTGTCGGTGTGTCCCATCGTGGTGTTGGGACCGCTGCTGAGCCGGGCGCACGAGTTGGTGGGTTCGTGGCAGTGGTTCCTCGGCCGCATGCTGCGCGGCAAGCCCTGTAAGCGGGGGTGGCAAGCGCTCTGGAACATCGTCGACGTACGCGACGTAGGCGAGGCACAAGCGTTGATGCTCGAGAGTGACGTGTGCAAGAACGGTTGGCGCTACCAGTTGAGCGCCACGGACGAATCGGGTGAGATCAACGTGATGCAGCTGCAAGAGCACCTGCAGAAGCTGTTCCCTCTGATCGACGTCGGCGGCGGGCCGCCCGAGATGGAGCCGTACCTCGAGAAGTACGGCCAGGTCTATGACGCGCCGCGCGCGCATTGCGACCGGGCCCGAGAAGAACTGGGACTCGAAACGCATACCATCGAGGACACGCTGCGTGAAACCGGCCAGACTCTGATCGATCTCGGCCTGGTGGAGCCGGCGCTGAAGTAGCTGGACGCAGTTCGGGTTGCGCTCTTCGGCGCGCGTCTAGTCGGAACCGGGAGCCGGATAGCCGGCGATCAGCCCGCCATCCGCGACGAACTCGGATCCCGTCGAGTACGAACTCTCGTCCGAAGCCAGAAAGAGTGCGAGATTCGCGATGTCCTCGGGCTTGCCGGCGCGGCCCATCGGTGTCAGTCGCTGCGCGTGTGCGTCGAGAAGGGCGTGCACCTCTGCCGGGTCGACGCCTTCCTCGACCCCGAGCGTGGTGAGGATGAAGCCCGGATGAATGGAATTGACCCGGATATTGCGTTCCGCGAGCTCCATGGCGGCGACTTTCGTCATTCCGCGTACTGCCCACTTGCTCGCCACGTAGGAGGTGAGGTTGTTCATCCCGACCAGTCCATCGATGGACGAGATGTTCAGGATCGATCCGCCGCCGGCGGCCGTCATCGCTTCGACGACGGCTCGCATGCCGAGGAAGACGCCTGTCTGATTCACCTCGGTCACACGCCGGTAGCTGTCGAGTGTCATCTCGGCCAGCGGTGCAGCCTCGGCGATCCCGGCGTTGTTCACCAGCACGTCGAGCTTGCCGAAGGCGCTCGTGGTGGCCGCGACGGCCGTTTCCCACTCGTCTTCGCTCGTCACGTCGAGGTGCTGGTACAAAGCGTCCGGGCCGATCTCTTCCGCCACCGCCTTGCCCTCGACGTCGAGCACGTCGCAGATCGCGACCTTTGCGCCCTCCGCTGCAAAGAGCCTCGCCTCTGCACGCCCCATGCCGCGCGCTGCGCCGCTGATGAGTGCCACCTTTCCGTCCAATCGCCCCATGCTTCTCTCCTGGGAGTGTCCGCTCGCGGTCAGGCCGTGGCCGTGTCGAGAGGTTGGCTGAGAACGACCGTGCCGGTTGCGTGATTGCCGAGATCGTTCGCGGCTCGGATGGCCACCTCGATGACGCGCTGGTCCCCGTCGAGCTTCGTGTCCGAAACCTGCCCGGTGAATCGCAGGGGCTGGCCCGGCACCGCCGGAGCGCCCAGGCGGATCGAGATATTGCGCAGCATTGTCTCCGGTCCCGCCCAGTCGGTGATGAAGCGCGAGACGTAACCGTTGGTGGTGAGGATGTTCATGAAGATGTCCGGTGCGCCCTGCGCGCGCGCGTAATCGCGGTCGTGGTGCACGGGCATGAAGTCACGCGAGGCGATTGCACCGGCGACGACCACGGTCGGGGTCACCTCGAGTTCGAACGGCGGAAGCTCCTCGCCGGCCGGCGGCTCACTCGGCCGTTGCGGCCGGCTCGATGGCTCCGATGCGGTGCTGCCGGGCTCGAACTTGAAGATCCGGAAGCGCTGTCGGCCCACGACCTCTTCGTGTCCATCCGTATAGGTGGTCACCCAGTTCACGAAATATCCCTGCCCGAGTGCGGTGGTCTTGCGCTCCGACATGGATTCCAGCACGGTCTGCGACCCGATTCGATCCCCCGGTCGCAAGTAGCGCTCGAATTCGAGTTCTGAATTCGTCGCCAGCGTGCCGCTGTAGCCTGCATCAGTGAGTACGCTGATGGGATTGTCGGAGTCGATCTCTCCGGGGGCGCCGCCCCGCTCGGCAATGCCCTCGATCTGGGGCCGGCCCATCGACCACGTCTGTAGCATGGCCGGGGGCGCGACGATCCCGCCAAATCTCGTCGTCGCAGCGACCTCTTCGTCGAGGTACACCGGGTTGCGGTCATCGAGAGCATCCACCCAGTGACGGATCATCGGGACGTTGACGTCGTCGGGTGCTAGCAGCGGGCCGGACGTGCCGAGTGGCTTCCCGATCCAGTTCTCGAATTGCACCTGGAGCGGGTCCCGTTCCTCGTCAGCCATGAATCTCTCCTGCGCTTTCGAACTGACGTCCCGCGCCTAGGGGGCGGGTCGGCTCACGGGTTGTTCGAGGGTTCCGAACAACCAGTCGTAGAGCATCGTCAGCGTGGCAAAGTTGCCCTGCTTCATGTCCACGTGGTGTGCCGCGTGAATCGACGTGATGTAGTCGAGGGTCTTGTAAGGGAAGTAGGGCAGGTTCACGTAGGTGTGATTGATGGTGTTCAGCTGCGTGAAGATGAGCGTCGCGATGGCCATCGAGAAGGCGCTCAGGGGGCCACCGGTAACCGCGGCGAACAGCGGAATCGAGCCCAGGAACAGGCCGAGTCCGATGACGGTCTCGAGCGGATGTACGTAGAGCGCATCGATATGCACCGGAGTCCGGCTCTGGTGATGCAGAGCGTGCTGCTTGGCCATCAGTTCGCCGTGGAAGATGAAGCGGTGCGTCAGGTAGTAGAAGAAGTCGAACACCATCAGGACCGCCACGATGTCGATCAAGTGCCGCCAGATCGGGCGCGGCTCCAGGCTCACGCACAGGGGCAGGAGCGTGGCGTAGAAGACCAAGTTCGTGACCAGGCCGGCCTTGCTGTTGACCTTGACCGCCTCGCGGAAGGACTTCCGGGACAACTTCTCGCGATCGGCCTCGTTGTTCAGCTCTCGCATGCCTTGCAGCGGTGGGAGCTTGAAGACGAGGCGGCGGCCCAGTGTCGTCAGCAGCGAGAAAACCGCGATGAATACCAGCGCGGCCACCCAGTGGTAGTAGCCCAGGGCGACCATCCATTCGTAATTCATGTCGCCGTCCTCGTCGTTCGGCGCCTGAGCCTCACGAAGTTGAGCGCGAGCGCAGGCCGCGAGAGTCGGAACGCATTGGGGGAGCATAGAGGCGGCGCGGCCAACTCGTCAATTCCGTTTGACAATCCTGCCGATTCTGACTTATCAAAAGAGGGCGCGGGGTTCGAGAATTCGGGGCATGCGCGCGTCGCGTCGCTGGCAGGATCGGAGGACTAGGAGCATGAGCGCATCGGAGGACCGGCCTCGAGGCCTGCGGATCGCGATCATTGGGGCGGGACCCGGCGGTCTGTGCATGGCGATTCGGCTGAAGCAGGCGGGCTTCGAGGACTTCATCCTGCTCGAGAAGGGTGAGGGCGTCGGCGGCACCTGGTACCACAACCGCTACCCGGGTTGCGCCTGTGACATCCAATCCCATCTGTACTCGTTTTCGTTCGAGACCAAGACCGACTGGTCGCGTCCGTATTCGCCCCAACCCGAAATTCGCGCCTACTTGGAGCATTGCGCCGAGAAGTACGAGCTGCTCCCGCACTGTCGTTTCAATGCCGAAGTTCGGAGCGCTGGCTGGGACGAGGGCACCTCGCGCTGGACGCTCGAAGTCGAATCGGGCGAGGCGGTCGAGGCCGATATCGTGATCAGCGCGATCGGCATGTTCAACGAAATCACGTGGCCCGAGATCCAAGGTCGCGACTCGTTCGCGGGCACGTGCTTCCACTCCGCGCAGTGGGATTGGGATCACGACCTCTCGGGAGAGACGGTCGGCGTGATCGGAAGTGCGGCAAGTGCCGTCCAGTTCGTTCCCGAGATCATCAAGCAGGCGGGCCAGGTCCACCTCTTCCAGCGCACGGCGAACTGGGTGCTTCCGAAGGAAGACGAACCCTACGGGCCGGAAGATCTCGAACGCTTTGCGACCGATCCAAACGCGTCGCTCTCGCTGCGCGACGAGATCTTCGAGCAGGTCGACGGCTCGATCACCTTCTCGGATCCTGCGGTGCTGGCCGAACTGGAAGCCGCGGTCGCGGCCTCCATCGAGGTCGTCGAGGATCCGGAGCTGCGTCGCAAGCTGTCGCCCCAGCATCCCTTCGGCTGCAAGCGACCGCTGCTCTCGAACCACTACTACCCTGCCTTCAACAGGCCCAACCTCGAGTTGGTGACCGATGCGATCGAGCGAGTGACGCCGGAGGCGGTCGTCACCGTCGATGGCAGGTCGCGTCCGGTCGACACGCTGATTTTCGCCACGGGCTTCTCGACGACCAAGTACTTGTCGGCGATCGACGTCACTGGGCGGGACGGTCAGCGCATCGACGAGGCGTGGAGCGACGGTGCGCGCGCCTACCTCGGCATTACGACCGCGGGCTTCCCGAATCTGTTCATGCTCTACGGCCCGAATACCAACAATGGCTCGATTCTCAGCATGATCGAGTACCAGGTGGACTATTCGCTGCAACAGATCCAACGAATCGCGAACGAGGGCCTCGCGTGGATCGACGTTCGTCCCGAGGTGATGGACCGCTACAACGAAGAGGTGCAGCAGGCCATTGCCGGTATCGAGGTGTGGCAGGCCGATTGCAACGGCTACTATCGAACACCCAGCGGACGCGTGGTGACGCAGTGGCCGTACTCGATGAGCGAGTTTCGCGAGCGTACATCCAAGGTCGACACCGACGGCTTCGAGGTTGCACCGCTGGCAGCACGTTCTCTCCATGGTACGGGAGTCGCCGAAGGGGATGAGGCTCCCGAGATCCAAACTGGTTGATCCGTGCCTCCGTCCCGGAGCCGCACGAACAAAGGAGATGCGCCGTGAAGGCAGCAGTGATGCGAGCAAACAACGCCCCCCTCGAGATCGAGAACGTTCAGATCGACGATCCGGGCCCGGGAGAGGTTCTCTTGAAAACGGCAGCTTCGGGGATCTGCCACAGCGACCTGACCGTGATGGAAGGGGGCTTGCCCGTTCCGCCGCCCTGCGTTCTCGGCCACGAACCCGCAGGCATCGTCGAGACGGTGGGCGAAGGGGTCACCGACTTCGCTCCGGGCGATCACGTGATCGGCTGTCTCAACTCCTGGTGCGGGGTCTGCAAGTTCTGTACGGGCGGTCGGCCGTATCTCTGCCCGACGCAGTTCGCGGGCCGGCCCGGCGGCACGAAGTCGCGACTCACCTCAGAATCGGGAGATCCGATCTTTCAGTTCGCGAACCTGTCGTCATTCGCCGAGAAGATGCT
>JAYGDB010000094.1:0-21888 GCA_046583095.1 Myxococcota bacterium | reverse complement strand
GCGCTCTTGGCCTTGAGCTGGAAGCGAAGGAAGTTGGGAATGGCGATCGCCGCCAGGATTCCGATGATCGCAACCACGATCATCAGTTCGATCAGGGTAAAACCCTTGTTTCGCTCGTGAAGCTGCTTGCTCATGTTTTTCCTCTGGTTTCGGTCGGGACGCGGTCTCGCTCCCCGGACGTGGGGGAGCGGTCAACCGCCGTAATCCCCGGGTTCGCTGTCGTGCCAGAACTAGAGCAACCCGCGTGCCAATCACGCGGCTGCGTGTTCCTGCATCGGCAGGCCGGGGTCGCCCACTTGAGCCCGCGCAGCGCAATTCGAAGCTGCAAAGAACGCCGGAACCGGCCTTCGGATGCCGGGGCCCTGCCGCCATAGTGACGAGTTGCGGCAGCTTGCAGCGACGAATTGCGTCACCGGTGTCGCAGCGCGCGCGTTCCAGACGCAAGTCGAACGGCATCTGGGGGGAAGTTGACACTCCCCTGCAGCTAGCTAATTTGCCGACGCTTTTCGCGTGCTCCCATCGTCTAGCGGCCTAGGACGGGGCCCTCTCAAGGCTCAAACACGGGTTCGATTCCCGTTGGGAGCACCATTTTCGCAGCTCACGCGAAGCGTGGGGTGCCGGGCCGCAGGCGCTTGTCTCTGTGTTTGCATTTGCATTCCTGGACTGTGAGTTCGGGGGACTCGACCCCGAGCTTCATGACATCACCGAGATCGGAGTCGTCGTAACCGACTACCGGCTGCGCGAGCTCTCACAAGCCGAGTGGAAGGTTCGGCCTCGACCGGAGCGTGTGAGCGAGGAGGCCGCTCGGATCTTCGGCTACGACGAGGAGGTCTGGGCCCAGGCGCCGGGCGTCCGGCAGGTGCTCACCGAGTTCGCCGACCTGATGCCGTCCGACTGCACCGTGGTGCCGGCGGGCCAGAACGTCCGCATGGACGTCATCTTTCTCGAACTCGCGTACAAGAAGTGTGGGATCCCCTACCCGTTCGACTATCACGTGATCGATCTCGCGACCCTCTACTACGCGTGGTCACTCGTCGCGGGAGAAACCGTCTCGGCCCTGTCGCTGCGCCAGTCGGCGACCACGGCGGGGCTCCTCGACAAGAACGGCGTCGCCCACCGGGCTCTGGCGGACGCGCGGCTCACCCTCGACACCTTCCGCCACCTGATCGGTCGTCTCGCCCCGCGCGACCCCACCGAGCCGGTCCCGGACCCGAGCGACTAGCTCCGCAGGCCCATGGCGGCGAATCGCCGCGACGCTCTCGCGACCGCACGGCTAGCTGTCTGCGGGTGCGCGCCGGGCGGCTTCGAACTGGCGCTCCCACTTCTCGATCGCGCGAAGATCGATCCACGCGATCAGCGGCAGCAGGATCCGGGCCGCGAGACCCCCCGGCCGGAAGCGCACGGCCGAAGCGAAGTCGATCAGGACCGGGTGGCCGTCCGGGTCGGCGAGCGCGTTACTGCGGTGACGCAGGTCCAGGTGCACGACCCCCCGAGCGTGCATCTCCCGCACCGCCTCCCGCAGTTCCACGATGAAGCTCGGCGGCACCCGGGCCGCAAGCTGCGGCCCCAGGATCTCACCCGGACGGTACTCGACCGCGAACGCCAGCTCGTCGAGCCGCGATAGCAGCCGGGGCACTGCCGGATGCCCCTGGAGCTGCTCGTAGGAGCGCATCTCCCGCCGCACGAGCCACGGGGCGATGCGTCGCATCCAGGGCCCGCGCGCGGAGAAATCCTTCACCACGTAGTCCCGACCCTCGTGCCGCACGTGCAATACATCGGGGTTGCCGGGACCGCCGCGGCTCAAGACCTCGACGACCGAGTTCGAGAGTGAGGCGCGGGACAGGCTCACGTCCAGCCCAACGCGCGGATGCCGAAAACGACCAGGCACACCAGCAGCGCCAGCAGTGTCCCGAACTCGTTGTTCTCCGAGTAGCGTTCCAGGGACCAACGGCAGCTGGGATCTCCCACCCGGGTGCCCTGCGCGGACGGCCTCCAGGCAGCGAGCCTGGGACGCAGCGCAGGCACCTCGGAGCGGTAGCGCGCGAACGCCTCGCCGTACAGCGCCTCCAGGCGCTCGGACTCCAGCCGCTCCTTGCGCGGGAAGTACACGAGGAAGAACCACGGCAGGAAGACCGCCAGCGCACCCAGTGCCCACGCGCCCCCGAGCATGACGGCAATTCCGCTTCCGCACAGAAGTGTCCCGACGTAGAGCGGATGGCGCATGCGCGCGTAGGGCCCGCTGATGGTGAGGCTCGTGGTCTTCACCAGATGCCCGGCCCCCCAGGTGCGTACGGCCGCGCCGAGCAGCACAGCGACGAGCCCCGCCAGATACTCGAGCAGCGTCGGTCGAACCCAGAACAGCAGCACCAACCCCGCCGCGTACAACGGCAGGAAGCGCATCCGCAGGTTCTTCACCCGGATGGGATTGCGCACGTCGGGAAAGGTAGCCTTCGGCCCTGCTGCCGAGAAGCAGGCTTCAGCCAAGCAACCGGACCTAGTCCAGTTGCGGATCGAGCCCGATCAGGGCTTCCGGGTCGCCCCGCGCCCGTAGCGCAGCTTGACCACCCGCCAGAGCTTCTGGCGCAGCCGCTCCTTGAAGCCCGGAGCGACCGGAACGTCCATCATGTCGGCCGCCAAGAACTCGCGCAGCTCGTCTGGATCGAACTCCATCGGCTTCTCGAGGACGTCGTCCCAGTCGGCCTCGGTCACGCCGTCAGTGCCAGGCGATCTTCCGCCCCTCATACCGCGTGCAACGCGCCCCCCCATATCGCTCCTTCCCTGCATACCAGTCTAACTACCACTTCCCGCGCCGGCTCTGGAACCGGACGACGAGAGCTCTGCGGTCTCGAAGAACAGCCGCTTCACCCGATACAGGCTCGAGCGAATCGCATCGCTGCTGCGACCGGTTCGGTCAGAGATCTGCTGGATGTTCAGATTCTCGAAATGCCGCATGAAGAAGACTTCCGCCTGCCACTCCGAAACCGACTCGAGTCGTTCGGTGAGGGCTTCCGAGAATCGCTGCATGCGGAGGTTCTCCTCCGGGTCGCAATTGCTCAGCGCCGAGGACGGCCGGAGGTCTTCCGGGCGCAGTGCATTGAGTCGCTGCCCTTCGACCTTCAGGCGCCTCAAGCGGTTGTTCAGCGTGTTCCTGGCGATTCCGTAGATCCACGAGACCAGAGACGAAGTTCCCCGGTAGCTCTCGAAGGAGCAGAAGACGACGGTGAAGGTCTCCTGAACGACCTCCTCGGCATCCGGGTGATTCCGCATACGGGTGTACACGAAGCTGTAGATGCGCTGAAAATAGCGGTTGTAGAGCTCGGTGAAGTGGAGCTGACTCCCCTCACGTAGACCGGCGAGCAACTCCTGGTCGCTCTGCGAATGCAGGGGACTCTCGGACACTTCAGCACGCGCCGGGGAGCTCTCCAGCTCCCGCGCAACCTGTCTCGTGTCTTCGGCTTCAGTAACTCGGGGCAACACGGCCTCCACCGCTGTTGTCCCCCCCCCAGATCCCTTCCCAGAGCCATGGGTACCGACTACCGACCCGCAGGCAGCCCGCTGAGTCGCTTGTCGCAAGCAGCCCGTCTCACCGGGCGGCAATCTACGTGCAACTACCCTCACTCATCTACGTGGCTCGCGAGGGGCCCCCCGTGGCAAAGAAAAGTGCACACCCCCAGGGGGGAGCGGTGCGCGCTCTGCTACCGGGATTTAGGTCCGGAGCAGGTGTTCCAGACCGGGAGTCCCCTCCGTAATGGCGCGGCGCATCCGGTAGAGGTTCGCCTTCACGGCATCCTCGGACGTACCCAGAACCTCGGCGATCGAGCGAATCGGCTGTCTGCGCAGGTGTTTCAGCAGGAAGATGCGCCTCTGGAGCGGAGTCAGCTGGGACTCGATGATCTCCTGGCAGCGACTCAACATGCGCCGTGCTTCTACGCTCTCGTCCGTCGGGGCTTCGCGTCCTGCAACATCGAGAGCACCGCCCTCCTCGAGGGGCTCGACACGGGGACGCGGACGACGAAATCGCCGATTCACCGTGTTACGCGTGATCCCGAAGATCCAGACGAGGAGCGATGACTGACCCTGATAGGAGGACAGAGCAGACAGCAGGGTCATGAAGACGTCCTGGGCGACATCCTCCGCTTCCGCAGGGTCCCCGAGTCGCTTCAATGCGAAGCGATACACGCGCGGGAAGTAGCACTCGTAGAGCAGGTCAAAGTGCTCGCGGTTCCCGTCCAGGATCTCGTCGACCAGTTCGCGATCTGACGGCCACGGCTTGGCATTGCGTTCGCTCATGACATATCCCCCGCTTCTGCGGCTTGCGGGAGGAAGGACATGGCTCTGGCGGGCTGAGACGGTAGTCGTCTGCAAACCCCTAGACGTTGAACCTCGATCACCCGACTTCGCTCGCGGTCGCTTGTGGCTCCCGCGGGCTCGGCACCGATGCCCCTCAGCGGGCTTGGCGGCAGCGCCTGTTGCTCATGAGGCCCCGGTTCCCGGCTGGTTCACTCCAACGGCCGTAGAACTTCTCATGAGCGCTCGATCGAATTTGTCGTCCCCCTGTCAATCCTCGCGAAACCATTGAACTTTTCGAAAGTCTGTTGCTCGCCTTCGTCCATAGAGTCACGCAAGCTCTGTGCCAGCAACTCGCGCGCCGGAAAGGGGCGATGAAGGCACCCGGATTCAAAGCGGTTTTAAGAGAATCTGGGACGCAGGCGGAGTACCCCCTCTGGCTCCCGGGTGTAGAAAAAGATTTCCAATTATGAGGAGGGGAATTCACCCTGACACAGACCGGCAGCTCGTAAGAACCTGCCAGGCAACAACCCGCGGCACCTCGAGGCGCTCCGCTGGGGTCTTCGTGGGTGAACTTCTCGCTCGATCAGAGCTTGCCGGGGATGATCCACCAACGGCCGTCGCTGCGTTCCCAGCGGTCCGTCTGGATCAGTTCGACGCTCCACCAGCGCAACGGCAGCGAGTTCTGGCCCCGGTAGCGCACGGTCACGAGAACCACGTCGGCCTCGACCCCGTCCAGCTGGCCGACTGACAGCTCCGTGGGCCGCAGGGCCTCGAAGTGAGCCACGCTGAGGGCATCGACCAGAGCCGCAAAGTAGTCCGCGAAGGCCTCCGGAGACGCGAACAGCTCTCGCAGCGCTGGGTCGTGGTTCGTCGCGATGCTGTTGAATCGCCGGTTGAGGATGCGCGTGTAGAAGACCTGGGCGAGGCGTTCGACCTCGTCCGAGTGGGCACCTGATTCACCGATGACCCGAGGCCTGGGCCCGCGATACTCACCTCGTTCGACCCGGTTCAGGGGCCGCGGGTCGAGAGCCGAGGAGAAGGGCGAACCGCAGCCCGCAAACAGCAGGCCGCTAACGATCAGGCCGATCGCAACCCAGAGCCGCGCGCGGCTCCTCACCGAGCAGTCTCCATGCGCTCGCGGAACAGGTTCGCCAGATCGCCCACCGACACGCGCTCCTGCTCCATGCTGTCGCGATCCCGAACCGTCACCTTGCCGTCTTCCTCGGAGTCGAAGTCGTAGGTGACACACCAAGGGGTACCGATCTCGTCCTGACGTCGATATCGGCGGCCGATGTTGCCAGACTCGTCGTAACTGCAGTTCCAATCCCGGCGCAGGCTGCGCGCGACTTCGCGGGCGGGCTCGGCGAGCTTCTTCGAGAGCGGCAGCACCGCCAGCGTCACGGGTGCGATGAGTGGGGAGAAGCGCATCACTGTACGGCTGTCGCCGTCTCCGAGATCTTCCTCATCGTAGGCGCTCACGAGCAGGGCCAGACACGTGCGATCCACGCCCATCGAGGTCTCGATCACCATCGGGACGAAGCTCTCCTTCGTCTCGGGATCGGTGACCGACAGCTCTTTGCCCGAGTACTCGGTGTGGGCCGAGAGGTCCCAGTCGCCCCGATCGTGGATGCCCTCGATCTCCTGCCAATCGAAGGGGAAGAGGAACTCGACGTCCTCCGCAATCTTCGCGTAGTGGGCGAGTTCGTCGTCTGCGTGCGCGCGGGTTCGCAGAGACTCACTGGCGAAGCCGAGGGCGAGATGAAAGTTCACGCGTTCGGCTTGCCAATGAGCGAACCACTGCTCACGCTCGGACGGATGCACGAAGAACTCCATTTCCGCCTGCTCGAACTCGCGGGATCGGAATGTGAAATTCCGCGGCGTGATCTCGTTCCGGAAGGCCTTGCCGATCTGGGCGATCCCGAACGGAATCTTCTGACGCGCGGTCTCCCGCACGCGCTTGAAGTCCGTGAAGATCGGCTGGCAGGTCTCCGGACGCAGATGCGCGACGAGCGAAGCGTCCTCGGACGCGCCGATCTGGGTCTGTAGCATCAGGTTGAAGTTTCGCGGCTCGGTGAAGTCGTGCTCCGAGCTCCCCTCCCGGGAGTCGCACGCGCCGGCGTCCTGCAGTTGATCCGCGCGGAAGCGCTTCTTGCACGACCGACAGTCGACCATCGGGTCGCTGAAGTTCTCGGTGTGCCCGGAGGCCTCCCAGGTACGAGGGTGGGTGATGATCGCCGAGTCGATACCCACCACGTCGTCGCGTTCGCGCACGACACGCTGCCACCAGAGGGCCTTCAGATTGTTCTTGAGTTCGACCCCGAGCGGCCCGTAATCCCAGAAACCGTTGATGCCACCGTAGATGTCCCCCGACGGGAAGATGAAGCCTCGCCGCGCGCATAGCGAGACAATCTTGTCCATCGTGACCGGGCTGGATTCAGAGCTCATCGGGCTCGGCACCTTCTGGCTGGGTGGCTGGCGGGGTCCCGCAGAGGGCGCCGAGTATCCCCGCAAGCGCGTGGAGGGTCAAGCCGAGCGGGTCCGCAGGACGTCCGACAGGAAGCGTTCGCTTCGTAGCTCGATGCCCAGGTGAAAGCGCTGGAAGCGCCCGACGATCTGCTGCGCCTCTGCGAGGGCCTGTGGGGCCAGCGTCAGCCGGCTGAGCTCTCTAATGGGAAAGCTCAAACCCTGTTCGAGCGCACGCAGGGTGCCGAGATGTACCGGCAGTAGCGACTCCGCGGGATCCGCGCACGGACTGCAGATCACGCCACCATCCGCAACATGGAAGCTCACCGGACCCGGTCCCCGGCACTCCTTCCCGCAGCGAACGCAGTGACGCAGCTCGGGGCGCAGGCCCAGCGCTTCTAGCGCGCGCAACTCGATCAGCACGCGCATCCGAACGTCTGGGTGGCCGACCTCGAGGGCCTGTAACGCCTCGAGGGCAAACGCGTAGATGCTCTCCATCTCCGGGCCAACTCCTTCTTCCGGGGCGAGCCGGGAGAGCAACTCCATCACGTAGCAGGCCAGCGCATATCGAACGGAATCCTCGCGAAGGGGCAGGAAGGGAGACAACAACCTCGCGCGATCGAGGAGAGGCATGCCGCCACGACGGCGCGGGTGGATCTTCACTTCCAGATGGTTGAAGAGGTCCAGCGATCCCGGAAACCGACGCATGCTCTTGCGCGCGTGCTTCGCCATCACGGTGACGCGTCCGCGGCCCGGCGTCAGGAGATGAACGATCAGATCGGCTTCGCCGAACTCCCGTGCGCGCAGCACGAGGGCGGGCATCTCCTCCGCACGCTGGGACGGCTTGCGGCCGACAGCCATGACGGTTCAGGGTGTCACGGGGGCCGCGACTGCCCGCTCGTGTTCGACCGGAGCCGCTCTGGACGGCGCTTCGCTCTCGCGCCGGGTCGAGGCAAGCGCAAGGGCAGGTGCAGGCGCCAGGGCCGCGACACCCTGGGCTTCGGCGAGATCGCGAATCGGATCCCGCCGCAGGGTGGCCCCCAGGGAGGAGCCCCGGGACGCTTCCCCAGCCAGGGAGATCGCAATCAGCTGTACGCCGAATCCGACAGCGGCGAGCAGGACGATGCCGAGCACCACGGCGGAGACGCGCCGGAGCGAGAGCCGCGGCGTCACACGCGGACCCTGTCCGGGCTCTTCGAGGGTGCGGTTCAGGGCTTCGTCGGGATCCAGGCCGAGGGCCTCGGCGACCGTGCGGATGAAGCCCCGGATGAAACCGTCGACGGCCGAGTCGAAGTGGCCAGATTCCAATCGCTCGAGGGAGCGCAGCGGGATCCGGGTCTGCGCCGAGAGTTCCTCGATGGTGATCCCACGCAGACACCGCTGCCCAGCCAGGTAGGCGCCAATCGGCTGGGGGCCGGATCTGGGCGCCGCGTCGTCCATCAGTCTCCCCGGCTCAGTGGAGGAGCTTTAGGTACTCCTCCGACTCGCGTCCCCAACGCTCGTACGGAGCGCGCTCGGCGGCAAGCATGAAGTACCCCACAGCTTTGTCCCGGCGGCCCATTGAGACGTAGGTTTCCCCGAGACGATAGTGGGTCTCGGCCTCAGCGCTCCTCCCGACATTCCGCTCGAGCACCTTCTCGAAGTTCACGATCGCCTGCAGGTTGTGCCCTTCCTGGATGTCGAGGATGCCCAGGTTGAGCCGCGCCCTCCAGTAGGTGGGGCGGTAGGCAAGCGCCTCCTCGAGACTGCGGCGCGCTTCCTGGACCTGGCCCTGCTGGAGTTCCGCCCAGCCCTTGTTCGAATACGCCTTCCAGGGGGCCGAGAAGGTCGGGTCATCGATCAGGATCTGGTACTGCGCGATGGCCTCGGGGTACCGCTCGAGCTGAACGTAGAGCCCGGCGAGATTGAGGTGCAGATCCGGATCGTCGGGGATCCGAGCGACGGCCTTCAGGAAGTGCTCGAGGGCTTGGTCGAGGAGGCCGCGCCGGCGGTAGGCCTCCCCCAACCAGTGGAGGGTGACCGGATCCTCGGGGTTCAGGTCATGGGCGACCCGAAGCTCGCGGATCGCCATCGGGGCACGTCCGTTGGCGAGGTGGTCGATTCCGATATTGCGCCTGGCCACTGCGATTCGGATGTCCTCTTCGATGCTGGCCTGGCCAGCGCCGGAACTCGCACAGCCGCTACCGGCGAGGGCCAGTACGAGAGCAAAGACGGTTCGGCGATGAATCGCGCGCATGGGTGACCTCCGTGAGTCGAGCTAGAAGCGAGCCAACAGCCGAGCGAGCCGGGCCGAGGCCTCCGTCCCGCTGGGCTCTCCCCGGTCCTTGCGTCGCCGGACGATGGAGATCCTCCCGAGCTGGGCGGGCACGCCACCGGCCTCTTCTAGCGCCACGACCTTGGCCGGACGAGGGTCCGTAGGCCGTCGAAACTTGCTGAGGACCCGGCGGGTCGCCTGGGCATCGAGCGGAGGCAGGTCGTCGACCCGATCGATCATCTCGTCGAGAACCAGGACCTCGTCGGCTGGGGCGGACGTCGCGGCCGGCTGCCTCGCAGAGACGGGCCGCTGCCGGGGAAGCTCGTCGCAGGTCAGCTCGCACCAGGTCTCGAGAGCCTTTCGCTCTGCTGCGGGGAGGTTTCCAGCCAGGATGTCCTCGTCGAAGAGGAATCCCATGCCCTCGGCAAACTGCAGGCCGACCTCTATCGCCCGATCGGCCTCGGAGTTCAGTTCTCCGCGAAAGGCGAACCGGATGACTGCGCTCGAGGCCTCGGAACGAATCGCCACCACGAGAGCGCGTTCTCCGGAATCGTCTCGATGCAGCGCGATCGCCGCCCTCGCGGGCCCAGCCGGGAGGTTGTCGAGCTCGACCAGCGGCCGGTTGAGGGACACGCAGAGACCGACGATCCCGCCCTCCGTGAGCAGGATCGGCTCATCATGACGCAAGAACATACGGAACTCATCGGCACCGCTGCGGGGTCTCTTGAGCGCCAAGGCGCTGCAGTGGCCTCGGTCGAAGCGGAGCCCCGGGAGCAGTTCAGTGTCCCCTGCACCCGGCCGACACAGGAGTGGGGACCGCGTCAGGGCTTTCGCACGGCCCCCAGCGGGATACAATGGCCGTTCCATTCTAGGCAACCTGCGGGGACGCGGGGAAGGCGGAGGGGGAGTACATGCGAACCGTCGACGACGGTTCTTCCGGCTCGAAGCCCGTCCCCGACAAGGCGGTTACCCAACTCGAGGACGTTGCCATCCGGTTCGTCGGCGATTCTGGCGACGGGATGCAGATCACCGGTAGCAGGTTCACGGATACGGCGGCCCTCTTCGGCAACGACGTCGCCACCTTCCCGGACTTCCCAGCGGAGATCCGCGCGCCGGCGGGTACGTTGGCTGGGGTCTCGGGCTACCAGGTGCACTTCGCCGCCGAGGACATCTTCACCCCGGGCGACGTCGTCGACCTGCTCGTCGCCTTCAATCCCGCCGCCCTGCGAGCCAACATCGACGATGTCCGTTCGAAGGGCATGGTGATTCTCAACAGCAACTCGCTGACCAAGAAATCCCTGACGCGGGCCGGCTACACCGACGACCCGCTTCCCGAACTGCGCGAACGCTACGAAGTCGTCGAGATTCCGATCACCACCTTGAACCGCGAGGCGCTCCAGGGGCTTGCCCTCTCGGCCCGAGAAATCGATCGCTGCAAGAACTTCTTCGCTCTCGGCTTGCTCTACTGGCTCTATCACCGAGACCTTGATTTCACCGAGCGCTGGCTCGCTTCGAGGTTCGACGGCGACGTCCTCGAGGCGAATATTCGGACACTGCGCGCAGGTCACGCCTTCGGCGAGACCACTGAGCTGCTTCCCACGTCATTCGTCGTGCCGGCCACGAAGATCGAGCCCGGCCCGTACCGCAACATCACCGGCAACGCAGCTCTGGCGTGGGGCATCGTAGCCGCAGGCGTACAAATGGAGCGACCTGTATTCCTGGGCGCCTATCCGATCACCCCGGCGAGCGACGTGCTCCACGAGGTCGCCCGCCACCGACACTTCGACGTCAAGACCTTCCAGGCCGAGGACGAGATGGCAGCGGCCAGCGCGGCGGTGGGCGCCGCATTCGCGGGACACCTCGCAATCAGCGTGAGCAGCGGACCTGGCTTCATCCTCAAGCAGGAGACGCTCGGGCTCGCGGTCATGGTCGAGCTGCCGCTGGTCGTGGTGGATGTGCAGCGCGCCGGCCCGTCAACGGGCTCTCCCACGAAGACCGAGCAGGGCGACCTGCTGGCGGCCTTGTATGGCCGGCACTCCCAATCGCCGCTCCCGATCCTCGCCCCCGCGACCCCTGGCGACTGCTTTTACATCATGCTCGAGGCCTTCCGACTGGCCACCAAGTACATGACACCCGTCGTGGTGCTGTCGGACGGCTACCTGGCCAACAGCGCGGAGCCCTGGAAGATTCCGAGTGTCGAGACCCTGCCGCGCGCGCCGGTCCGGCTCGCGCAGGCGTCCGATGCGGAGACATTCGAACCGTACGAGCGCGATCCCGAGACGCTGGCAAGGCCCTGGGCAATTCCCGGTACCCCCGGCCTCGAGCACCGGATCGGCGGACTCACCAAGGCACCCGTCACGGGCGACGTGGTCTATGACCCGATCAGCCACGCGGAGATGGTCCAGTTGCGTCAGCGGAAGATCGAAGGCATCACCCGGGATATTCCGCCCACCGAGGTGAACGGCCCGAACCGCGGCGAACTGCTCGTGCTTGGCTGGGGCAGCACCCACGGCGTGATCACCGCCGCCATCAAGGGTGCACGGGAGCGGGGACTCGACGTATCCCACGCACATCTCCGGCATCTGAACCCACTGCCGTCGGATCTCGGCGAACTGCTCGGACGCTTCAATCATATCCTGCTGCCTGAGCTGAACCTCGGGCAGCTCTCGATGCTCCTGCGCGCGAAATACCTGATCGACATCGAGCCGTTCACGAAGGTGGCCGGGCAACCCTTCAAGGTGTCCGAGGTGCAGGGCCGTATCGAGCAGATCCTGGAAGGCAACGGGAAGTAGTCATGGCCGCCGGACCGCAGCTCTCTCGCAAGGACTTCGTCACCGATCAGGACGTCCGCTGGTGTCCCGGCTGCGGCGACTACTCGGTGCTCGCGAACGTGCAAAGGGTGATGCCTGAACTGGGCGTGCCGCGGGAGAACTTCGTGTTCGTGTCCGGAATCGGTTGCTCGAGCCGCTTCCCGTACTACATGGACACATTCGGCTTCCACACCATCCACGGTCGCGCACCCGCCTTTGCGACCGGCATCAAGGCTAGCCGGCCGGAGCTCTCGGTATGGATCGTGACCGGCGACGGCGATGGGCTTTCGATCGGCGGCAACCACCTCCTGCATGCCATCCGGCGCAACCTCGACGTGCAGATCCTGCTCTTCAACAACCGGGTCTACGGGCTCACGAAGGGCCAGTACTCGCCTACTTCGCTGCTCGGCATGCGCACCAAGACCTCGCCGCAGGGCTCGATCGACCATCCCATCGATCCGATCACCTTCGCGCTGGGCTCGGGGGCGACCTTCGTGGCTCGCACCATCGACGTCGACGCCAATCACATGCAGGGCATGCTGAAGCGAGCCCACCAGCACAAGGGAACGGCCTTCATCGAGATCCTGCAGAACTGCCCGGTATTCAACGACGACACCTGGGAGGAGCTCGAGAGCCGCAAGTCGCGCAGCGACACAGCCCTCGTCCTCGAGCACGACAAGCCGCTGGTCTTCGGCGTCCCGGGCCGCCTCAAGGGGATCATCCTCGAGCACGGCATTCCGAAGGTGATCGAGCTGGCGGACGACGAAGATCCGACTTCCCGCGGCGTCGTGACACACGACGAGGCAGCCCCGCCGTCGTATTCGTTCGCCCTCGCCTCCCTCGCGCGTCCGGACTTCCCACTTCCGGTGGGCGTCCTGCGCGAGACCGAGAAGCTCTGCTACGAGGACATGCTCAGCGATGAGGTGGACCAAGCGATCGCGGCACGCGGCCCCGGGGACCTCACCGAGCTGCTCCACTCCGGCGACACCTGGACGGTCGAGGACTAACGGCGCGCATCGGCTCGCCACGGTCGTGTCTCAGCGACCGGGCGGCCTCACAGGTCCGGCGCGTGTTGGGCCAGTGTCTCGCCAATGGCACCCGGGCTGATCGAGACCGCGACCCCGCACGACTCGAGGGCCGCGATCTTGTCGCTCGCGGCGCCCCGCCCGCCGGCGATGATTGCCCCCGCGTGACCCATGCGCTTCCCCTTCGGCGCGCGCTGGCCGGCGATGAAGGCCGCAACGGGCTTCGACATCTCGGATTCGATGAACTCGGCGGCCTCTTCTTCCGCGCTGCCGCCGATCTCGCCGATCATCACCACGGCCTTGGTGTCGGGATCGGCCTCGAAGAGCCTGAGCGCGTCGATGAAGTTCGTTCCGATGATCGGATCGCCACCAATGCCGAGACAGGTCGACTGCCCGATACCCAGGCGGGAGAGCTGATCCACCGCCTCGTAGGTGAGCGTGCCGGAGCGCGACACGACGCCCACCGGGCCGGGCCGCGTGATCTGGGCCGGCATGATGCCGATGCGACACTGCTCGGGGGTCACGACGCCGGGACAATTCGGACCGACGAGACGCATCGGGGAGTCGGCCAGGGAGCACTTCGCGCGCGCCATGTCGATCACTGGAATGCCTTCGGTGACGCAGATGGCGAGTTCGATGCCCGCGTCCGCCGCCTCGAGGATTGCGTCTGCAGCACCGGGCGGGGGAACGAAGATCATCGAGGCGTTCGCACCGGTCTGCTGTACGGCCTCTGAAACCGTGTCGTAGATCGGCATGTCGGCGACGGTGGTACCGCCCTTGCCGGGCGCCACCCCGCCCACCACCTGGGTTCCGTACTCGCGGGACAGGTTCGCGTGGAACTGACCCATCCGGCCGACGCCCTGCACCAGGACCTTCGTAGTCTTGTCACATAGGATCGCCACGACTAGGTACTCCCGACTGCAGCAACGACCTTCTCGCCGGCCTCGGCCAGGGTCTCCGCGGCAATCAGCTCGAGCCCGGACTCTGCGAGGATCTTTCGACCCTCGCTGGCGTTCGTCCCCTGCAGCCGCACCACCACGGGGACGTGCACGTCCAACTCCTTGGCGGCGGCCACCACGCCCTCGGCGATCAGATCGCAGCGCACGATACCGCCGAAGATGTTCACGAGGATTGCCTTCACCTGTTCGTCCTGAAGGATGAGCTTGAAAGCGGCCTTCACCTGCTCCTCCTGAACACCGCCGCCGGCGTCCAGAAAGTTCGCCGGCGAGCCGCCGCAGTGGGAGATCATGTCCAGGGTTGCCATCGCGAGTCCGGCCCCGTTCACCATGCAGCCGATATCGCCGTCGAGGCCCACGTAGGAGAGACCGATCTCGGCGGCGGCCCTCTCGCGCGGGTCCTCCTCTTCGGCATCGCGCAGTGCGGCGATCTCGGGATGCCGAAAAAGGGCGTTGTCATCGAAGTTGAGCTTCCCATCGAGGGCGAAGAGTTTCCCGTCTTCAGTCACGACCAGTGGGTTGATCTCGACCTGCGTGCAGTCCTTCTCCACGTACAAGCGGTAGAGGCCGTGGACGAACGACACGAAGTCGCCGATCTGGTCCGCTTCGAGACCGAGCCCGAAGCCGAGCCGACGGGCCTGGAAGTCGTGCAGCCCCTCGTTCGGATCGATCAGCACGGTCAGAATCTTCTCCGGGGTCTCCGCCGCGACCCCCTCGATCTCCATGCCGCCCTCGGTGGACGCCACGATCGCGAACTTCTCCGCCGCCCGATCCAACAGGATCGCGAGGTAGAGTTCGCGCGCAATTGCCGAGCCGGCCTCGATGTAGACCTTGCGGACGATCTTGCCCGAAGGCCCGGTCTGGGGCGTGTGGAGCGTCATCCCGAGGATCTCGCTAGCGGCCTTCTTGGCCTCGGCGGGAGAGTTCGCCAGCTTCACGCCTCCCCCCTTGCCGCGCCCCCCCGCGTGAACCTGCGCCTTCACGACCACCATGCCCGTGCCGAGGCTGCGCGCGGCTGCGGCGGCCTCTGCCGGTGTATTCGCCAGCTCCCCATCGGGAACTGGGACGCCGTACTCCCGAAACAGCGCCTTTGCCTGGTACTCGTGGACGTTCACGGAGCTAGCTTCCGCTTTCGAGATCGTCCACGAGGCGCTGGACGTGGGCAACCGAGGCGTCGAAGAGCTTCCGTTCGTCTTCGTTCAACTCGGCCTCGACGATGCGCTCGACTCCACCCGCGCCCAGGACGCAGGGGACGCCCACGTAGAGGCCGTCGACTCCGTACTCGCCTTCGCACAGACACGCGCAAGCCAGCACGCGCTTCTTGTCCTTGATGATCGCCTCGGCCATCTCGAGAGCCGAAAGGGCCGGCGAGACGAAGGCCGAGCCGGTCTTCAGCAGGCCGACGACTTCACCCCCTGCCCCCTTCGTGCGTTCGACGATCTCGTCGATTTTCGCTTTCGGGAGAAGCTGCTCGACCGGGATGCCGGCGACCGTGCAGTAGCGGATCAGCGGCACCATGGTGTCCCCGTGCCCACCCAGCACCAGCGCAGTCACGTCCTCGACCGAAACACCCAGTTCCCAGGCCACGAAGGCGCGGAAACGTGTCGAGTCGAGCACACCCGCCTGGCCCACGACCCGGTTCTTCGGGAAGCCCGAGATCTTCTTGAACTGGTAGACCATCGCGTCGAGGGGATTCGAGACGACGATCACGTAGGCGTCAGGCGCGTTGTCCCGCACACCCTCGGCGACCTCGGTCATGATCTTCAGGTTCGTCGAAAGCAGGTCGTCCCGGGACATGCCGGGCTTCCGCGCGAGACCGGCAGTGATGATCACGACATCGGCGCCGGCGATGCCCTCATAGCTGTTGGTTCCGGTGATCCTGGCGTCCGAGCCCACGATGGGGGCTCCCTCCGCCAGGTCCAGCGCCTTGCCCTGGGGCATGTCTTCTACGACGTCGAAGAGGACGACGTCACCCAGTTCGCGGTATGCAGCCTGCTCGGCGAGTACGCCGCCGATATTGCCACCGCCGATCAGAGCGATCTTCGTTCGTGCCATTTGGGGGGTCCTTCCCTTCTTTCTGCCGATCGGATTCAGTCCATGTTCGAGATGATCGCGTCACTGAACTCGGAGCACTTCAACAACGTAGCGCCCTGCATCAGGCGTTCGAAGTCATAGGTAACGGTCTCCTCGGCAATCGATTTCGAGACTCCATTCTCGATCAGGTCGGCCGCCTCCTGCCAGCCCAGATGCACGAGCATCATCGCGCCGGAGAGAATCAGAGAACTCGGGTTGACCTTGTCCTGGCCGGCGTACTTCGGCGCCGTGCCATGGGTCGCCTCGAAGATCCCGTGGCCCGTCTCGTAGTTGATGTTGGCGCCGGGTGCGATGCCAATCCCGCCCACCTGCGCGGCCAGCGCATCCGAGAGGTAGTCGCCGTTCAGGTTCAGGGTGGCAATCACATCGAACTCGCGCGGACGTGTCAGCACCTGCTGGAGCGTGATGTCGGCGATTGCATCCTTTACCAGGATCTGACCGTCGGGCGGGTTGCCGTCGCAGTCGTCCCATCCAACCGCCCGGCCCTTGAACTCGTCGCGCGTGAGCTCGTAGCCCCAGTCGCGGAACGCGCCCTCGGTGAACTTCATGATGTTGCCCTTGTGGACGAGCGTGACGCTCTCTCGTTCGTTGGAGATCGCGTATTCGAGGGCAGCTCGAACGAGCCGGGAGGTGCCCTCCCGGGAGACGGGCTTGACGCCGATCCCCGACGAATCGGGGAAGCGGATCTGCTTGACGCCCATCTCGCTCTGCAGGAATTCGATCAGCTTGCGGGCCTCCGGCGTGCCTTCTGCCCACTCGATACCGGCGTAGATATCCTCCGAGTTCTCGCGGAAGATCACCATGTCGACGTCTTGCGGCCTCTTCACCGGGCTCGGCACGCCGGGGAACCAGCGCACGGGACGCAAGCAGACGTAGAGATCCAGGATCTGGCGCAGCGCGACGTTCAGGCTTCGGATGCCGCCGCCGACGGGCGTCGTGAGCGGTCCCTTGATGCCCACGAGGTGGTCGCGGAACGACTCGACGGTCGCCTCGGGTAGCCACTCCCCGGTCTCGTCGAATGCTTTCTGGCCCGCGAGCACCTCGGTCCACGCGATCTTGCGCTGGCCCCCGTAAGCCTTCTCGACCGCCGCGTCGAAGACGCGCACGGACGCGGCCCAGATGTCGGGGCCGGTCCCGTCCCCCTCGATGAAGGGAATGATCGGGGAGTCGGGGACGTTCACACCGCCGGGTCCGCCGGTGATCTTCTGCGCTTCGCTCATGGGCTCCTCTTCAGTTGTCCTTGCGCGGCGCCCGCACCCGAATCGAAAGTTCTTCGAGTTGCGCCGGCGTCACGCTGGAAGGTGCCTCCATGAGTAGATCCTGCCCGCGCTGGGTCTTCGGGAACGCCACGACGTCCCGGATGTTCTCGCTACCGATCAGCACCATCATCCAGCGCTCGATGCCGTAGGCGAAGCCGCCGTGCGGCGGGACTCCCGTCTCGAGGGCGCGCAGCAGGAAACCGAAGTCGTGCTCCTGGCGCTCGGGCGAATAACCCATGACTTCGAGCACGCGACGCTGGACGTCGGCGCGGTGGTTACGCAGGGAGCCGGAGCCCAACTCGACGCCGTTCACTACCACGTCATAGTGACTGCCGCGCACCTTCTCGGGTGCCGTTTCGAGCAGCGGGAGATCTTCTTCGATGGGCGCCACGAAGGGCATGTGCATGTGCGTCAGCCCGCCCTGCTCATCGCGCTCGAAGAGCGGGAAGTCGACGATCAGGAGTGCGTCCCACTCGCGCCCGTCGACGCGTCCGAGGCGGCGACCGAGATCGACCCGCAGGCGCGCGAGGACCATGTTCGCGCGCGCGGCCTCGTCCGCCTGGAACAGGATCACACTCCCGGGTCCGGCGCCGGTGCGTTCCGCGATCTGGTTCTTCTCCTCCTCGGAGAGGAACTTCACGATCGGCGACTGCCATTCGCCGTCCGGCTTGATGCGGATCCAGCCGAGGCCCTTGGCCCCGAGCTCCTTCTTGACGAAGGACTCGAGACGATCGATCGCGCTGCGCGAGAGCTCGTCGGCGTCCGGAATGTGCAGACACTTCACGATGCCACTCTTGTCGACGACCCTTCTGAAGGCCTGGAAGTCGCTCTCGGCAAACACGTCGGTGAGCTCGATCAGCTCGAGCAGGATGCGGGTGTCGGGTCTGTCGATCCCGTAGCGGGCCATCGCCTCCGCATAGGTCATGCGTCTGAACGGGCGTTCCAGCCTGCCACCGACAGCCTCTTCGGTGCACCGCGTGGTCACCTCTTCGAGAACCGTGAGCACGTCCTCGACACCGACGAAGGACATCTCGAGATCGACCTGGCTGAATTCGAGCTGGCGATCGGCGCGCTGGTCTTCGTCGCGGAAGCAGCGTGCGATCTGGAAGTAGCGGTCGTAGCCAGCGGCCATCAGCAGCTGCTTGATGATTTGCGGCGATTGGGGGAGCGCGTAGAACTCGCCGGGCTGGAGCCGGCTCGGCACCAGGAAATCGCGCGCGCCCTCGGGCGTGGCTCGCGCGAGTATCGGCGTCTCGATCTCGAGAAAGCCGAGATCCGCGAGCGAACTGCGCGCAGACTGATAGAGCCGGTGCCGAACCCTGAGCGACCGCTGCAACGGCGGCCGCCGCAGATCGTGGATTCGATGACGCAAGCGAACCGCCTCGTCCGCGTCGGTCTCCTCTTCGATCGGAAACGGCGGGGGCGTCGCGGTGTTGAGCAGGCGAAGCTCGTGGACGTTCAGCTCCACCTCGCCCGTCTTCATCTTGGGGTTGACGGTGTCCTCGGAACGGGGCTCGATGACTCCCCTCACGAGAATGACGTACTCGCTCCGGATCGAGCCCGCGTGCTCGTGGGCCTCGGCGGCAATCTCGGGCTTGAAGACGACCTGCACGATTCCATCCCGGTCACGCAGGTCAACGAAGATCACACCGCCGTGGTCACGCCGGCGATGCACCCAGCCGGCGAGCACGAGTTCGCTCCCGACGAGGTCGGACGTCACCTCACCACAGGCATGGGTCCTGCGCAGGGACCCCATTCCATCGAGCTGAACGCCCGTCTGCGACAACACCCCTCCGTGCTTGCCAGATCTAACAGAAAAGATGATTTAAAACGAACAGTTAGATAGCGATCGGTCGGTCTCGTGTCAAACCGAAAGTCGTCGCCGACTAGAGATCGGCGGCGGAGCAGACGCGATTCCGGCCCAGCGACTTGGCTCGATACATCGCCTTGTCGGCAGCGTCGAGCAGGGGATCCCGCTCCCTCGCATGCTCGGGGAAGCTGGCGACCCCGATGGAGATCGCGAGCTGCAGCTGACCCTCCGACCCTGCTTCGGGCTGCCCGGAGTTCGTCACTTCAAAGAGGTGTTCCTCCACGGTCCGCCGAATGCGCTCGGCGATCGCCATGGCGGCGTCATGAGCGGTATCCACCAGCAGGATCGTGAACTCGTCCCCGCCGTAACGCGCCAGGGTGTCCACCTGCCGGACACACTGCGCCAGCAACTCGCTGAGGCCGCGCAGGGTCTGGGATCCGACCAGGTGGCCGTGGCGATCGTTGACCAGCTTGAAGCGATCGACGTCGAGGAACAGCACCGACAACGGATTCCCGTAGCGCTCCGCCCGGCGGATCTCGTTCTCGGCAGCCGCGAGCAGATAGCGGACGTTGTAGATATCTGTCACGTCGTCGACGAAGGCCCGCTCCTTCGCATTGTGGTAGCGCTCGGCGTTCCGGAGAGCCGTGAGAGCGTGGCCGGCGACGATCTCGGCACGGGTCGTCTCGGCATCGGAGAAGGGGCACGCGTCGTCGAACACCCAGATGACCCCGGCCTCGTAGTTGTCCCCGTGGATGGGGACCGAGAGCAGGCCCTCGACGCTCACCCCGGCCTCCCGCAGCGCTGCATGCAGCGGGCCTCCGTCCACCACGTCGATGCCGTGGTAACGAGTCGGATCGATGGACTTCTGCCGGATCAGGAGTTCATGGAGCCGTTCGGCCTCATCCTCGGAGAATCCCCGCACGGCCAGCGCCTTGCCCAGCGGCGAGGCGCGTCGGAAGAGCGCGATGCCCCGTCTTCTCGAGAGCAATTCGAGCAGCAGGTCGAGCGCCGCCGGGTACACCTCACCCGGGTCGAGACACGGCGCGAGGATCCGGCACTTCTCGGCCGTGCGAACGCGTTCGCTGAGGTCCTCGTTCTCGAGACGGAGCCGGCGGCGGACGAGCAGTTGCTCGACGACCCGCCGTAGTTCGAGGGCTGCCACCGGCCGGGCCAGGACGAAGGCCGCAGCGGGATCGGCCGAGCGCAACGCCTCCGCGGACGCCTCGGGGGCCAGCAGGACGACGTCGACCGAGGGATGCTCGCGGTGGAGGCGGGAAACGAGACGAGGCCCGGTGTCAGGACGGCCGGGAATGCCCCAGACGACGAGAGCAACCGGCTCGCGTGCGATCCGATCCAGGGCATCCGACGCGGTCTCGCAGGTCTCGAGACGGGCCACACCGGAGAGCGCCTGCTGGGACCAGGAGCGGTCCGCCTGGCTCTCGTCCACGATGAGGATCCTGGGTTCTCTCAAGACGGCTCGACCTCAGAGCTGAGGGACAATTACCACACGAAGGTACTGCTGAAGGTGTGCGGGCTCCTTGCGGATCGGCGACGACAGTCGCCAGCTTGAGGGTAGCGATTCGTCTGGGTCAGGCCTCGGGAGGCGGGGGGAGCACCTGGGTCCAGCGGATGCCCGTGTCGGTGCTGCGCAGGATCTGACCCGTCTGCCCGACGATGAACCCGACGCGCCCCTCCCGGTCGAAGCCAACGTCGCGCAAGAACGTGAAGATGTCCGGAAAGTCGCCCTCGGCCGGCGGGCGCCACGAGTTGCCGTCGTCCGTCGAGATCCGGATCAGGCCCTTCTCACCGACTGCAATGGCACGCCCCCCCTCTACGGACCCGACCGAGAAGAGGGCCTGCTTGCGGTCGATGATTCGGTAGTCCCAGGTGCGGCCGCCGTCCTCGGTCCTCAGCACAACCCCACCGAGGCCCGCAATCAGGCCGTTGAGCTCGTCCCGAAAGCGTACGGTGAAGAGGATGGGATTCTGGATCACGCGCACCTGCATGCCGCCGGTCTCGGCCACGCGGCTGTTGAGGTAACGCTCGAGGAACTTCGGGTCGTCGCCGAGGTACTCCTCGAAGTCCCAGGGCGGCTGTCCGCGTAGGCGGACCCGGGAGCCGTCAACGCCCGCATCCTCGATCACCGTGCGGATTTCCTGCATCCGGGCCTCGAGAATCTCGAACAGCTCGGTGGGATCTTCGGCCTTGCCGAAGACACGAATCTCCTCGGCACTCGCGAAGGGCTCGATGGCGACGTTGAGGTGCAGATCGTTGACGATACTCTTCGAGAACTCGATGAGTGCCGGCTTCGCGTCCTCTGGGACTTCCAGGGTGTTGTAGGGAACCGCGACGATCGGCAGCACTGTCGAGCCCTCGATCGCGGAGGGGAGCCAGGTTTCGCCGGCGTCGAGGGAGTAGAAGAGGTAGCCGAACTCGCCGATCAACCAGCAACTCCGACTTCCCCGAAGACAGTCGACGTTGTTCAGGGTCACATCGTCGTAGACGTTCTCGCCGCTGCGGACCTGCTCCTGCTGCTCGGGGCTCAGCCACACGAACATCCGGTGGTTGATGTCGATCGTGAAGGAGTGATCCTCCCAGGTCTCGCCACCGTTCGTCGTGCGGATCCGTGTTCCCCACTCGCCCACCGCGATGGCCGTATCCTTGTCGATCGCCGAGACGGCGAACAAGTGGGTGCCCTCGTCCTCCTTGCGGTTCGGCTGGCGCTGCCAGTTGCGACCCCCGTCCTCGGTGCGAAGGATCAAGCCGCGTTGGCCGACCGCCCAGCCGTGCTGGGCATCGCCCATCGAGACGTTGTAGAGCGAACTGAGCGTGTCAGTCGTCCCTTGGATCCAGGTCTCCCCTCCATCGGACGTCGCGTAGGCGGCGCCGTAGTAGCCGACCGCGACGGCGTTCTGGTCGTCGACGAC
>JAYGDB010000092.1:0-58161 GCA_046583095.1 Myxococcota bacterium | reverse complement strand
ACGATGGCGGGCTTCTCGGGCGTCGTTTCGGCGTAATCCCCGGGATACATCACGCTCCTCCTTCGACGCCATTGTGGCAGGAGCGAGAGCACGATTCCAGATTGCTTCGGGGCTCACCTCGAGCCGGGCGGGGTCACCCGGCCGCCGACCGCTACGGCGCTTGCGCGTCCGTCCGCGCAGCGGCACCGAGAGACGACCCGAGCAGCCGCAGGGGCGGCGGGGTGGCGAGCGCCGTCTCGCCGGGTAGCACCACGACCTGGGGCGCCCAACCCCGCTCCCGTAGCTGGAGCGCGTCGGCGCCCGCGAGCGCGAGTTGGTCGTACCCCGTGAGGTAGACGTCGAAACGCTCCTCGCCAAGTTGCGTCCAACGCCCGACCTGCACCTCCAGGCCCTCGAGCTTGAAGCTCTCTGCGATGGCCTCCGCGTCGTCCTCGCCGCTGCGCGTCGTGACCAGGAGCGCGTAGGGCTTCCCCGGGCTTCGCTCGAGGCCGCTCAGCCGCGATTGGCTCCGCTCGAGCGCCAGTCGCTGGCGAATGGACTCGGCGAGATCCTCGTCGTGAGTCCTCAGGATCCGCACCTGCACGGCAAATACGAGGTGCGTATCCACGGCACGACGGCCGCGGGATCGGAAGAGGGTGCCGAACACCGGGATGTCCTTCAGGAACGGGGTGCCCGTGTCGCCACCCGTACGGCTTCCCTCCTGGCTCAGACCGAGGACGGCCAGCTCGCCGTCCGAGAGGGAGATCGTGGACCCGATCGATCGTGACTCGAGGGTGGGCCCCACGACGTCGATCGATCCCGCAACTGGCGCGCCCAGACGCGAGATCTCCAGCTGAAGGTCGAGTTCGACCTTGCCCATCTCTCCGAGCTTCGGGTGTATGCGCAGGTCGATCCCGACGTCATGACGCTCGATCCGGGTGTTCAGCCGGCTCGTCGAGGCCTTGGCACCGTCGGAGATCGGAATTGGAACGTTCTGACCGACGAAGAGCCGATGCTCCTCGCCGCTCACCATCGTCAGTCGTGGCTGCAACAGCACACGCGTCTGCACGCTCCGGTCGTTGGCGCTGATCACGGCGGTCTCCCCGGGCAGCACGAGCTCGACGACAGCGCCACTGTCGTCCACGAATGGCAGCACGAGCGGCGCCCGGCCGACCCGACCGAAGAACGAGATGTCTGGACCGATCGCGTCGCGCAGGCCGCTACCGCTGGGGTTCGAGCTGATGCTCAACGCGGACCGATCCGATCCGCCCGGCTCGATGACCGGAGAGAACCAATTGATCGCGAGGCTACGGTCGATCGGGTTCGTGACCTCGTAGGCGATCACGTCGACCTGGATACGTGGCTGCGGCCGATCCAGCTCGGCGACGATTCCGAGGAGGTCAGCCATCGTATCCCGGTCTGCGTCCACGATGATGGAGTTCGTCGCCGGGTCTGCCACGACCGCATACGGGGTACCCAGGATGTTCTCGCCCGCGCCGGCAGCCCGGGACCCGACAAGGACGCGACCGATCGCCATCTCGAGGAGCCGGCGGGCAATATCCTCGGCGTCCCGGTGGTAGATGCGAAGAACCTGGATCTTCGAATCGACGTCCGGGGGCGTGTCGAGCGTGTCGATGAAGGCCCGGGCCCGAGTGAGTTCCCTGTCGGAACCGTAAAGGAGGAGGCTGTTCGTTCGTTCGTCCAGCCAGATCTGGATCGGCTCGAGCTCGGCCACCTCGATGGAGTCCTCGGGCCGGCTCATCACCCCCCGTACCAGCTCCGAGACCTCGACGGCGCCCCGGTGACGCAGCGTTCGGATCCACAGCCTCCCGGAGCTGGCGACGTCCAGGGCCCAAGCCAGCTGGATGACCCGCCGGAGCCGCTTCTCGATCCCGGTCAGGATGAGGCTGTTAGTCGCGGGAATCGCAACGACCGAGTCCTGTGCGCCAAGTAGCTTGGAGAGATGGCTCGCGACATCCGCGGCTGGCGCCCTCTCGAGCTGAATCATGGTCGTGATCAAGCTGGAGCGCTCCGCTTCCAGAACGGGACCTCCCCACGGCGCTCCCGACGACGCCAGATGGATCCGCATCACCTGCCAATCTGATCCGGCTCCTCGCACCAGGGCGTATCCCTGCATCACGAGCGTGGCCTCGAGCAGCGCGAACGCCTCGGAAGGCGTCACCTTGCGAGGAATGATGATGGTGAACCTGCCCGGCAAATCCGGATCGAAGACGAACCGCTCGCCCGTCGCCTGGGCGACATCGGTGACGATCTCGCTGAGGGGGGCGTTGTCGTACTTGAAACGGATGTCCGCGACTTCGACTCCGCTCGCGGCCGCGGCGGCCGAAGCCGCGCCCAGGAAGCAGATCGAGACCAGCAAGATCTCTCGCGCGCGCAAGCTCATCACCCGAGGCCGGCGCAGTCCCAGGCCAGACCGCGAACCGCGGGGGTCTCGGGGGTCGATTCGAAGATGCCGTCGCCGTCTGTCCGCACACAACCCCCCCTGGGTCAAGATTCCGCCCTTCCGAGACCGGTGCAAGGTAGCCAACGCCGCGATCGATTCACTGGCAGCCGACTTCCCCACCGGCTTGTAGAGGCCGAGCCGCAGCGGTATAGCCTGACAGTGGCCGAGCCCTGGCCCGGCTGGACGACCCGAGGCTGATCGCATGCCGACCCGACCGAACTTCGAGAAGCAAGTCGCCCAGCTCGAAACCCGCTTCCAGGAAGCGCTGGACGAGCTGCGCTCCCTTCGCGTCCGGCTGCGGGAGGCCGAGGGTCTCGCCGACCGCACCCGCGCCGAGATCTCCGAGATCCGAGACGAATGGGACAGCATCCACTACCGCTGGTGGATGGCTGTCCTCGCAGGCGTGATCCTGTTCCTCTTCGCCATGTACGTGTTCTACATGAATCTCGGGTGGTACGCGGACAACCGGGTGTTGCCCATGAGCTCGGACTGGGTGCTCGACCAACTGCCCATCGTCAACGTCGTCCCGCTGCTCTCCTGGGGTTGGCTCGCTCTCCACCTCTACGCCCTGGCGACGGCTCTCCTCTATTACCCCCGAAAGCTCCCCTTCCTCTTCTTTCTTCTCGGCGTCTATCTCTTCGTACGGACCATCTACGTGTTTCTGTCTCCGATCGGCGCGCCCGAGGCAATCCTGCACATGGGAGAGTTCGACATGCTCTTCCCGCTGGTAGCAGGGGTCTACACCTTCCAGAACGAGTTCATCTTTTCGGGTCACACCGCGATCCCCTTCCTCTTCGCGCTCTTCTTCGAGACACGCCTCCAGAAGACGATCATGCTGGCGGGATCCGTGACGATGGCGATCTCGGTCCTGCTGACCCGCAACCACTACACGGTCGACGTGATCAGCGCGTACTTCATGGGTTACGCGATTTTCGTGCTCAGCAGGTGGCTCTACTTTCAATTCGTCCGCCCGCTCTTCCTGGCGGTCCCGATCCCCACTCGTTCCGACGGGTAATCCGGCGGGATTGCCGCCGGGAGCGAATTCGGATTCACTTCCATCCGTGAAACGCCTCGCAGATCGAAGAGTCCTCGTCGTCGGCGCCTCGGCGGGAATCGGCCGGGCCATTGCCCTGGCAGCCGCGGAGGAGGGTGCACGGGTCGCCGCGGCCGCGCGCCGCAGCGACCGCCTGGAAGCGCTCGCCTCCGAGATGGGGGGCGGAGCCGCGATCCGACTCGACGTGCGGGATGCAGAAGCGTGCCGGGACGGAGTCGAGGCGGCCGTGCAGGCCCTCGGCGGCCTCGACTCGCTGGTCTACGTGGTGGGCACCGCCAGCCTCGGTGCCGTCGTCGAGGTCTCAGCCGACGTCTGGGCGGAGACCTTCGCGACGAACGTGACCGGCGCGTCCCTCGTCCTGGCGGCGGCGATCCCGCACCTCAGCGAGAGTCGCGGTCGCGCAGTCCTGGTCTCGTCGATCTCCGCCGACGACTTCCCGCCGCGACGGCAACTCGGTCCGTACGTGGTGAGCAAGGCCGCGTTGAACAAGCTCGTAGAGGTGTGGCAGAACGAGCACCACGAGGTGAGCTTCACGCGCCTGTCCGTCGGAGACACCTTGGGAACCGAGTTCGCGGAAGGTTGGGACCTGGGCGATGGAGAAATCGTGCGCGAGTGGGGCGATCGGGGCCTGATGTTCGGTCGCACGATGCTCCCCGAGGCCGTCGGCCGGCACGTGGTCGATCTACTCGCGAGCGAGGAGGCCATTTCGGTGAGCCGCTTCGTCCCCCGCTTCGAGGACTAGCTTCAGGAGCTAGCCGGCCAGGGGCGAAGAGGATCCGCGGCGCCGCGATCAGCCGAGTGCCCCCGAATCCTTGAGCTTCGCGATCCGGTCTGCGTCGTAGCCGAGCACCTCTCTCAGGACGGCCTCGTTGTGCTCGCCGACCGTGGGCGCCGTGTCGGGGGGCGGCATCTCCTCATCGAGAAACTTCACCGGGAAGGGGAGCATGTCCGTGCCGTGCTTCTCGTGGGGATACAGGGGAAAGCGGTCCCGGAACTGCGGGTCCACCGCGATGGTCTTCGGCGAGTTCACGGGAGCGATTGGCGTGTTGTGCTCGCCGCTGAACGCGAGCCACTCCCGGGAGGCCTTCGTCTTGAAGATCTCCCGCAGCTCCGCTTGCAGCTCGCGGTTGCCAATCGCGTGGTCGGCATACTTCGCGCCCGGCCACTCCTCGAACAGATCGATGCGACCGATGCCCTTGCAGAAATTCTCCCAGAACGCCTGCTCGGAGGCCATGAAGAGCACGTGGCCATCGGCGGAGTCGTACATCTGATAGCGAACAGCTTCCTTCATGCCGGCGGTGCCGATGGCCCGCCGCTTGTAGTTGTCGGCCTTGTTGCCCGTCACCACGTCTTCCGGCCGCTCGTAGGCCATGTGGCTCTCGATTCGGTACCAGTCCATGTAGGCGGCGGCGTCCGACTGGGCGATCTCGAGCATGCTGCCCTCACCCGTCTCGCGCGCGCGGATGACGGCCGCGAGCACGCCGAGAGCTCCGATCACGGGTCCCGCATGGATCCCCATGCTGGGGTGCTCCTCGATGTAACAGAAACCCTCGTCGTCGTAGGCGGGCTTCACGAGACCCGCCCAGGTGTCGAAGGCGATTCCGTGAGACGGAAGATCCTTGTAGGGGCCCGTCATCCCGTAGCCCGAGATGTTGCAGAAGACGATCTTCGGATTGACGGCCCTCAGCTCGTCGTAGCCGAGGCCGAGGCGGGCGAGCGACCCGGGGCGCATCGCCTCGATGACCACGTCCGCGTCGCGTACCAGGTCGAGGTAGATGCCGACGGCCGTCTCGTTCTTGAGGTTCAGCGTGAGGCTCTGCTTGCCCCGATTGATGTGGAGATGCATCAGCGAGTTGCCCTCGACGATTGGCCAGGTCATCTCGCGGATGTAGTCCCCCGCCGGCGATTCGACCTTGATGACTTCGGCTCCGAGGTCGGCGAGATGGGTGGTGATGGCGGCCGGGCCGAGAAGGGAGCTCTCGACGACGCGAAGACCGGCCAGGGGAGTCGTGCGAGTGCTCATGACGGACTGGATTCCTTGCGGCTCGTGGAGATCGACGAGAGGAAGAGGGGTAGCATCTGCGTTCGCGGAAGACAGGAGGAAGCCCCCCATGAGCCTTGGATTCGAAACGACCACCGAGCAGGTCCTCGAAGGAATCGATCTCAGCGGCCGCAGGGCCCTTGTCACGGGAGCCTCCGGGGGACTCGGAGCCGAGACCGCGCGGGCCCTCGCCTCTCGCGGCGCCGCCGTCACGCTCACGGCTCGCAACCTCGAGAAGGGCGAAGGGGTCGCCGAGTCGATTCGACACAGCACCGGCAACCCGAACCTCGACGTCCGCGAGCTCGAGCTGTTGTCTCCCGACAGCGTTCGCGCCTTCGCGAAGGGCTGGCTCGCCGATCACGACGAGCTGAACATCCTCGTCAACAACGCGGGGGTGATGGCGTGCCCTCTCGAGCGCAACGCGCTCGGCTGGGAGATGCAGTTCGCCACCAACCACCTCGGCCACTTCCTCCTCACCTGCCTGCTGGTGCCGGCACTGCGCGCCGGACAGGCGCGCATCGTCAACCTGAGCTCCGGCGGCCACCGTTTCAGCGACGTGAACTTCGAAGATCCCAACTTCCAGGATCGGACCTACGACAAGTTCGGGGCCTACGGGCAGTCGAAGACCGCGAACGTCCTCTTCCCGATCGAGCTGACCCGGCGCCTGGCGGGCCAGGGCGTCACCGCGAACGCGGTTCATCCGGGCATGATCATGACGGAGCTCGGCCGCCACATGCAGCAGCAGGACCTCGAAGAGCTGGGCAAGAACGCCCCGCCCGGCGGCATGAAGTTCAAGCCCGTCGAGGCCGGCGCAGCCACCAGCGTGTGGGCGGCCACCTCCCCCGACCTCGAAGGCAAGAGCGGCCTGTATCTCGAGGACTGCCAGATCGGAGTGCTCGCCGACGAGACGACCGGAATGGCCGGCTTCGCCGCCTACGCGGTCGACCCGGCAAACGCCCGGCGCTTGTGGACGCTCTCCGAGGAGTTGATCGGCGAGAAGTTCGACCTCTAGGTCGAAGATCTACGGCGATCAGTAACGCGTGACACCCGGGGTGCTCGCGTACCCCAGGTAGGCGATGCGCCGGAAGCCGATGTCCATGTCGGGTGCCTGCGTGACGATCGTGCGCTCGGAGACGACCTCGAACTCCGGCAGACCCGCCAGGTTCGCGCGCATGGCCTCGTTGGGCGGGTTGCGCAGATCGATCTCGATCTCGTAGGGGGCGATCTCCTCGACGTACGGCGAGAAATCGCGGTCAGCCGCACGCTCGACCGCACGCTTCGCAGCGCTGTGGATCGACTCCCGGGCCCGGGCCGGCGGGATCACCTCACCGGACTGACGCCCGAGCGCCCGCTTCACCTGTACGGCCTCGACGTTCGGAACGCGCTTGCGAACCTGCTCGATCACCATCTGGTCGCCGGTGATGAGGCCCACTGGAACCCCGACCTCGCCGGCGCGAATCGTGAAGATGTCGGGCTCACCGATGTTCTGGCCCCGCAGACGCACCGCCTGGAAGCTGCCGCTCGAAATGGTGTGGGCCATGATGCCGGGCCAGCTCGCGGCCGCGGCGTGATGACCGACGAGCATCACGAGATCGATGCTCTCGTCCAGGGCCGACATGCAGGTTGCGCCCGGACGACCCGCACCGCGCACCACGCTGCAGCGGGGATCGATCTCGTCCATCAGCAGCACGCAGAGGTCTTCGACGCCGTGGTTCTCTTCGACGACGACCTCGCTAGCGCCCGCCTCGAAGGCACCTTCGATGGCTGCGTTCGCGTCGAGGGTCATCAGCCGTCGGTTGCGCCCGAAGTCGATGCCCTGGGGCGCAACGTCCATCCAGCGCACGAGACCGGAGATGCCCTCCATGTCCACGCTGAGGAAGATCTTCACGCCGGTCAGTGTATCATGCGTGCGTGAGTCGCCGGGGGAGAACGGCTCTCGTGACTGGAGCTTCTGCAACGATTGCCGCGAGCAGGGCTCCCGTCTTCCTGTTCCTGTTCGCCTTCGCGATTCGCTGCATTCCGGCTCCACGGCTGTTCGGCGAAACCGTCCCCCTGTTCGGCACCGATGCCTACTACCACCTGCGGCGAGTGCTCTTCACCCTCGAGAATCCGCCGGCGATCCTCGGCTTCGATCGCTACATCAACTTTCCTCACGGCGGTCAGCCGATCTGGCCGCCCGTCTTCGACTGGCTGCTGGCGCTAGTCGCCTGGCCGGTCCACGCGGGAGGCGATCCCGCCAGCGCCCTGCGCGTCGAGTCGTGGCTCGCCTGGCTGCCGCCGATCCTCGGGGCCGCCACGGTGGTGCTGCTCTACTTCCTCGCCCGTCGGCTCTTCGACCCCACGACGGCTCTCGTCTCGGCGGGGATCCTGTCGCTGCTCTCGGGCCACTACTGGTACTCGCAGATCGGGTTCGTCGATCACCACGCGGCCGTCGCATTGCTGTCGACCGGGCTTCTCGTTCTCGCGGTGCGCCTGCTGGACGGAATGACGGAAGGGCGCCCGGGCAGCTTGGCCGCGGCAACGGGTGTCACCCTGGGCGCGCTGCTCCTCGTGTGGCCCGGCGGGTTGCTGCACGTGCTCGTCCTCGAGACGGCGCTGCTCTTCTACTGGGGAACGCGCAACTCCAGGCCGGAAGCCTGTCGAGCCGCGATGGCGGCAGCGGTCGTCAACGCGGTCGCCGTCGTCGTCGTGGCGCCATTCGGGATCGGCCAGACCTGGACGAACTGGAGCGACTTCAGCCCGGCGGTGCTCTCCCACTTCCAGCCCTGGCTCTTTTCCGCGCTCGCGATCCACGCCGCTGCATGCGCGGCGATCTGGCGAGGCACGTGGGGCAGCGCCAAGACGCAACGGATCGCGCAGTCGTTGGCGATTGGCGCGGCGCTGCTGCTGCTCAGCGTCTGGTTGATCCCCGCGCTCACGACCGGAGCCGTCGAAGCTCTCCGTTGGCTCCTGAAGGAAGAGACCTTCCAGCGCGTCGTCGTAGAGTCGAAGCCGCTGTTCGCCGACGGTACGAACGTCGCCGAGGCGCGCCTCTCGCGCTTCGTCTATCTCGTGCCCCTCGCGGCCCTGGCGCTCGCATGGCTGAGTCGCAGGGCCTCGAGCCGCCCGGCGCTGCGACTCGTCGTCCTGCAGGTGGTCGTGCTCGGCGCGGTGACGCTGCTGCAGCGGCGCTTCTTCAACACGTTCTCGGTGATGGTCGCCTTGTGCCTCGGCTGGACACTCGTCGCGCTGTTCCGGGCAGCCCAGGGTCGCGGTGCACCGCGTTGGGCGATCGGGACGGCCGTCGTCACCGCAGCAATCTGGCTGCTGTTACCTGTCCTCGAGTCCTACCGGCTTCCGCTCCGCAACCTCGGGGAGGCCCTCGCAGGCCGCAGCATGACCCTGCCGACGGCCGTTCAGCAGCGGCGGAGCTTCGCCCAGGCGGCAGTCTGGCTGCGCGAGAATTCTCCACCCACCGCGGGCTTCCTCGACGCCGCGGTCGCGCCCGAGTACGGCGTGCTCGCGTTCTGGACCCACGGACACCTGGTCGAGTACGTCGCGCGCCGCCCGAGCATCGTGAACAACTTCGGCGACGATCTCGGCGGCACGAACTTCCTCGAGAGCTACCGCTTCTTCGAGGCGGGTGACGCGGAAGCGCGCGAGATCGGCAGCCGGCTCGGCGTCCGCTACGTGCTGATGCGGACGAAGCGAAACTCGCCGGCGCCGGATTCGATGGCCGCCCGGATGTCGGCCCGAACGCCCGACATCGACTTCGCCCGCCTCGTCTACGACGAGCCGGTGAACCTCGCCGGAGATCGCAGCCGGATCCGCGTCTTCGAGCTCCACGAATGACGGGCCGCGATGCGCTCGAGCGCAATCTCCGCCTCTACGCGTGGCATCAGTTCACCGCCCGGATGATGTTCTGGGGCCCGATCTTCTTCTTCTACTTCAGCGAGCGCTTCGCGATCGAGCAGGTGCTGCAACTCGCCTCGATCTACTACGCGAGCGTCGTCCTGCTGGAGGTGCCTTCGGGCTACTTCAGCGACCGCATCAGCCGGGTCGCCACCCTGCGGATCTCGAACGCCGCGATGGCACTCGCCTACCTGCTCTTCGTCCTGGGCGGCGATCGCTTCGCGGTCTTCGTCGCGGCCGAGATGACCCTCGCACTGGGCTACGCGTTTCGCTCCGGAACCGACACCAGCTTCCACTTCGACACCTTGTCGGCGCTCGGGCGCGCCGATGACTTCGGCGAGCGCGAGGCCTGGATCCAGCGAAATGCCTACCTGGCGGTCGCGGGCAGCGCCGTCGTGGGCGGACTGGTTTCTCTCGCGGACCTGCGCCTCGCCTACGTGATCCAGGTGGTCTTCACCCTGGCTGCGCTCGTGATCGCCTGCAGGCTTCGCGAGCCACCGCGACACGAGCAGGGCTACGCGGAGACGAGCTTCCTGAAGCAGCTGCGGGCGTGCGTGACCTATGCGACCCAGCCGTACCTCGCCTGGGTGTTCGCGTACATGATCCTGATGACGACCACCGAGCACATTCCGTGGCAGTTCGCGCAACCCTACATCGCGGCCCTCCTCGCGGAGCCGATCCAGAACGTAGACCGAAGCCCCCTGGTAGCGGGCTTGCTGCATGCGGTGATCGCCTTCGTGGGGGCCCTGGCAGCTGGCTGGAGCATCCGCATCCGCGACCGGCTCGGAGTCGGCGGCAGCCTGTTGACGGTCACGGCGATTCAGACGGCACTCATCGTCGCGATGGCGATCTGGGTGCACCCGCTGATCGCCGTACTGCTGGTGGTCCGCAGCGTCCAGCCCGCGGTCAGCAGCGTGGTCGTCGCCGCGGCGATCCTACCCCGGGTCCCCCAGGCGCAGCGGGCGACCTACCAGTCCCTGCACAGCTTCGCGGGGCGCCTGGGCTTCTCGCTCGTCCTCTACTGGCTGAGCGAACTCGGCGATCCGGGAGCCGTCGGCGACGCCGCGACGATCGGCCGGATGCTCTCGGCGTCGGGTTGGCTGACGGTTGTTGGCGGCCTCGCGCTGTTGCTGACGAGCCGCGCCGTGCGGGAACCTCAGGCGAAGTCCGAGAGTCGAACCGGCTGACGCCTGGCCCCCCAGCTCCCGGGCCGCGCCTCGAAGACACCGGGACACGACGTGCCGCAGCGACGGCAACGCCCTGCCTCAGCGAGCCCCCACCCGGTCAGCTCGTACCAATCACGTCCGACGAGGGTTTCACCGCAGTCGTGGCAGCGCGTGCTGCCTCCGTGCTCGTCGTGGACGTTGCCGGTGTAGACGTACCGGAGCCCGTAGCTCTTCGCGATCGCACGCGCGCGGGTCAGGGTTGCGGCCGGCGTTCCCGGCTTATCGAGCATCCGGTAGTCGGGGTGGAAGGCCGTGAAGTGCCACGGGACATCCGCGCCCAGGCGGTCGGCCACCCAGCGGCTGGCACCGTGGATCTCCTCGTCCGAGTCGTTCTCTCCCGGAATCAGGAGCGTCGTGATCTCGATCCAGACGTCCGTCTCGTGGACGAGGAACTCGAGCGAATCGAGCACTGCTCCGAGTTCGGCGGTGCAGAGCTTCTTGTAGAACCCGTCACTGAACGCCTTGAGGTCGACGTTCGCCGCATCGAGATGCGCCTGCAGCTCCTGCAGCGGCTCGGGCTCGATGTAGCCGGCCGTCACCGCGACGGTCTTGATCCCGCGCTCGCGGCAGGCAATCGCAGTGTCGATCGCGTACTCGAGAAAGATGACCGGATCGTTGTAGGTGAACGCGACACTGCGGCATCCGAGCTCGGTAGCTGCGCGCGCGATGCGTTCGGGCGGGGCCGAGTCCGAGAGCGTCTCCAGCTCGCGCGACTTGCTGATGTCCCAGTTCTGGCAGAAGCGGCAGGTGAGGTTGCAGCCCGCGGTGCCGAACGAGAGCACCGGTGTTCCCGGCAAGAAGTGATTCAGGGGCTTCTTCTCGATCGGGTCGATGCAATACCCACTCGAGCGCCCGTAGGTGGTCAGGACCAGTTGGTCCCCGACGCGCGCGCGGACGAAGCACAGGCCCCGCTGACCGTCTTGCAGGCGGCAGCGCCTGGGACAGACGTCACAGCGGATCTGGCCGTCGTCGAGCCGGGTCCAATATCGGGCGGGAGTCCCCTCGAGCATGGTCCCTCCAGGAGGGAGCTTGCCATAGACGCGGAGTTCGGGGTGACGGCGCCTGCCGGTGGGGAACCACGGCCTGCTCGAGCGACGAGCCAGCTCGGGTCTCCACCGGCGGTATGATCAGCGACTCAAGGAGAAGCGCCATGACGCCCGAGACCCTCTTCACGATCTGCAACACCGCTGTCCTGCCGGCGTGGCTGCTGCTCGCCTTAGCGCCTGGATGGAAGTGGACGCACCACCTCGTCCATTCCGCCTGGATCCCGATGCTGCTGGGGATCGTCTACGTCGGCGTGTTCGCGACGAACGCGGAGTCACCCGAAGGGGGCGGCTTTGGCAGCCTGGAGGGCGTGATGCTCCTCTTCACCAGCCCGCACGCGGTCCTGGCTGGCTGGATCCACTATCTCGCCTTCGATCTCTTCGTCGGGGCCTGGGAGGTTCGCGACGCGCGAAGGCATGGCCTGTCGCATTGGATGGTCGTGCCCTGCCTGGCGTTGACCCTGATGCTGGGGCCCTTCGGACTGCTCACCTACCTGGTATTGCGTGCAGCCTTGAAGCGAGAGGTGACCCTGCTCGAGACGGCGCCCGCGTAGGCCGACTACTCTTCGTCCTCGCAGTCGTCGTCTTCGACGGCGCTGCCACGGATGCCGCTCGCAACCCAGAAGCCGAGCACCCATGCGACCATGCAGAGGAAGAGCTCGCGTGAGGTGTGCGGCTCAGCGAGCAGCCACCAGCCGAATCCGAGGGAGGCGAGTCCCGCCACCAGCCCGAGGATGCGCGGCTTCATCGCGGTGGGTGCCGAGCCAGCAGCACCGGACGGATCACGCCCGTCCAAACCTCGTAGCCCTCATCCGAGAGGTGCAAGCCGTCGAAGATGAAGAGCTCGCCGCGGGGCTCTCCCGAGGCTCCCAGCATCGGCGCAGCGATGTCGAAGTACTCGACGCCGCCGGTGGTGGCCGCCCACGCTTCGATCTGCGCGTTGGCGCGGCTCATCTCGGGCCAGCGATCCCAGCGCGCGAGTGAGGGCTTGATGGCCACGAAGTAGACAGGGGTGTCGGGAAGCGCCGCGTGCACGAGCCCGACGAAGTGTTGGAAGTCGGCGAGCACGGAAGCGGGCGTCTTGCCGCTTCCCTGGGCCAGGTCGTTGTCACCCGCGTAGAGGACGACCGCACGCGGGCGATACGGCAGCACGATCCGCTTCGCGAAGTGGCTCACGTGATCGATGTGCGAGCCGCCGAAGCCGCGATTCAACACGCGCAGCGGGGCCATGTCTTCCGCGAGGCTGTCCCAGAGCCGGATGCTCGAGCTGCCGGTGAAGAGGATCGCACCCGGATCAGGAGGATTCGCCCGGTCCAGCTCCTCGTAACTGTCGATCGCCGCCTCCCAGAACGCCGGGCTGCGCATCGGGCCAAGCCAGTAGGATCCCGCCCACAGCGTGACCGCGATCCCGGCGGCCAGCAGACCGAGAACCAGCCACCAGCGACGCTTCAGCAGATCCCACACGCCCGTTAACCTACCACCGATGACATCCAGCCGGCTCACGCTCCCGATCGTCACCGTGGCCTTCGTCGCGCTCGCCGGGCTCGGCACCCACCAGCTCTTCAAGGACGGATCGTTCTGGCTCGATGAAGCCTCCCTCGCCCTGAGCCTGCTTCGACTCGAACCTCTCCAGAGCTTCGGCCCGCTCGTCGGCGGCCAGAGCTTCCCGCGCCTCTACCTGCTGGCGGTGCACGGACTCGTCGGGGTCTTCGGCTACGAGACGATCGTGGTGCGGCTGCTGCCGTATCTCTTCTTCGTCGCCGCGACGTTCGCGTGGCTTCGCCTGCTGAGCGAGCGCTTCCGAAACGAGCCCCTGTGGATCGTCCTCGGAGCGCTGCTGCTCGCGGTGCCCGCAACCTGGCTCCTCTACGGCGCAATGTTCAAGTCGTACACCCTCGACGTCTTGGTCTCGACGATCCCCTTCCTGCTACGGGACGACTTCTACGACGACATCCTCGAGCGTGGCGAACGCCCGTGGCGGCTCGCTGCGCTCGTGTGCCTGGGCGCGGTCTCCTACCCGTTTGCGGCGGTGCTCCTGGCTCGGATCGGGGGCTGGTGGCTGCAGCGTGCGGCCGCGGGGCGGCGGTTCGTCGCTCTCCGGTCGCTGGCGACCGGGATCACCGGCCTGGCGATCGTTGCAGCCTGGCTGTGGTGGATGGATCTTCGACACACGTCGGAGCTCGGCGAGGCCCTGCGAAACTTCTGGAGCGCCTGCCTGATCGGCAACTCAGAAGTCGGAACCCTCGCGCTCCTCGATCGCTTCGCCTTCGGTTGGTTCGACGGGCGCGCGGAGTTCGCCCAGGTGCAGGTCGCGACAGCGCCCCTCGTCGTTCTCAGGATCGCCTTCGTCGCGGGGCTCGTGCGAATCGGCCTCGCACTCGCACCCCCTAGGTGGCTGCCGATCCCGGACCACTGGGGAAGTCGATCCCTCGGCTACGCGGGTCTGCTGGCGGGGCTCCCGCTCGCGTCCTGGCTGCTGGATTATCCGATCTGCGCCGGGCGTCTCACCCTCTTCGCGTTGCTTCCGATCGTCCTCGTCTGCCTGGAAGGCCTCGATGCAGGCGCGATCCTGGCACGGCGCATTCCCGGTGGGCGGTGGACGGCCCTGCTGGCCGCCACCGCGCTGGCTCTTTCCATCGTACCCGCGAGCTACGAGAACCTCCGGTCGGTGGCCGCGGCGCGACCGCCAGAGGACCTACGGCCGCTTCTCGCACGCACCCGCGAGCGGAGCGACCTGCCGATCCTCACCACCACCTGCACGCGGAAACAGATCGAGACCCTGCCCGAGGACGTCCCCGCGCAGGTCCTCTACGTCCAGCAGGGGGGCGGCATCGTGATCGCAACGCGCGAGCAACCGGAGACGTGGTTCCTCTACGTCCCTGCCCCGTATTGCAGATCGAGCGTTGCGAAGGTGCGCGAGAGCGCGGTCGTCTGGGAACGGCATCACAGCGATGCCGATGGCCCGCGACTCTTCCGCGTGCGATTTCCCGAACTCTAGTTCGAAAACTGTTCGAGCGGTGCATAGCCGCCGTTCGGGAGTTCCTCGAAGAGCGTTTCGAGCATCGGGTGGCGGCAGGGCACGCCCGAGTCGTCGGTCAGCAGGTTCTGCTCCGACACGTAGGCCTGGTAGGTGGTCTCATCGTTCTCGGCCAGCAGGTGGTAGTAGGGCTGATCCTTCGCGGGGCGGAGCTGCGGAGGAATCGCCTGCCACCACTCCTCGCTGTTGGCGAAGGTCGGATCTACGTCGTAGACGACGCCCCGAAAAGGATGGAGCCGGTGCCGCACCACGGCACCGATCGAGAACTTGGCTTCTCGCTCCTTCACTCCAACCTCCCCCTGGCTGTCGTTTCGTCTGACGGATCGTGAAGCTGAAGCCCGAGAATAGTCCTCAACCGAGGCGAGCGGCCAGTTCCCCGTGCAGCACATTCATCACATTTTCTGGAATCTCGAGAGCGCTCGTGATCTGGGGAGGCCCGGGCCAGCTCGTGTCGGTGAACGTCATCCCGGCGAACTCCCGATCGGCGGCATAGCGCGGCAGCACGTGAAAGTGCACGTCCGGATCGACCATCATCAGCATCAGGTAGTTGATCTTGTCGTTCTGGAATGCGTCGCCCAGCGCGCCCTCGATCCGTGCGCTGACCCGGTGCAACTCGGCCGAGGCGGCGGGGCCGATTTCGCCGAAACGCGACGCCTCCTCCTTGCAGATCAAGACGAGGCTCCCGAGGGTCACCTGCGCGGGGCGCAGCAGCACCGCCCAATGGTCGTAATCTCCCAGCAGGCTGGCCGGGTAACCGAACTTCTCCGCGGTCTCGTTCACGAGTCCTCCCGCCCTCCAAGTCCGAGCAGGGTGACGCGTTCTTCGTGGGACGGCCACCTCCGAAGTCGCCGGGCGTGGAATCGCTGCTGGATGGCCCGAAGCGTGCGTTCGAGCCAGGGGGCGCGCCGCTCGTAGAGGAGCTGCCCCTGCCGCAGAACCCGAACGCGATCTCCCTCGATCTCGAGTTCGTCGCCATCGGGCTGCAGGACGCGATACGGGCGGTCGGAAGCGAGCACATCGTCGACGTCCCGGATCTCGACCGGCAGGCTGCGCCGCACCTCGGAGACGATCTCCTGCAGACGCGGAGACCTCGCGAGGGCGCCGGCGTCCATCTGCCGAACGACAAGCCGGACGGAGTCGCCCCGGCTCTGGAGATCCAGCACCGCGCCGAGCCGATCGGGGCGATCCGTCTCCTCGAAGGCACCCTCCAGCCACGCGCAGCGATAGGCGCGGCAAATTTCCGGACGCTGCGCGTGCACCGCGCAGCCGCCTTCCGGAAGCTGGTGGAGACACGGACATCCGCCGAGCTTCGCGAGCTCGTCGACCCGCAGCACCGTACAGCACAGCGAGCACGAGCCGCACACCCGTTCACCGGCAGGCGGCCCTGCCCCGCGTCGGTTCGTCTCGCTACTCGCTGCGCAGGCCCTCCACCGGATCGAAGCGCGCTCCCTGTCGTGCCGGCACCAGAGTGGCACCGAGGGAAAGCACCATCGCCATCGCAACGATCCAGATCAGCTGCGCGGGATCGTGATCCGCCGGCAGGGTCGACAGCTGGTAGATGCTCGCCGGCAGGGTATCCACCCCCGTGACCGCCTCGATGGTCTCCTGGATCCACCCGAGGCGCGACGTCACAGCCAGGCCCGCGACCACGCCGAGGGTCGTCCCCGCCAGCCCGATCAGCGCCCCCTCGATCGCAAACACCCTCTCGATGGTGGCGTCCTCCGCTCCCATCGCCTTGAGGATCGCGATGTCCGACGACTTCTCCATGATCATCATCATCAGCGTGGCGACGATCATGAACGCAGCCACCACCATGATCATCCCAAGCAGCAGGATCATCATCGAACGGTTGTCCCGCAGGGCCGCAAAGAAGACAGGAAAGTGGTCCTTCCAATCGCGCGTGTAATAGGGCGAGTCGAGTCGCTCTCGAACCGCATCGGCGACCCGGCGCGACGTGTAGAGATCCGAGGTGCGCGCCTCGATGCCGTCGATCTCGCCGGCGACGCTAGCGAAGTCCTGGGCGTCCGAGAGATCGACGTAGGTGTAGACCTCACCGAACTGCTGGAGATGCGCCTGGTAGATGGCTCCGACGCGGAACTTCTTGAGGCGCGGCGCCGGTCCGAGGGGTGTCGGCGGACCGCCGAAGGGTGAGATCAACACGAGGTCGGACCCCAGCGTCGCGCCGAGCTTCTCCGCGAGCGGCGCACCGATCAGGATCGACGGTGCCTCACCTTCCGCCCCGCCGCGGAGTGTATCGAGGGACCCCTGCGTGATGCGGTTGCTGAGGTTCGTGACGGAGTCCACAGTCTCCGCGTCGACGCCGCGAAGACGGATCCCGAAGAGCTTCCCCGAGTCGCTTCGAACCATGCCCTCGGCATCGAAGTAGGGGGACGCCGCCCTCACGCCGGGCACAGCGCGCACGCTCTCGAGGATCGGCTCGTACTCGCTCATGCGCCCGATCCCGTTGTGGACGGTGAAGTGGGCGAGGTCGCCGACGATCTGCTCCCGCCAGGCGCGCTCGAAGCCGTTCATCACCGAGAGCACCGTCACGATCAGCCACACACCCGCCGCAATGCCGCCGATGCACAGCAGGGTGATGGCCGAGATGTAGACCTGCCGTCGCCGGGCGAGGAGGTAGCGCACGGCCAGGAACCACTCGGCTGAATTTCGCATCTCGACCAGGCCCGCCATCGCAAGAGGAAGCAGGCCGAGGAGGATCAACACCCAAATGAGCTGCAACAGCGCGCCGCCCGCGGCGGCGACGCCTGGGTCCGGCTCGCGAAGCACCACGGCGAGGAATGGGCCCACGAGCAGACTGGCGGCAAAGGCCAGCAGTTGGATCTCGGTCGTCCCGCGCGGCCGTCGCGCACCGATGCGAAAGCGTCGACGCAGCATCAGCATGGCGACGACGATCCCCACCGCGACGGGGGGAGCCAACGAGAACCCCAGCCTGCCGGTGGCACCAATCATCCCGGAGGCCGCCAGTCCCAACCCGACGAGCGTCACGGTGCCAATCCGCGCCGGCGACAGCAGCCGCAGCGCCCCGCGACACAGCAGGATCGCCAGCAGGGTCAAACCGGCCATGGCAGCCAGGACGCCGGCCAGGCCGAGAGGCTCGTCGGGTCCGGCCAACAGGGAGTCCACGCCGCTTCCCAGCGCGAGGTAGGTCGCCACGCTCGCGGTCATCGCGCCGAACAGAGTGACCCAGCGCACCTGGGTGACCGTACGCGCGAAGCGCTCGAGCACCACGACCGCAGAACTCACGTAGAAGAGCGCCAGGGCACCAAGAGCGAGCGCAATCATCACGATCACCGCCAGGGTGAGCGTCGTTCCAACTCCGAGCAGCGCCTCCCAGATCGCGGTCGCGGGCTCCATCGGTCCTCAGTCCCTTCGCTGACGTGCGAGGCAGACCCCTGCGAGCACGCCGAGCGACGCGAAGGAGAGCACTCCCCCGAGCCGCATGCTTCCGGGAACGTACTCGAAGACGACCGTGTGCATCCCCCCCGACAGCGCAACCGCCCGGTAGAGGCCGTTCGCCCGCAGGATCCGGGCCGGCTCGCCGTCGACCGTCGCGCGCCAACCCGGGTGCTGGCTGTCGCTCAGAACGAGAAGAGCCGGTCCGGAGGCCTGCGCCTCGACGACGACCCGCTCCGGCGCGTAGGCGGTGATCTTCGCCGCCGAGATGGCGGACTCCGCAGCAGCCGGGAAACCCGGCTCCTCCTCGAGTAGCACCTCCCTGTGGAAGTCGACGTCGCCGTCGCGCAGGTGACCGAAAGCCTCGGGGCGCGTCACTACCCGATAGCTCGAGGCCACGTACGCGCGTGGAAGCGCGTCCGGGTTTTCGAGAACCTCGGCTCCCAGGATCCGTCCCACACCCGCCACATCGTAGAAGTGGGCGTGCTCGACAGGATCGAGGTCGAAAAGAGTCGCACCGATGGCAGGCTTGTCGTGCAGGACCTTTTCGAGAGCTGGCCACCCGGACGGAACCAGAGGCTCGTAGCAGGCGACGCGATAGCCACCGTTCGAAGGTGCCGTTGCCATCCGCGGGCGATAACCCGGGAGGGCGATGCGACGAACACCGAGCGCATCCCGGTGTTGCTCGAAGAACCCGACCGGCAGCGCGGCCTTCCGATCGGACGTCGCGAAACGGTTCGACAGCTCGACGGGGATCTCGCGCAGGTGCCCGTAGCGAGCGGTCGCCAGCGCCAGGTCGAGCACGATGAACGCAAACAGCGCAAATTCGGCAGCCCGGCGCTTCGCGTCGCCGACGCCCGGCCACGCAACCGCGAGAACGAGAACGAGAGCCACCCCAACCCGCCAGCTCGCGCTGGCCGTGCCCAGCGCGACCATTCCCGCGAGCAGCGCGACCGATATGAGAAGCACTGCGGCACGCAGGCGGCGCGTCTCAGAACCGCGCAGCGCGTCGAAGCCGAGGACGGCGAGCGCAATCACCGCGAAGAACGTGACGAAGCGCAGGCGCTCCGGTGTCCGGAAGCCGCCGACCCCCGGCAGCTCCGCGAACAGGCGATACAGCGGCTCGGTCGCACCGAGCATTCCGTTCGAGAGGATCAGCGACACGATCGCGAGGGCCAGCCAAAGCCACGTCCCCGCGGAGCGCCAGCGGAGGACGATCGCGAGGGCTGCCAGCAGCAGCGTGGCGATTCCCAAGTAGCCGCCACTGTTGCCCAGGTGGAAGGCCACCAGGCCGGGGGCAGGATCGAGCGCCGAGGCCAGTACGTCCCCCGCCGTGTAGGGATCCCAGATCGTGAGGTAGTGCAAGTCGGTCGCCGTCGATGCAGCTGCCCGCAGGCTTCCCCCAGCGAGTTCTAACGTGGGAACGAGCTGGATGGCGGCCAGCCCGAAGCCCGTCGCGACCGCCGCCGCGATCCCGAGCAGGCGTCGCCACGCAGCGGGAGCCTCGAAGGCCCGAAGCACCACCACAGGCACCGCGATGAAGAAGCCATAGACGACGTACTGCGGAAAGCCTGCGAAGAGCTGCAGGGCCATGACCGCAGCCAGCCCACACCACCAGCCGCGCGAAGCACTCTTCACGAGGAGCTTCTCGGCACACAGGAGAACGGCCGGAAACAGTGCCAGCGTGGAAGCGGCCGGGGGCCACAGGATCTGTCCCACCACGCACGCGAAGACGTAGAGAACCCCTCCCGTCGCGGCCGCCATCGGCCTGCGTCCCCACGCCAGGAACAGCCAGGTGGCCAAGACGCCTGCCAGCCAGCACTCCAGGAGCATCCGCCAGGACAGGGCCTCGTGGGCCGGGAGAAGCAGGGCGAGCCAGGTCGCTGGATACAGGACGCCCGACTGGAGGGTCGCGAAGAGCGGAATTCCGCTGCAGACGTGCGGATTCCACAGCGGCATCTCGAGGGCGGAGAGCCGGGCCGCCACCAGCTCGGTCATCGGAAGGTAGTAGGCGAGCAGGTCCCCCTGGGCTGCGAACTTGCGGGCCTCCCCGCTGAGTTCGCCGGGCGGCGCGTTGAACTGCAGCCAGGCTACGGCGACCCCCGCGGTGACGAGTGCCCCGGCGATCCATCGCTCGGGCTTCACGTCTACGGTGCCGCGGATCTCGACACGTCGAGCCGAGCCTGCTGTAACGCACCGTCCCGACCCGTCGCCTTCAACTCGAGGAACGAGGGGCCCTCGCCGAGAACCTCGGCTTCGAAGCTCGCGTGCACGAAGTAGTCACCCCAGCGCGTCGTCACCAGGGGCTCGCCGTCGAGGAGAACCTGCACCTTCTCGAACGGACCGTCCGCATCGCAGGCGACGGCGACCACGGAGACCGTGCCGCGCAGCTCGCTCGGGGACGCCGCGTGCGTGCTCGCCGGGTGATGCCGCGGATCTCCCTTTGGATCGATGAAGCCGAGCAGCGGGCGACCCAGATCCTTCCACGCACTGTAGAGACGCGCTCCGCGTGCGTAGACGAGGCGGTAGCCCCGGGAGTCGAAGCTGGTGGGAAGCGACCATCGGAACCCGGAGAGGGCCCCCGTCGTGATGTGGGTGGTGCCCCCACCTTCGGGTGCATCCTGGAACCCGTTGCGGTGGATGTGTCCCGTCAACGTATAGCCGACGCCGTACTTCTCGAGGAGCCCGTCATCCTCCACCACGAGAACATCACCCTCGAAGTCCCAGATCGGATCGTAGTGGAACGGCTCGTGGTTGAGCAGGATGATCTCGCGTCCACCGGCGGCGCCGAGATCGGCATCGAGCCAATCACGAACCTCGGGCTCCATGTCGTAGAAGCTCCAGTCTTCGGGTTCGCCCACTTCGAACTCCCGGCGGTGGCTGTCGACGGCGACGAAGTGGAAGGGCCCGCGGTCGAAGCTGTAGTGGGTGGGACCGAGGTATCGGCGGTACAACAGCTTGCCGTAGCGCGGATCGGAGGGCCGAAAGCTCTGGTTGTCGGTTCCGGCTAACTCGTTGTTGCCGATCGTCTCGTAGATCTCGAGCCCGGACGCCCCGGCCACCTCCGTGTAGTAGCGGTACCAGCTCTCCACCGGCTCCGGGTCGCCGCTGTTGCCCTCGAGGATCAGGTCGCCGGTGTTCACGACGAACGGCGGGCGCAGGGCAGCCACCTCGGCGAAGGCGCGCGGGATGTCGGTGCCCGGCGTGATGAGCCCGCTCGTGGGATCCGTCGCGAGATCCACGTAGTCCATCATCACCGTCGTATCCCATGAATCTGCTGCGGGCCTGTATCTCGCGACGACGTCTCGCAGGTGCCCCGCGATCTCGTCCCGGGTGAGGTGGGGATAACTCTGATCGAGTTCGCGCAGCAGGAACCACCCGACGACAGCGCGCGGCAGCCACCAGGGGCGCCCGTCCGACGGCAGCAGGTCCGCCTGGTCCTCCGCCTTCGGGTAGGCGTGCACGTCGCTCATGTGGACGAAGAAGAAGTCCGACAGGGTCGGCGTGGGGACGATGCCGAAGTCACCCGAGCCGCGCCGAAACCACACGGGGCAGCGTCCGTCCGCCGGGCACGTGACGCTCACGAAGCCCGCGTCCCGCTCGGGCAACGCGTAGCGGCCGTCGGCGCCGGTCACGACGACGTCGCGCCCGTTCGTCACCGCGATCGCCTGGCGGGGGGCTTCGCCCGGGTCGCGCTCCCCGTTCGCGTTGTCGTCGCTGAAGACGACGCCGGATTGCTCGGCCGCAGCGGGAATCGTTACGAGTAGCAAGAAGAGGGTCGCGACGACTCGGCCCATGCGACCCCGATGCTACAACGATTCCCGCCAAGGTACGATCCACCGAGGTCATCACGAACCTCGAGTCGAGCCTGGCCCGAGACTGCTAGCGGCGCTCGGCGAGAGCGATGCGGCACACCTCCAAGATGCGATCCACCATCGCGCCCATGTTCAGCTCCTGATCGACGAGTCGTCTTCCCGTCTCGCCCATTCTCGCGCTGCCCTCGGGGTCTGCAGCGAGGCGCTCGATCGCCCCGCGGAAGTCCTCCGCGCTGCCGGACCCGAGCCGAACGCCCGTCTCGCCGTCTCGGACCAGGTCCGTCTCGGTGCCGTCGGCCTGGTGGACGATCACCGGTAGCCCGTGCGCCATCGCCTCGGAAATCACCATGCCGCCGCGTCCAGGCAGCGCGAGGACATCGCCCGCGCGGTAGTAGCGGGCCAGATCCGCCGGCGGGACCGCGCCCACGAGGACGACATTCTCGAGACCGCGCCGGCTCACATTCGACCGCAAGGCCTCGAGCCCCACTCCGCCGCCGACGACCAACAGGCCGACGCGGGCGGGATCCAGATCCGCCGCCGCATCGATCAGCACATCGATTCGCTTGTTGGCATCCATTGCTCCGACGCTGATCACGGTGAAGCGATCCCGCAGTCCGAGGGCGGCGCGCGCCTCCGCTCGCGTGTCGGCGAGTGCAGCGGCAGCCGCGAGATGCCGGTCGGTATCCGAAACGTTCACGGCCACCACGATCCGCTCGGGCGGATGACCGATCTGCTCCAGCATGTCGCGGCCGAAGCTCGAGTAGACCAGGAAAGCGTCGGCGCGGGCCTGGAGCGGCCGCTTCAGCCGGTTGACGAGCCGACCGCCGTCGTCCCCGGGAAGCCCGCCCAGGCCCCAGTGCACGAGCGCACGCCCGGGCCGCTCGGAGCGCAGCCGCACCGCGGTGAGGAATGCCAGGAAGTGGCTCTCCCCCTCGCTCAAGATCACATCCGGGTCGAAGTCTCGTAGCGCCTTCGCGAGGCCGCGATGCCACGGCACGACTCTGCGTCCAACCCCGAACCAGCTGGTGGGGAGCTTGACGACATCGAAGTCGCCGAAGTCCCCCGTGCTGCGGACCTTGCTGTCGGGCAGGTCGTCACCGAGAAACAGCCGAACGCGGAGCTCCGGACGCGCGGCCAGTCGCCGGAAGAGTTCGAGGCGATAGCTCGTACAGACCCTCTGCAGGATGGCCAACGAGAACGGAGCAGCGGCTTGGCTCACCATGGGCCTCGCTGAGGCTGCGGGAAACTACTTGGGGGTGCAACACGCAGCCCCGCGTCGTGACTCCAGCCTCCCACCCGGGCCTCAGGATTGGGCACGACCCGGCTGCTGCGACTAGCGCAGCGCCTGTGGCGCCGCGCCGAGCGCCGGCTTCACTCGCTCGTTGCGACGGCGCGAGCCGTCGAGCACCAAATCCGTCGCACTGCGCAGTTCGGAGCCGAGTGAACCACGAGGCTCCTCTCGGGCCAGCCAGTCGGCAAGCGTCCCGCAGACTGCGGCGTAGAAGATTCCACCCAGCTGGCGCGCACTGAGATCGCGTCGCAACTCACCCGCAGCCTGGCCCGTTTCGAAGATCCCGACGACCCCGTCGGGAGGCCCCAGCGGCAGCTTGGCCTTTGCCCAGGCGCGGGCCGCGAAGTCTCGATCGCCCTCGAGCGTCAGCGCGAGGCAGTCACACAGACGCCTCACCGCCGGCCGCAAGCGGCTCTCGGCCACACCGTTCTCCGGCTCGAAGTGGCGCTCGACCAGGCCGTGAGCCCAGGCACTCAGCACCGCGTCCTTGGTCGAGAAGTAGTTGAAGAACGTCGCCTCACTCATCTCGCAGGCGAGACTGATCCCGCGCACCGTGGTTGCCTCGAACCCCTGCTCCCGAAACAATCCGATCGCGTTCTCGATGATCGAGGCACGCATCTTCTGTTTCTTCGTCTCGCGCAGACCCATCAGAGAACCCCATAAATTTACATAGTTACTATATAAGTAATGTATCTATAATTATTATCTATAGTGACATTTATACGATCCATATTAACCTTTCATTCATTCGCGCGCTCGCCGCAGTTGAGGTAGAAGCAGTCCCCGTGGCAACCCTCGAGTTCTTCTTCGACTGCTCCAGCCCCTGGACCTACCTGGCCTTCAACGAGATCGAGGGCCTGGCGGCAGACACAGGCGCGGACCTGGTGTGGAAACCGATCCTGGTTGGAGGGGTTTTCAACACGATGAATGCGAGCGTCTACGAGCAGCGAGCGAACCCCATCCCCGCCAAGCTCCGGTACTACGGCAAGGACCTACAGGACTGGGCGGCCCGTGCGCACCTCCAGATCGGCTCGCCGCCGGTCTTCCCCGTCAACAGCGTGCGAGCGATGCGGGGGTGTTTCGTCGCCCTCGAGCGCAACCGGCTCCCCGCCTACGCGCGGGCGGTCTTCGAGAGCTACTGGGGGGATCTCGACGACATCTCACAGCCCGAGGTGCTGGAGCGGGTGGTCGAGCGAGTCGGTCTCGACGTGCCCGCGTTCTTCGAGGCGATCGAGCAACCCGAGACCAAGCGTCGACTCCGGGAGAACACCGACGAGTTGATGACGCGGGGCGGGTTCGGATCGCCGACGATCTTCGTCGACCGGGACGACATGTACTTCGGGAACGACCGACTGCTGCTGGTGCGCGAAGCACTGTCGAGGACGGGCCGGTGACCCACGCAGCCGACGACCCCGCACCGATCGAGTACCTGATCTCGCGCTTCGATCTCGAGGTTCTCGACCGCGATCTGTTCCTGGGCGACCCGGGCCCGGGCGATCGCCGGCTGTTCGGCGGACTCGTCGCCGCTCAATCCTACATGGCGGCCGCGCGTACCGTCGAAGACCCCGACGAGCGTCCGTTACACAGCCTGCACGCCTACTTCCTGCGGCCCGGGCGCTACCAGCTGCCGATCCGCTTCGTCGTCGACCGAATCCGCGACGGACGCAGCTTCACGACCCGCCGTGTCGTCGCCCACCAGGGCGGCGAGGCGATCTTCAACCTGTCGGCGAGCTTCGCTCGCATCGAGGACGGCGTCTCCCACCAGGACCCCGCGCCTCCGTCGCCTCCGCCCGAGGAGTTGCCCGTCCATCTCGGCGGTCCGTGGCGGAGCGTTCCCGACGATCGCAATCCGATCGAGATGCGAAGCCCGGACGGCCTTCGCCAGCACGGAGAACCCCTCTCGCGCGAGCGGATCGTCTGGATGAACACCCGAGGGCCGGTTCCCGACGACCGGCGGATCCATACCGCGTTGCTCGTCTACGCGAGTGACCGCAACCTGGTGAGCACGGCCGTGCGCGCGCTCGACGAGCCGCGCGGCGGCTTCCAGATGGCGAGCCTCGACCACGCTCTCTGGCTGCACCGGCCGGTTCGCTTCGACGACTGGCTGCTCTTCGTTTCGGAGAGCCCGGTTGCCCACGGCGCCCGCGGGCTCATCTTCGGATCCGTCTTCCAGCGGGACGGAACCCGGATCGCTTCCGTCGCCCAGGAAGGACTGCTGCGGCGGCGGGACGCGCCCTAGCCAGCCCGCCTCACTCTCGGGGTTTCTTCTCCGGCTTCGGCGCGAAGGTCGCCTCACCGGCCTCGAAGACAGCGTCTTCGAGATCGGAACGCTCGCTGAGCGAGTGATCCTGGCAGCGGGTGGCGGCGAGGACATCGTCGAGAACGGGCTTGACGGCCTCGAGGGTCGCGGCGTTGGCGGCCAGGGTGAGCACCTCGACTTCGCGGCCCATCGACACCTCGTTGTCCGCCTTGCACTTGTTGATGGCGGTGAACGCCGCGACCGCAAGATCGAAACTCGCTGGATTCGCCGGCGCCGGGATCGCGGCGAAGTCCTCTTCACCCGGCCAGGGCGCCTTGTGAATGCTGGGGTGTCCCTTCTCCTCGGCAAACGCCCAGGACCACACCTCTTCGGTGATGTACGGAAGCGTCGGCGCCAGCAGACGCAGGAGTACATCGAGGCCGAGACGCAGACCCGCCACCGCCGAACCACTCGCGAGCGTGGCCGCTTCGTCGTCGCAGAGGCCGTCGACATGGCGTCGCGCGCGAGGCTTCGCCAATTCGAGGTAGGTGTCCGTGAAGTGCGCCCAGAAGAACGTTTCGGTCGACTGCAGGACGTGCGCGTAGTTGAAGGCGTCGAAATCCCGCGTGGCCTGCACGACCAACCGCTCGAGACCGGCCGCAAAGGCCAGGTCGAGCTCACTCGAGAGCGGCGCCGACACGCCTTGTTGAGCCAGCACGAACTTCCCGGCGTTGAAGATCTTCGTGACCAGTCGCTTCCCGATCTTGAAGACACTTTCGTCGAAGGCCGTATCGACGCCCAGGCGGGCGCTGGCGGCCCAGTAGCGGGTCGGGTCGGCGCTGTGCTTCTCGACCAGGGGCGCGGGCGTAACCACGTTGCCCTTACTCTTCGACATCTTCTTGCGATCGGGATCGAGAACCCAGCCGGAGACGAGCGCGTGGTGCCAGGGCACGCTGTCCTCGTGGAGCATCGCCTTCGCGATCGTGTAGAACGCCCAGGTGCGGATGATCTCGTGGGCCTGGGGTCGGATGTCCGCGGGGAAGAGACGCTCGTGCCGCTCTGGATCGAGCACCCAGTGTGAGCCGATTTGGGGCGTCAGCGAACTCGTAAACCAGGTGTCGAAGATGTCGGCCTCGGCCGCAAAACCGCCGGGCTGGTCGCGATGGCTCTCTTCGTAGCCCTTGGGCAGGTCCACGGTGGGATCGACGGGGAGTTGGTCGGCCTCGGCAATGATGGGACTTTCGTAGTTCCGCTCACCTGCGTCGTCGAGTGGATACCAGACCGGGATCGGAATGCCGAAATAGCGCTGTCGCGAAAGCCCCCAGTCGAGAGACAGGTTCTCGGTCCAGTCGCGGTAGCGCGCCTGCATGAAGGGCGGGTGCCACTCGATCTCCTCACCCTTGCGGATGAGTTCGTCCTTCACGTCGAGGAGCCGCGCGAACCACTGGCGAGTGGGGAGATACTCGAGGGGCGTTTCACCCTTTTCGTAGAACTTCACGGGGTGCTCGATGGCTTCGAGATCGCCCTGGAGCGGCGCGCTGCCGTTTCCAATCGCCGAACCGGCGGGATCCCGGAGTTGCTCCACGATGGCAGCCCGAGCCTGCTTGACTCGCTTGCCCTGGATGCCCGCGTAGAACTCGTTCGCGATCTCGGGCTCCAGGCTCTTGAAGCCCTGACTTCCCTCGGCGTCGAAGTGGACCGGCGTGAACCGACCCGCGCGACCGAGCACCTGCCGCAGAGCGAGCCCTTGCTCGCGCCACCAGATCACGTCCGTCGCGTCGCCAAACGTACACACCATCAGGACGCCGGTTCCCTTCTCGGGATCGGCGAGCTCACTCGCAAAGATCGGCACGGGTGCGCGGTAGAGGGGCGTGACGGCGTTCTTGCCAAAGAGCCCTCGATAGCGCGGATCCTCAGGGTGAGCAGTGACCCCCACGCAGGAGACCAGCAGCTCGGGGCGGGTCGTCGCGATCACGAAGCTCTCGTCGCTGCCCTCGACACCGAACTCGATGTGGTGATAGGCACCGGATAGAGTGCGGTCCTCCACCTCGGCCTGGGCAACGGCCGTCTGGAAGTCGACGTCCCACATCGTGGGTGCGTAGCTCGTGTAAACGCGGCCCTTCTGCCACAGATCCAGGAACGAGTATTGAGCGAGGGTGTGTGCGCGCTCCCCAATCGTCCGGTACTCCTGGCTCCAGTCGACCGAGAGGCCCACCTTTCGCCACAGATCCAGGAAGGCCTTCTCGTCGACCTCGGTCAGGCCCTCGCAAAGCTCGACGAAATTCTTGCGCGAGACGAGCCTCGCGTGCCCCTTGCGAAGCTTCGCGGTAGCCGCCTCGAGCTGCAGCCCCGGCTCGTAGGGAGTGCTCGGATCGCAGCGCACGTGATAGAAGTTCTGGACCCGCCTCTCGGTCGGAAGTCCATTGTCGTCCCAGCCCATCGGGTAGTAGATGTTCTTGCCCCGCATACGCTGGTAGCGGGTGACGACGTCGGCCTGGGTGTACGAGAAGATGTGCCCGATATGGAGCGCACCCGAGACCGTGGGCGGCGGGGTGTCGACCACGAAGGTCTCCTCGCGCGTGCACGACGGGTCGTAGGCGTGCACACCATCGCGCTCCCAGCGCTCGTTCCAGCGGGTCTCGGCGTCCTGTGGATCGAAGTGCTTGGCGATCTCGTTGGGGTCGATGGCGCGAACCATCCCCCGATCCTGGCTCATCTTCTCGCTCCGAGTTCGACTGACGTGCAGGAGGGGCTCCGAGGATAGGAATCGCGCTCATTGACGACCACCCGTTAGCCTCCGATTCTTCAGGGGAATCCCCCGCCCTTCCAGGAGAGAGCCGCCATGAGTTTCGAGGTTCCCGAGCACGTCCAACCGATTCGCGAACGCGTCCGGCGATTCATCGAGACCGAGGTGTATCCGGTCGAGTCCGTGCTGGAAGAACGCGGCAGCGAAGCATCGCACGAGGCGATCGGCGGGCTGATGGCCAAGGCCAAGGAGCAGGGTCTCTGGGCGCTGGGGCACCCCAAGGAGATCGGCGGGCAGGGTCTTCCGTTTCTCGACTACGTCTACATCAACGAAGTCGTGGGCCGCTCGGAGCTCGCGACGGTCGCCCTCGGCACCCACTCGCTGCAGGACTCGATCATGCTCAACCTGCATGCGAGCCCGAAGTGGCGGGATACCTACCTCAAGCCGCTGGTCGAAGGCGAGGTCTTCCCCAGCTTCGCGATGACCGAGCCCGACGTGGCGAGTTCGGATCCCACCCAGCTCCGCACCCACGCGGAGCTCGACGGCGATCAGTGGGTGATCAACGGCCACAAGTGGTTCACTTCGGGCGCTGATCGAGCCGCGTACACGACCGTGATGGTGCGCACCGAGCCGGACGCTCCGGACCACGACGCCTTCAGCATGATCGTCGTCCCGACGGACACTCCCGGCTACAACATCGTGCGCGAGGTCCGCGTGATGGGCTTCTACGGCGGCCACTGCGAGGTGAAGTACGAGAATGTACGCGTTCCTGCGGAGAATCTGCTGGGGCCGCGCGGGGCGGGCTTCAAGATCGCCCAGGAGCGTCTCGGGCCGGGACGCATCTTTCACTGTATGCGTTGGCTCGGCCAGGCGCAGCGGGCGTTCGACTTGCTCTGCGATCGCGCCAACAACCGCACGGCCTTCGGCTCGCTGCTCGCCGACAAGCAGCAGATCCAGGTGATGGTCTTCGACTCTCTGGCGGAGATCCAGGCGAGCCGCATGCTCACCCTCGCCGCCGCCCACAAGCTCGACCGGGGCGAGCAGGCCCGGATCGAGATCAGTCTGATCAAGGTCGTAGGCGCGCAGATGCTCCACAACGTCATCGACCGAGCCATCCAAGTGCACGGCGCAATGGGCGTCACCGAGGACACCCCGCTCGAGCGGATGTATCGGGCGGCGCGCTTTGCCCGGATCTACGACGGCCCCGACGAGGTCCACCGGATGACGGTGGCCCGCCGGGTGCTTCGCGAGTATCAGCGCGGCGACGGCTGGGATTTCGGGCTCCGATAACCGTAACCCACTGGAATAACAGGAGAAAGTTCACTTCTTGACCGATCCCGAGCGACTGGAAATTCGCTTGCGCGGAGGTGGGAGGGCCTCTAACTTCCCGTCCCCCAATAGGAATCCGAATGGCCAAGAAGTCCCAAGTGAACCGCGACAACAAGCGAAAGGCGCTGATCGGGAAGTTCGCCGACCGGCGCGCCGAGTTGCGGAAACGCCTGGGGGACCCCGAGGTCCCGTACGAAGAAAAGATCGAGATCCAGGAGGCGTTCGCGAAGTTGCCGCGCAACTCCTGCCCGACCCGGCTCAACCGCCGCTGCGAGATCTCGGGCCGGTCGAGGTCCTACTACCGCAAGTTCCGCATCTCGCGCATTGCGCTGCGAGAGCTGTCGCTCCGAGGGCAGCTGCCAGGCATGCAAAAGTCGAGCTGGTAGGCGCGCGGCCAGGAAACTCCCGCGGCACTGAAGAGAGAACCTCCATGAAGCCCGAGATCCACCCCGACTATCACGACGTCCTCTACATCGACGCTGCGACCGGCGACGAGTGGATGGGGCGTTCGACCCAGACCTCGAAGGAGACACGGGAGGTCGATGGCGTCGAGATCCCGATCATCAAGCTCGAAATCTCGTCCCAGAGCCATCCGTTCTGGACGGGCACCATGCGCGAACTCGACGCCGACGGGAAGATCGAACGCTTCCGCAAGCGCTACGGGATAAAGAAGAAGTAGCGCGGGTCCCCAGAAGTGTGACCCGAGACTCCCGGACCGGGCTCAGCGAAGACGTCGATCGCTCGAGAGATCCCCGGCACTCGGGCCGGAGTGCAGCTAAGCGCTGGCCGAGCGGGGCTTACTCAGGTTCTTGCGAATCTTCCGCTTCAGCCGGAGTGCGGGTTCCGGCAGCTTCGCGTCATCGGTCGTCAGGAGGAAGCGGTCGAGACCGCCCTTCTTCAGGACCGTGCGCAGGGCGCGGGTCGTGATGCGCAGACTCACGTTCCGACCGAGCGCCTCGGACTGAAGCGCGACGGGCTGGATGTTGGGAACAAATCGGCGGTTCGTCCTGCGCTTCGAGTGGGACACGTTGTGTCCGAATTGCGTCTCTTTTCCGGTCAGGTCACAACGTCTCGCCATGGTTCCTATTTCCTTGCCGGGCCGCGGAGGGAGTTGCACGGGCCGGGCATGTTTAGCCTCGGGCCAACAGGTGGTCAATGACCGACCCGGCTCTCCAGCGCTGAACCCCCGGGGGACTGTCGAGTGCTTTCGGGGCGTCGCGGCTTCTAGACTCTCGATCCCAACTCTCGAGGAGAACCCGCCATGTCCTTCGACGGCAACACGGTCCTGATCACCGGGGCCGGTAGCGGAATGGGACGCCTGGCCTCGCAACGTCTGAGCGCCACCGGCGCCTCGGTGGCCGGGATCGATGTCAACGAGCCCGGCCTCCAAGAGACGGCCCGGGGTTGCGAGCACTTCCACCCCTTCGCGCTGGATGTCACCGATGAGCGCGCGGTCGCGGCCACAGTGCGTGAGGTGGAGTCGCTGCTCGGACCCATCGATCGCGTAATGAACGCCGCCGCCATCATGCCAACCGACCTGCTCCTCGACCAGGACGCCAACCTCATCAATCGCATCATGGACATCAACTACGGAGGCACCGTCAACGTCACGATGGCGACCTTGCCGGGGATGCTCGAGCGCGGGAAGGGCGACCTCGTGAACTTCGCTTCCATCGCCGGCTGGCTTCCGGCACTCCACTTCGGCGCCTACAACGCCTCGAAGTTCGCAGTCGTCGCGTTCACTGAGGTGCTCCACCACGAGAACCGCGACAAGGGCGTTCGCTTCGCATGCGTGTGTCCGCCCCCCGTCGCGACGCCGCTGCTCGACCAGGCCAAATCCCGGCCGAAGGTGCTCGAGCAGATGCCGCCGATCGCGCCCGAGAAGGTGCTCGACGCCATCGAGCGGGATCTCGATCGTGGCAAGCTGATGGTCTACCCCGACGCCACCTCGAAGCTCGCGGCCTGGATGCGGCGACTCGCACCGGGACTCGCCTGGCGAGGCGCGCATCGAACGGAAGGCTTCTGAAGCAGCCCCCCTGCACGTCGTACGAGGCCCTCCACCTGCACCCCTGAAGACTCCGCCTGGCTTAGCTGGCCGCGGCCGGCTCCTGCGCATAGATCCCGGAGCTCGTCTCCGTGAGCGTGTGCACGCTCGCTTCCAGCTTCAGTTGCTCCAATTCGCTCTGCGCCGACTGCATCCGCGCCTCGTCCCGGAACTCGCGCAGCCGGCTCCGCAGGCCGGTCTCACCCAGCTCCTTGTCGATGTCTCCTTCCATCGTCAACCGCGTCACGTACTCGCGAACGCCTTCCAGGGCATCCAACTCGGCGTCGGTCGAGAGACCCTCGATCGCCACCTGCAACCGCCGGCGTGCCTTCGCGTTGGCGAGGGTGGCCAGCATGCGACCCTTCTCACGAACCAGCGAGCGAATCTCCTCGCGGAAGCGGATGAGGTTGGCCTTCGAATCCTCGGCCTGCTCCTTGACGACGGTCAGCTCTGCTTCGGAACGTTCGAGATCCTCGAAGAGCTGCTGCTTCCGGGTGATCAACTTGAGGGAGATGTCGTCCCGGTTGCGTTGCACGGCGCTCCTCGCATCGTCGTGGAGTCGTGCGATCTCTGCGCGGTGTTCCGTGATCTCGTTCTCGAGCTTCGCCCTCAGATAGAGAATGCCGGCGACCGCCGACTTCAGCTCGCGGTACTGCCGAACGCGCTCGGCGATCGCCTGCTCGTAGACCACCTCGGGACGCTCGTGTTCGCGGTCCCTCACCCAGCCTCGGAAGAGGCCGCTGACGAGGCTGCGAAGTCTTGCAAAGAAGCCTTCCGGTCGGCTCACGCTCATTTTTCTTCTCCTCTCTGTTTAGCGGTCTTGTGACCGTTTCCATTTCGGCCATTGCCCCAATCCTCCGAGCGAAGATCGAGCTCACGAATCTTCTGCTGAAGGCTCTGGCGCACCATCCCGATCGATTGGGCAGTCCGGGACACGTTCCCTTCGTTCTCGCGCAGGGCGCGCAGCAGGAAGTCCCGCTCGAAGGTCTCGATGGTCTGGCGCTTCGCGTCACTGAAGGTCGCCCCCTTGGCGAGCCCGAAAACCGCAGGCCCGGAGCCCTGCCCGAGGTTCAGATTCAGATCGCTCACCTCGATGGCCTCGCCGCTGGCGAGAACCGACGCCTGCTCGAGGACGTTCCGCAGTTCTCGGATGTTCCCCGGCCACGCGTGCTGGGTGAGGGTGGCGAGCGCTTCTGGGCTCAGGGGCCTGGCCTCCCGACCGAGCCGCTCGGCCAGCTGCGCGAGGAAGCGGTGCGAGAGCGCCGGAATGTCCTCAGTGCGTTCGCGCAGGGGCGGCAGCTCGATCTCCACGACCTTCAGGCGGTAGTAGAGGTCCTCCCGGAACTCGTCCTGCTCGACCGCCTTCTCGAGATCTCGGTGGGTCGCCGAGATCACGCGCACGTCCACCTCGATGCTCTCGGTGCTTCCGACCCGCTCGAGCTTCTTCTCTTGCAGCACGCGAAGCACCTTCGCCTGGGTCTCGAGCGCCATGTCCCCGATCTCGTCGAGGAAGATGGTGCCGCCGTCTGCCGCTTCGAAGCGCCCCACGCGCCGGCTGTCGGCGCCGGTGAATGACCCCTTCTCGTGACCGAAGAGCTCGCTCTCCACCAGTTCACGGCTGATGGCCGCGCAGTTGACAGTGATGAAGGGACGCTTCTTGCGGGCACTGCGGTTGTGGAGCGCCTGGGCGACCAACTCCTTTCCGGTGCCGCTGTCGCCGCGAATCAGCACGGAGAGATCGGTCTCGGCCACCTTCTGGATGGTCTCGAAGACCTTGCCCATCGCGGTCCCGGCGCCGATCAGGTTCTCGAAGCTGGCGTTGCGCTGCAGTTGCTCGAGCAGAAGCCGGTTCTCGCGCTCGAGCCGGTAGCGTTCTAGGGCGCGCCTCACGAGCACGCGAATTTCGTCGTTGTCGAAGGGCTTGGGGATGTAGTCCTCGGCGCCGGCCTTCATCGCCTCGACCGCGATCTTCTCGCTGCCGTGGGCCGTGATCATCACGACGGCGGTCTCGGATCGGAGATCCTTGACACGCTTCAGCACGTCCATGCCGCTCGCTCCATGACCCAGCGCGAGATCGGTCAGCACCAGGTCGTAGATCTGCACGCCGAGTTGCTCGATGGCCGTTTCCCCGTCGACCGCCAGGTCGACTTCGTAGCCCTCGCGCGTGAGCAGTCCCTTGAGGGCCAATCGGATCGCGTTTTCGTCTTCGACTACGAGAATTCGGGGCTTCACTCAGGGCCTCCGCGCTTCGCGCGCTTGGGAATCGTGAGCACGAACTCCGTGCCTTGGCCCGGTTCGGACGTCAGCTCGATGGTTCCGCCGTGACCTTCCACGAGCTTCTTCGTAATCGGAAGACCGAGACCCGTCCCACCGCTCTTCGACGTGACGAAGGGTGCGAAAATCTTCTCGCGCAGCTCGCTCGGGATGCCGCTTCCGTTGTCCTTCAAGCGCACCCAGACCTCGGTGCCAGCCAGGTTTTCACCCATGGACACCTCGAGCAGCGGCCGCTCGACACGCGCTTCGGTCATCGCGTCGATCCCATTGCCCACGAGATTGATGATGATGCGACGGAGCTTGTCGGCGTCTCCCTGGACGAGGCCCTGCGTGTCGAAGTTCTTCGTGATCTGGACACCGTCCCGCGCAGCTCGATCCCGAAAGGTCTCGAGTGCCGACTCCAGCACGTCGAGCATGCGGACATCGGCGACGCGCATGTCCTCGTCGCGAGCAAAGCGGAGCAGGTGGCTGATGGAGCGCTCGACTCGCTCGAGTTCCTCGACGGCCACCCGCGCGTACTCGGGGTTGTCGACGGCGTCGGGCTCTTCGCTCATCTGCTGCACCAGGCTCTTCGCCGCGGTGATCGGATTGCGAATCTCGTGGGCGATCGAGGCGGAGAGCTGCTCCATGTCGCGCGAGTGCTCGCCCTCGAGGGACAGCTTCTCGCGGGATACGTTGACGTGAACCTGTTTCTGAACCTCGTCCTCGACAATCCGCTCCCGCAGGTTGGGCTCGACCATCAGGCTGAAGTACTTCCGGGAGAGCCGGATCCCCCACACGACTCCGAGGATGAAGCCCAGCCAGGAGAGGGGCTTGATCACCAACAGGACCAGGACGACGACCGCCTTCTTCCCCGCGTCGATGTAGAGCTCGGCCTTCTTCTCGGCAACCTCCCGTGCCTGCTCGTAGTCGAGCGCGTACTCCTCTGCGAACTCCTTCGAGCCCTCGAGGTCCGTCGGATTCACCCGCTGGGGCGACTCGCGCTCCAGCTCGGGTCCCTCGACCTCGTCGAGGAAGGAGCGGTCGTCGAGCGCAGGGTCGTACGGGATCTCGAGCGTCCCCGCGCTGGTGCGCCGGTGGCGTCGCTTCGGCCGCCGGCGGTCCGGGTTCCAATTTCGGGCCATCGCCTCGGCCTCCAGGGTGGTCATTCCGAGGGTACCAGCCGACCTCATAGCGCCTCCCCGGCGGATTTCGGGAAGGTCAAGACGAACTCGGTCCCCGCCTCGGTGTCCGACTCCACATCCATCGAACCGCCGTGCGCGTCGACGACCTTCTTGGAGAGGGCCAGTCCCAGGCCCGTGCCCTTGTCCTTCGTCGTGAAGAAGGGATTGAAGATCTTGTCGAGAACGTCGGGATGGATGCCGGGGCCGTTGTCTCGAACGCGCACCCAGACCTCCGTTCCGGCGAGGTTCTCGCCCGCCATGATCTGCAGCCGGGGAACCGGCGTGTCGCCCTGCTCGACGGCGTCGAGGGCGTTGCCCACCAGGTTTACCAGCACCCGCCGCATCCGTTCCGGGTCACCCTGCATCGGGCCTCGGGAGTCGAGCTGCAGCTCCACCTCGACTCCCAGGAGATCGATCCGGTCCCGATAGCTGTCGAGGGTGGACTCGACCACGTCGGCCATTTCGAACGGCTCGAACGAGATCTCCTCATCCCGCGCGTAGCGAAGCAGGTGCGAGATCGAGCGTTCGACACGGTCGAGCTCTTCGAGGGCGACGTTCGCGTAGTTGATGTTCTCGCCCGAGAGCGGGTCCTCGCCCATCTGCTGCACCAGGCTCTTCGCCGCAGTCACGGGGTTACGAATCTCGTGGGCGATCGACGCCGAGAGGTCCTCGAGCGAGCGCTCGTGGCGGGTCTGGGCCGCGCGACGCTCCTGGGTGACGCCCTGGGCGATGCTGCGCCCGACCTCGTCCTCGATCATCCGATCGCGAAGGCCCGGTGCAACGAGTTTCTTGAAGTAATGGATCGCGATGCCGATCCCCCAGGAGAGCGCGACGATGAAGGTGGCGCGGAGGTTTCCCGAGGAGACGAGAATCAGCGCCAACACCGACCCGTAGATGATGAAGTGAGTGAGGAAGCCGATCTTCGCGCTGGCGCGCTTGCGCGCTTCCCGATAGGCCTCCTCGGTCGCGGTCAGCGGCTGCCGCCTGGCCGCACGCCTCGAGCGCGGTCGCTCGCGGCTCGCACGACGCTGTCGCCGGCGGCCGTGCCGCTTTCTCTCGCGCTGGCGTTGACGGTCCCGGCGCGCCGCCTCTTCTTCCCGGCGCCGTTGCCGGCGCTCGAGCCGGTCCCGCTCCCGGGCGACCTTCAGCTGGGCCTTCTCGAGCTTGAGCAGATTCTTGGCGGCCTTCTCTTCGAGCTTGCGCTCGGCCTCCGCTGTCTGCTTCCAGCGATCTGCCATCGGCTGGCCTCCCGAAACCCTGGCCCGGCTGTCGATCCTGACGCTCGCACCCATACGGCAGCTTCAGAGCAAGGGACGTGCCGATACCCGAACTCCTGTTTTTTCAGGAACTTACGAGTGTACTGCCGCCCCCACGCTGCATCGGTGAAGCTTCAACTGCAGTAAAGTTAATGCACTTCGGCGATTTCCACCGCTCACGGTAGACTCCGCGGCCCCGGCCAAGCGCCCTCTGGAGACCTCCCATGTCCCTGACCGTCATCGGCGGCAACGTTTCGCCCTTCGTCCGCAAGGTCCGCGTCTTCTGCGCCGAGAAGGGCATCGATTACGACCTCGAGCCCGTGAACCCGTTCGCGGCCCCGGACGACTTCCGGGAGATCAGCCCGCTCGGACGCATCCCGGTGCTGCGAGACGGCGAGCTGCACGTACCCGACTCGTCCGTCATCTGCGTCTACCTCGAGCGGAAGCACCCCGAACCCGCGCTGTACCCCGACGACACGGCCGAACTGGCACGCACACTCTGGCTCGAGGAGTACATGGACGACGGGGTCATTCCGAAAGCCGCGGGGAGGGTCTTCTTTCCGCTCGTGCTCCAACCGCTGATGACCGGCAAGCCACCCGACGAGACCGAGCCGCTGCGCATCGCGGGCGAAGTGCTGCCCGCCTTCTACGAATATCTCGAGAAGGAACTCGGCAGCGACGAATTCTACGTCGGCGGTCGTCTCACGCTGGCCGACATCGCCATCGCGAGCCCATTCGTCAATCTGCGACACGCCGGAATCGCACCGGACCGCTCCCAATTCCCGGATCTCCGCGCCTTCCTCGACCGCATGCATGCCCGACCGTCTTTCAAGGCATGCATCGAGGAAGAGACGCCGATCTTCGGAAAGCGCCAGAATCTCATCCAGGACTAGGAACCCGAACCGAGAACCGGGTCCAGGCCCCGCGGCACGCGCGCCCTGGACCCAGCAGCTAGGAGAATCCCGGCGTGGTGACGATCGGAATGAACTACGAGGTGCTCGCGGGCAAGGAGCAGATCTTCGAAGATGCCTGCGCGAAGGTGGTCTCGACGATGGAGGGCATCGACGGACACGATCAGTCGACGATCTACCGGAGCATCTCGTCGGATGAATCGACCTACCTGATCGTCTCTCGCTGGGCCAACGAGCAGGCCTTCAACGACTTCGTTGCCTCGGACGCGTTCAAGAAGGTCACCTCCTGGGGCAAGCAGAACATCCTGGCCGCGCGGCCTTCCCACACGACTTACCGGGAAGACTAGAAACACTCGACGACAGCGGGGCCAGGCAAGCTCTATCATCGAGATCATGGACGTCGGCGTCTGCCTTCCCTACATGGAACTCGACCTGAGTCGGGAGCAACTTCTCAGCTGGTGCCGGGCCATCGATGAAGGCCCCTTCTCGAGTCTCTCGTGCGGGGAACGAATCACCGGCTACACGATCGAGATGGTGTCCACCCTCGGAGCTGCAGCGGCGGTCACCGAGCGGGTCCGGATCGTGCCGTCGCTCTACGTGCTTCCGATGCACTCCGCGGTCCGAGCCGCGAAAGAGATCGCGACTCTCGACCTGATCTCGAACGGCCGGGTCACGGTGACGGTCGGTGTCGGGGGACGACCCGGCGACTACCAGGCCGTCGGGGCCTCGATGGATCGGCGCCACGATCGAATGGACGAGCAGGTCGCCGAGATGCGACGCATCTGGCGGGGGGAGGCTCCCTTCGAGGGCCTCGACCCCGTCGGCCCGAACCCCGTCCAGGCCGGCGGTCCACCGATTCTCGCCGGAGTGATGGGGCCGAAGGCAACCCGTCGGGCCGCCGAGTGGGCGGACGGCGTCTACATGTGGTCGGGAAACGGCGTGAAGAACGAGATCGCGGGATCGATCGAAAGGGTCGACGCCGCTTGGACGCAAGCCGGGCGCGATACCGTTCCGCGCCGCGTGGCTGGCTTCTGGTTCTCTCTCGCTCCCAATTCCCAGCAGCGCCTGCAGTCGTACGTCTACGACTACATCAAGGTGCTCTCCGAGAACGCCGCCCGGGCCATGGCGAAGGGGATGAACCGCAGCACTCCGGACGCGGTGCGCGAATCGCTCGACGCCATGGAGGAACTCGGCTGCGACGAGTGCTACCTGGTCCCCGCGACCTGCGAGATCGCCGAGGTCGAGCGCGCCGCGGAGATCGTCGCGAGTCGATAGCAGCCTCGAAGCCCCCCTCCGCGCTCGCCTAGTCCGCCGGGTCGTAGTCGACGTAGATGGGCGAACTCCAGGCGCGGGGCTCGTGTTCGGCGAGGCAGTCGCCGTCTCCCTTGCACATTTTCGCCGCGGTGCAGTTGCCGTCGGCGTCGTAGTCACAGTTGGAGCCCGCGGCGTTGATGGCCGGAGCCGGCTCCTCGAAAACGCGGGCGTAGTAGACCATGTCTCGACCGAGCCCGCTGAACTCGGGATCCACGAAGGTGCCCGCACAGCCATCGAGCGTGTCATCGCAGCGGATCGTGCGCCAGGGGTCGTCGATCAGGTCCGCGACGTCTTCGTCGGGTGAGATCTGCGGCCGGATCCGAACCACCTCGATCCGAGTGATGCGGCGGCGCTGATCCGACGGGTTGTAGCACTCGCCCAAGCAGAGCCGCTCGATCTCGTCGGGCGACAGCGCGTCGGTCGCGTAGTCCGGGCATCCCGGCTTCTGCTCGAACGAGCCGACCGCGCGCACCTGGAAGATCGGCGCACCGCGCATGCTCACCTCGCCACCCATCGGCATCGATCGCCCCCTCGATCCGGGTGGATTCAACAGGTCGAACCAGAGCAGGATGCGCGGACCGGTGGTTCCGTACACCTCCTTGCGCTTGACGGCGTCCCAGATTGCCTGCCGATCGCGACCGTCGGCGTGCACCGCGATCAGGCCACCCGTCAGGAAGTAGGAGCTCTGGCGTTCGAGTTCGACGAGTTGGAAACCCGTGAATTCGTTGTCTTCCAGGTCGAGGGGGCGGGGATGGGAGCTCGCGTCCTCGGGTGGGGCCAGGAAGAAACGGCTAGCCAGATTGTCGGAGTTGCCACGACGCGTGTTCGACTCGGTATTCCCCTGGCGATTCTTCTCCTTGTAGCCCGTTCCGGGCCGAGCGAAGTGGTTGTCGCTCGACGACATGAAGCCCATGCGGAAGCGACGCGGATTCTCGGGATCCTCGTCGAAATTCGATAGCGCGAGGAGGTACTGGGCGGAGCCGCCTGGGCGGTAGTTCATGGAGGGTTCGCGACAATCTCGACACTGACCCGCATCGAGCCAGTCTGCCGCGGTCTCGCCCTCGACGACCAGGTGTCCCGCCGCGCCGACGTTGCTCGCGAGTTGTCGTGTCTCGGCCGCTCGCTCGTCGCACTCGCTGCTCGGGGTTCCGTCGGCGATACACCGCTCGCGGATGATCTCTCCAGCACGCCAACACGCCGGGACATAGTCGCGGCTTGGCTCCGGACAGCTCGCGTCGCCGCCGGCATCCAACGCAACAGCCCGCCACGAGCGGTAGACCTCCGAATCGCCGTGACCCGAGTAGATCTCGAGCAGGGTCTGGCGGTCTTCGTCGTGGAGCGGGCCGCGCAGCTGATTCTCCCAGGTAGAGCCCGGCGGCGTGTAGAAGCCCCAGGTCGTTCCATGCGGGATCACCACCGAGTCGAAGCCCCACTCGTCGAGCTTGCGATAGAGCGCGTCCGGCGTCGCGGCCACCTCGATGCAGTCCCGGGGCAGATCCCGGGTATCGACGTCCTCAGCACAGAACTCCTGCTGGGAGACATCGTTGAAATAGGCCGCCATGTCGTGCATGCGTCCACCCGTGAACAGAGCGGCCAACCCGAGCGTGAACGGATGCGGCGGATTCATTCGGAGATCGAGGATGCGACCCGCCGAGGCGATCGGACGCCGCGGGATCTCGTCGTCCGCAAGACCGGCAAGGACCACGTTCTTGTGCCCGTAGTGATCATCCGGTGTGGTGCCCACCTGGGTCCACTCCCAGCCCAGGTAGGCGACGCTATCGGGGTTGCTCGCATCGCCCGCCCGCTCGTTGCACGCCCGAATCGACCGGATCGTGTCCTCCCAGGCCTGAGGCGAGATCGACTCCGCGTGGTCGTTGATCGACCAGAAATCGAGGACCGAGCAGTAGCGCGCGAAGTCGCAGGCGTCGGCGGGTGGATGTGCACCTTCCCCGCCCCCCAGAGGCAGGTTCGCCATGAACGCGTCGAAAGAGATCGTCGTGTGGACGTGGAAGTCGCCGAAGAGCACCTGCTTGGGAGATGCCACACCGATCCCGCGGCGCGCCTGCTGCACGGCCTGCTCGATGCTCCGCTGTACCTCGCTCGGGCGCGTGTCGCCCTCGATGACGCCGGCTCCGTCGGTCTGCCCGAAGGTGCCGTACCCAGCCGCCAGGACGAGGCCGATAAAGAGCACCCCGACAACGACGAGTGCGAAAACGATGCGACGAGCCACGACTTCCCTCCCAACCCATCACCCTACCATCCGAGGCGGCTAGGCGGCGAGCCCAGTGGGTCGACCGGGCGGCTCACATCGGGCCCGAGAAGCCGAATCTGCGGCTCTCCTGCGCGTCTCCGAGCGCAAGGGAATCTGAAGCACTGAACGCCGTTCGTGATAAATTTCCGACGTGCGTAGCGGGTTCATGCTGTTGCTAGTGATTTGCGGCTCGGTAGCCACTCCTCCGGCCTATGCGGTGACGATCGTCGAGCAGGAGCGAGGGACCTTCGCCCGCTCCCACGTGATCCGTTCACCCAACTTCCAGGAAGACGTTGAGGCCAGCGAGACACGAACCTCGGAGACCTTCGACGCCATGGCCACCAGCAACGCGCACCTTCTACCCCTGGTCGCGACGAGCTCCGCGTGGCTCGAGTCGAGCCTCGGAACCCGAACAACCCGGGCGCAAGGGGGCGCCACCTCGATCCTCGTGGCGCCGGAGAGCGGCCGGCGGGCCGAGGCACCTGCGGACTCGTTTTTCGAGATCATCTTCGACGTCGAGGAGGAACAGCCCTTCCGTCTCCAGGGCCAGGTAGACTCCCTGGCGCTCGATTCGGAAGCCTTCGCCTTTGTCGAACTCCTCTACTACGGAATCCTCGTGATCGCCGAGCACACTGCCGGCGGCGGTGAGTACGAGCGCTTCGACGACACCGGCACCCTGGCCGCCGGACGCTATCGGCTCACGGCCCTTGCGCTCAGCTATGGCGAAACTGCGGGAGACGCCTCCAGTCCGTCTGCGCTGGCCTCGTTTCAGCTGGCCTTCGAGGTTCCTGAGCCGACGTCGAACACCGGGGCGGGCATCAGCCTGCTCGTGCTCGCCGGCCTCGCGAGGGCGCGGCGGAGATCTCGATGAGGCGTCGTGACTTCCTCAGCCGAACAGCACTCGTCGCAGTCGGCGCTGCGACGGGCTCTTCGCTCTGGGCCGAGGCGGGACGCGCCTGCCTGGCCGTCGGGGGACCCGGACCCTACGGGCCGCTCCAGGCACCCGACGCCAACGGCCTGCAGCTGCCCATGGGGTTCCGTTCGAAGGTCGTCGCTCGCGGTGAGCAGATCGTCGGCCTGACGGGCCACCGCTGGCATCGAGCCGCCGACGGCGGGGCGACGTTTCGCGTGCCGGGCGGCCACGTGTACGTGTCGAACAGCGAGGTGGCGGGCCGCGGCGGCGGGGTCGGGGCCATCCGCTTCGACCACCAGGGACGGATCCAGGACGCCTACTCGATCTGCTCTGGAACCTCGCGGAACTGCGCGGGTGGACCGACGCCCTGGGGCACATGGCTTACCTGCGAGGAGGTCTCCCGGGGAGTCGTCTGGGAGTGCGATCCTACGGGTGTGCAAGCGCAGATCCGACGTCCGGTCCTCGGCTCCTACAACCACGAGGCAGTCGCCGTGGATCCCGAGCAGCGACGGCTCTACCTCACCGAAGATCGCTCGGCGGGAAATTTCTACCGCTTCACCCCGACCGTCTGGGGTGATCTGAGCCGAGGAAGACTCGAGGTCGCCATGCCGCCGATGAGCCAGGTCCGCTGGACCCAGGTCCCCAATCCGAACCCCACCGCCGGAGAGCAGTCCACGCGACTGCAGGTTCCTGGGGCGCTGACCTTCCGCGGGGGTGAGGGAATCGTCTGGCAGTCAGGCATCGTGCACTTCACCACCAAGGGGGACAACAGCGTGTGGCGCTACGACCCCCGCACCCGGATTCTCGAAGCCATTTACCAATCCAGCCAGGATCCCTTGCGACAACTGACCGGCGTCGACAACATCACCGCGTCGCGTGCCGGCGATCTCCTCGTCGCGGAAGATCCGGGCAACCTCGAACTCGTGCTCCTGACGCCAGACTGCGTTGCGTCACCCTTGGTGCGGGTCACCGGTCAGCGGGGAACCGAACTCGCCGGTCCCGCCTTCGATCCGCTCGGCCGCCGCCTCTATTTCTCATCCCAGCGCGGCGGGTCTGGGGGAGCTGGAATCACCTACGTGGTGACGGGACCCTTCCGCCGGCTCTGAGGGATTCTTTCCCCCTGGGCGTCTAGTATCGTCGGGAATGTGCTGGTTCGGAGCGGAATTGGATGAGTGAGGGAGCCGCACTACCCCGAGCGTCGGGCTGGATGGTCTCGCCCAGTTGGGATATGGCGTTCATCATCGCCTCGCCCCTGGTGATCGTCCCGGCGCTCTGGATTCTCGCCCATACCGCGATCACCCCCGAGCGGCTCGCGATTCCGGTCTTCGCGTTCGCAACCCTCGGCCATCACCTTCCGGGCTACATGCGCGCGTACGGCGACCGCGAACTCTTCGAGCGCTTCAAGCTGCGCTTCACGGTGGTTCCGCCGGTGATCTTCGCCGTCGCACTCTTGCTGGTGCAGCCGTCCTTCTTTGGCTTCGAGTTCGCTCCACCCACTAGCCTTCAACTGTTGATGGTGGTCTGGGGCGCCTGGCACGGGTTGATGCAGATCTACGGCTTCATGCGCATCTACGACGCCAAGCAGGGAGTCGGTCATGGACTGACGCAGCGGCTCGATCTCGCGATCTGCTTCGCGATTTTCATCGGCGGCTTCCTGTTCAGCGACTCGCGAACCTTCTCACTGATGGACCTCGCCTGGAAGGCGGGTATCCCGACCTTTTCGGCCGACGCTCTGTCAATGGCCCGGCTCGTCGCCGGCATCGCGATTGCTGGGCTCGGCGTCGCCTACGTCGTCAACATGCTGGCCGAGCGCCGACGGGGTCGGCGCATGGGAGGCGTGAAGCTCACCCTCGCCCTCGCGACAGGCGGCATCTACACCTTCAGCGGCCTCATCACGACGAACCTCCTGCTGGGCGCTGCGGTCTTCGAGGTCTTCCACGCGATCCAGTACCTCGCGATCGTCTGGTACTTCAATCGCCAGCTGGAAAGCCGGGTCGGAGATAGCTTCGGGCCGCTTCGCTTCCTGTTCCGGGGCCGCAGGCTCTCCCTCGCGCTCTATCTCCTCTTCGTCGGGGTGTTCGGCGCCGTCTTCCTCGCGATGGGCACGCCGCGCTATGGACCCATCGTCAGCTCTGGCGAAGCCACCGACACCCTCTACATCTTGTTCTCGGCCTTCTTCGTCACGTCGAGCCTGCTCCACTACTACTACGACGGCTTCATCTGGAAGCTCCACGACCGCGATACCGGCAGGAATCTGGGTCTGACAGGACCGAGCCTGCGGGAGGTATCGGTTCCGGCGGCACTGCATCTCGGAAGATGGAGCGTCCTCGTGATCGCCGCCTCCGCGTTGATCGCGCTCGAGATGTCTCAACCCGCCACGGCGGAAGCGCGCAACGTCCGCCGAGTTGCCCTGGCCGAACTCACGCCGGACGTTCCCCAGGCGCGCGCGGCGCAGCTGCTGAAGGCGCTCGAGGCGGGGAATACCACCGAAGCCCTGGCAATGGCAGAACGGAACGTCTCCCTGCGACCGCGCAGCCACTATGCGCACGCGGACGTGGCTCGGGTTCACGTTGCGCTCGAGGAGTGGCCTGCTGCCGAAGCCGCATACCGAGCGACCCTCGACTTGCGTCCCGGTGCCGCGGTCTACCTGACCGACCTCGCCCGGGTTCTCGCTCAGCAAGGGCCGCAGCACCAGGCCGAAGCGGCTGCCGCATATCGGGAGGCGCTGCTGGAAGTTCAAGACAAGGCACCCCTCCAGGCCGAGCTCGCGACGCTCGAAGCGCGGTGGGGCAACAACACCGAAGCCGCGAGACTCTTCGAAGAACTGCTGTCGGCGGACCCCAATGCCCAGGACATCCGCGCGGGTCTCGTGATCAGCTTGCTCGGGGCGGGCCAGGACGCACATGCGCTCGAGGTTGCCTACAAGGGCATCGATCTCGACCCCTCGTCGGCTGTCGCGATCCGCCTGCTTGGAACCGCCCAGGCAAAGCTGAAGCGGCCAGGCCGCGCCGCGGAAGTTCTCGCTCGGGCACGGGGGCTCGACCCGAACTTGCCCGGCATCGACAGCGAACTGGGCGAGGCGCTGTATCTCGCGGGTCATCTCCAGCGTGCCGAGCGCGCCCTCGAGCGGGCCATGCAGTCCCAGAACACCCCTGCCCGCGTCTTCTTCCTGATCTCCAGGGTCTACACGAAGACCCACCGCCCGCTGATGGCCGAAATGGCCCAGCATCGCTTCGTCGCGGCGGCGCCGGACCCGGCGACCGGATTTCGCAACCTGGGTAGACTCCTCGCGACGCAAAACGACTTCGCCGGCGCCGAGGCGGCCTACCGTCGAGCGCTCACCATCGAACCGGGCCACCGGGCCACGCAGGTGCGCCTCGAGAGTGTACTGCGGCGCCAATAGCCGAGGCGGTCAACCCGTCGCGGGTGCCGCCGCCAAGGAGACCCTCTGATGACTAGAACGAAGACGATCCTGCTGTGGCTGATGGCCGCCTTCTACGTGTTCGGTGGCTTCAACCACCTGATGAACCCGAGCTTCTACCTGACCATCATGCCGCCGGATCTGCCCAATCCCGAGTGGCTGAACGTCCTCTCCGGCCTCGCCGAGATCGTGCTCGGCGTCTACATCCTAGAGCCCCGCACCCGGGTGTACGCGGCCTGGGGGATCATCGCGCTGCTGATCGCCGTCTTCCCCGCGAACCTCTACGCGGCGGCGGAGAACGTCGGCAGCGCCGGCCCAGGCAGCGGCCCCGGGGCCCTCGCCTACCTGCGCCTCCCCTTCCAGGCCCTCTTCGTAGTCTGGGCGTGGTGGTACACGCGCGAGGACGCGGAGAGCTGATCACGCAGGACGGATCATGCTCTCCTGTGCGAAGGACGCGACGAGTTCTCCGGTCTTCGCGAACGCGTGTCCGGTCCCGAAGCCTCGCTGCCCCGATAGACTCGGGCTCTCCTGACTGAGCAGGATCCAGTCGTCCATCCGGAACGGGCGATGAAACCAGATCGTGTGGGTCGTGACAGCCGTCTGGATTCGATCGGGCGAGTGGGCCTCGCTGACATCCGCGTGCGGGCGCAGCGATGTGCCGATCAAGGTCAGGTCCGTGCTGTGGGCGAGAAGCGCTTGGTGGACCGCGGGACCGTCGGGAAGCTTCGAGGTGCGCTGCCACAGATCGAGTCGCGGGGGCCCCAGCTCTTCCGACCCGAGATCGACACCCCCGACGATGCGCGTCTCCCACGGGATCATGCTCAACGGGACACTCGGCGCATCCTCCGGCTCCCCGACCGAGGGCGCCTCGCGCTGATGGTCGAAACCCTCCGCATCGACGGCCACGTGGAGCGAGACCAGCGCCGCGACGATCGCCCGATCCTTCTGACGGCCGACGATCCACTCGGTCGCGAAGCTGCGGCCGCTCTGGACCGGCTCCACCTGGTAGTCGATGGGCTCTCGCAGATCTCCTGGGCTCGGGAACGTCACGTGCATCGATTTCACGTGCTTCTCGATGCCCTCGCGAGTCGCGATCGCAATCGTCTGGGCGAGGAGCTGGCCACCGAAGATGCGGTAGTAGGGCAGCTCGAGATTCGGACCGGTGAAGTGGCCGTGGGTCGTCTCCTCGACGGCGAGACAGGCGAGCAGATCGTCGAGCGTGCAGAAGGCTGCGCTCATGCCGCCAGCTCGTCGCCCCACACATCGAGCCCCGCGAGAATCGCTTGCTCGTGCGTTTTTCCGGCGAATGTCGGCGGGATGCTGTGCATGACTACCTCACTCGTTCTTCGATCCAATTGCGAACCTCGAGGGTGCGGATCTCGTCATCCAGGAGGGACTCGCCTACGTCGAGGCTCTTGGCGAGGTCGTGCCGGCTCGGATCCTCGTGCAGTGTTTCGAGATCATCGATGTAGCGCTGGGCCTCCGCAGCGTCCGAAAAGGTGCCCTGCGCGACGAGTTCCTGGCTTCGGAGCCGACACAGACTCGCAATCTCGTGGAGGTCGTACTCGGGGTGGTACTGAACCGCCCAGAAGTCGCCCAGACCGGCTGCCTGCACGGTCGACCACGGGTTGGATGCAAGCACGCTCGCGCGGGGCGGAAGCTCCACGACCTCGTCGGCGTGGCTCGTGAATGCATCGAAGACGTCGGGCTTGGCACGATAGAGGGGGTGCGCACGACCTTCGGCATTGAGTCGAATGGTGCGGGCGATTCCGAACTCGCGACCGTTCGGGCTCGCTCCACAGCGGCCACCGAGGGCAACCGCGGCGAGCTGGATCGCGAAGCATGAACCGAAGCTGGGAACGCCCGCCGCAAGGAGATCTCGGACGAGACCGACCTGCCGAGACACCTTCGGATCGTCCTGCTCCAGAACCGAGAGGTTCGAACCCGTCCAGACGGCTCCGGCGTAGAGAGACAGGCTCGACGTATCGGGCGCCTCGCCGTCGGCCGGGTAGCAGACCTCCGCCGCAAGGTCGGGTTCGATCCGCTCGAGGATGTGCCGGTAGAGCGAGCCCGCTTCAGTCCCGCCGGAGTCCGTGAGCTGCTCACGACCTTCGCGCGGGTACGCGTCGACGATGAGAACGCGACGGGGCATCTAGAGGGGACGGTCGCCCGCGACCGACACGCGGTACATCAACCGCTCGAAGCCCTCGTAATCGTCGAGCGCGTAGTGCTGGGTGCAGCGGTTGTCCCACATCGCAACGGTACCGGTCGCCCACCGCAGTCGGCAGGTGAACTCGGGACGCGTCGCGTGCTCGTAGAGAAAGCGCAGGATCGCGGAGCCTTCGCGCTGCGAGAGTCCGACAATGCGCTGAGTGAACATCTCGTTCACGTAGACGCTCCTGCGTCCCGTCTCCGGGTGTGTCCGGATCACCGGATGCTCGACCTCTTCGTGGATCGAATCCGAGTACCTGTAGTTGATGGCCGCGTGGCCTTCATACTTGGCACTCCCGGTGACGGCTGGGTCGTAGACGCGCTTCGCGCTGTGGACGGCGGTCAACCCGTCGACGATCTTCTGCATGCCGGGAGACAGCGCGTCGTAGGCCTTCTCCATCGAGGCCCACATCGTGTCGCCTCCGTAGGGGGGGAGAGTCACCCCGTAGAGGATCGACGCCGTGCTGGGTCGTTCGAAGAAGCTGTTGTCCGAGTGCCAATGGGTACCGAAGGACACTCGCTCGCCCGCAGGCTTCAAGACCTTGATGATCTCGGGGTGCTCCTCCAGGCCCACGACAATGGGGTGGATGTCGAGCTCCCCAAAGCGACCGCCGAAGTCGATCTGGTCCTGGAGCGAGAGGGTCTGATCGCGAAACACGATCACTGCGTGGTCGAGGAACGCCTGATGGACGGCCTCGAAGAGGTCCTCGTCCATCGGCTGCGAGAGATCGACGCCTTCGATCTCGGCGCCGAGGTGCCCGGACAGGGGGTGGATCGTGATCTGGGATGTCGTCATCGAGGCCAACGAGCATAGCGTTGGACTCGGCCCGACCGTGCAGCCCGGTCTCGCGCCCGGCACCCTACGCCTGTGTCGACGACGGCTGTCTCGCCGGCCGCGAAGGACCATCTCGCTGGAGCTGCGGATCCATGCGATAGTCATGCGCGACCCGGTCTCTCGTCTTCCGAAGTCGTGCTCGCTGACGCGAAGCCGAGATCACCCGACAAAGCGACCGCTCGAGAGAAGCGATCTCTCTTGACTGCGAGACCCTGCCACGAATTCCACGGAGCACTGCATGGCCATCGACCCCTCGAACCCCCTCAAGATCGTAGGCGCCCCCGGATCTCCCTACAGCCGCAAGCTGCGGGCGGTGCTGCGCTACCGGCGGATTCCCCACCACTGGGTGGTGCGAGGCTCGCACGCAGACTTCGATACACCGAAGACCCCGGTGGCGCTGATGCCGGTTCTCGTCTTTCCGGACCGGGACGGCGCGCCGGCCGAAGCCTTCATCGACTCGACGCCCATCATCCGACGGCTGGAAGAATCGGAGCCCGGGCGCAACGTGCTCCCGGACGACCCCGCCATGGCCTTCATCGGCCTGCTGATCGAGGACTACGCGGACGAGTGGGTGACCAAGATGATGTTCCACTACCGCTGGCACTACGAGGCGGATATCGACAAGGCCGCGAAGATCCTGCCTCTGTGGCGAGCCACGAACGTCAGCGACGAGGCGGTCGCGCCACTCTCGAAGATGATCGCCGAGCGGCAGATCGAGCGCCTGTGGGTGGTCGGGTCGAACGAAACCACGACTCCCGTCATCGAGCAGAGCTACAAGCGATTGCTCACCCTGCTCGACGCTCATCTCAGCGAGCATGCCTTCGTGCTGGGCGGACGCCCGAGCGCTGCCGACTTCGGCCTGTTTGGCCAGTTCACCCAACTGGTCGGGTTCGATCCGACGAGCGCCGCCGTGGCCCTCGCGACGTCGCCTCGCATCTACGCCTGGATGGAGTTGGTGGAAGATCTCTCGGGCCTCGCCATCGACCACGAAGCCTGGGTCGCTCGCGACGCCATCCCGGCCACACTCACCGCGCTCCTATCGGAAGTCGGCCGGGTCTACGCACCCTTCCTGCTCGGAAACGCGGCTGCGCTCGAGAGCGGTGCCGAACGGGTGGAGTGCACGATCGACGATCGCAAGTGGATCCAGAAGCCCTTCCCCTACCAGGGGAAATGTCTCGCTTGGCTACGGGACGACTACGCGGCGCTGAGCGACGACGATCGCAGCGCTGTCGACGCCATCCTCGCCGGAACGGGCTGCGAGGCGCTCTTCCCCGGCTAGGGCCGGAGCCACTCCAGGCAGCCACTCTTCTCCAGGATCGGATCCAGCGCGGACTTGTCGGCGACTGCCGCATAGCGCTCGCGCAATTTTCCGAGCGAACGGGCGTGGTACTTCTGTGGCTTCTGGTCCCAGGTCCTTCCGGCGAGTTCGACGCTGAATTCCTCGGCGCCCGCCTCGAGCGCCTTCGCGTTGGCGTCCGACCAGGGCAGGAAGAGGCGTCCGACCTGGCTCTCGATGAAGGGTGCGAGAGTCGGCTCGAGAGTGTCCCAACTCTCGAAGTCGCCGGCGCCCTTTGGCTCGAGCATGCGCTCCACCCAGGCGACGACGCTACTTGCGCGATCGTTCAGGATTCCGCCGCAGGTCGGGTCGGTCCACGCGTTGTAGACCTGTCCCCAGAGGCCGAAGTCGCCGAAGCTGGGACGCGCCCCGAACAGAAAATCGCGTCCGGCGAGGTGCGCCTCGAGCAGGTCGACGGCCTCGTTCCAGGAAGCCTCGATCTGCGGCGCCGTTCGCTCGTTCGAACCGACGAACCACACGCGGTTCACCATCCGCCCCTTGATGTTGTCGACCATGGCGGTGAGCTGATCGCCCTCGGCTCCGGGCATCATCGACTGCACGATGCGCTCGCCCGCGGAGTTCTGATCCGCTTCGGCGGCCCAGCGGTAGTGGAACATCCACTTGTTGCCCCACTCGTCGCCGAACTCCTCGATCAGCGCCGACAGGAACGCGAGGCTCGGGTCATCGGGATGGATCGACGGCTCGGGAAACAGAGCCTCCATCTTCTCGAGGATGGGGGTCGAGTCCTGGATGCCTTCGTCTTCGGGAGTCGCCACGATCGGGATCAGCGGCAACTTCGCGTACTTCTGGCTCTCCGCCTGGGTCTCCGCAGTGCGGGGAATCCACTCGTGGGGAATGCCCTTGTAGCGATAGTAGGAGCGAACCTTGACCGAATAGGGCGAGATCTCGGCCCCGAAAATGCGGTAGACGTCGGACATCAGCCGATCTCCTTCTTGAAAGTTTCGAGGGCGCGGATGTAATCGGCCGGCCCCTTGTAGCCCACGTGCTTGACTCCCACCAACGCGGAGCCCGTATCCATGGCCCGTAGCGAGAGGTGGGTGCCGCCGGCTTGCTGCCACAACTCGATCTCCTGCTGCCAGGTTTCGGGCTCACTGAAATCGACGACCGCTTCTGCCCCCACCTCCGCCTGCGAGCGCCCCGCCGCGTCGACGTATTCGCGCAACTTGTCGGACAGGCGCTTCACCCGACTGGGCTTGGTCCCAAAGATCACGCCGTCGCCGACACGCGCCGCCCGCCGCACCGCTACCTCGCTCAGGGCGCCGAACCACAAGGGGATGTCCTGTCCCGGTCGAGGCAGGAGGCCGGCCCTCTCGATCCGGTGGTACTCGCCCCGATAGTCGACGACCGGCTCGCGCCAGAGCTTCCGAAGCACCTCGACCTGCTCGTCGAAGCGCTTGCCGCGATTTTCGAAGGGCTCGTTCAGGGAGTCGTACTCGACCCAGTTCCAGCCGGTGCCGACCCCCAGCCGCAGGCGTCCTCCCGAGAGCATGTCGATCTGAACGGCCTGCTTGGCAACCAGGGCGGTCTGTCGCTGCGGAAGGATCAGCACGCCGGTGCAGAGTTCGAGCGATTCGGTAACTCCCGAGAGATAGCCGTAGAGCACCATCGGCTCGTGAAACGGGTCCTTCTCGGTGTAGGGGCCCATCAGCCTGGGCTCCCGATCCGCGTGTTCGGCACCGAGCACGTGGTCGTAGGTGACCATGTGCCGGTAGCCGAGCTGTTCGGCGGTCTGCGCCCAGTCGCGAATCGCGATGGGGTCGTTGCCGATCTCGGTGGTCGGAAAGATGGCGCCAATCTGGAGAGTCATGGGGGGCTCCGCGCTTGGGGCGAACTCCTACTATAGACCGAGCGGGCCGATTCGGGTCGAAGCGCATACGCGAACCGCGGCCTCGAGACGCTACAATCGGGCTTCGGTAGCGCCACCCCCGGTGTCGCTCTCCGTCAATCTGATCCAGAACCGCAAAGGAAGGCTGGATGCGCGCTGGTCTCGTTGCAGGACGCGAGCAGATCGAGTTCCGCGAGTTTCCCGATCCCACTCCCGAGCCCGAGAAGGCCGTGGTGCAGATCTCGCATTGCGGGATCTGCGGTACCGACCTGCACGCCTTCGACCAGGGCGGCTTCTACAGCCCCTCGATCTGCGGCCACGAGTGGGCGGGCACGATCTCGGCGCTGGGGACGGGCGTCGACGACCTGCGCGAGGGCGATCGCGTCGGCATCGGCATCGCGCCCGCCTGCGGCCGCTGCCGCGAGTGCCGCTCCGGCGACGCAGCCCACTGCAGTACCGCACTGATGGGGATGCTCGGCATCGGCCCCCTCGCCGCGCCTCACGGCGGCTTCGCGAGCGCCATCGGCATCGAGGCCGCGCGCCTCTACCCCCTGCATCCGAAGCTGAGCAACCTCGAGGCGGCAATGCTGGAGCCCGCCACCGTCGCCATTCACGCGCTGCGTCGCACACCCCTTCGCCTCGGCGATGCCGCGATCGTCCTGGGCGCAGGCCCGATCGGCTTGCTCGTCCTGCAGGCCGCCTTCATTTCCGGCGCGGGTACCGTGGTGGTCGTCGAACCCGAGCCGAATCGTGCAAAGCTCGCCGCCAGCCTCGGGGCAACCCTCGTGATCGATCCGGGCGCCGAGGACTTCGAGGCGAAGATCCAGGAGGTGTGCGGCCCTCTCGGAGCGGACGTGGTGTTCGAGTGCGCCGGCATCCCGGCGACCATCGATCAATCGGTCGGGCTCGCGAAGCGCGGGGGCGTGGTCTCGATGGTGGGGCTTGCGAACGTGCCGGCCGAGATCGCACCGGGCGCCTGGCTGGCTCGAGAGGTGCGGCTGGTAGCCTCGCTCGGCTACCTGCACGAAGAGTTCGACGTCACCATGCAGCTCGTCGCGGACGGGCGCTTGAAGCTCGAGCCCCTTCACAGCGAGACGGTTGGCCTCGACGGGATGGAAGCGGCGTTCCGTCGTCTTCTCTCGGGCGACGGCAGCGTGAAGATCCTGGTGGATCCACAGGCCGGCTGAGCGCTGTTCCGTCGTCGCTCAGAGCAGCTTCGACGCGGCTCCGACGAGTGCACCGAGCAACAGGATCACGTTCGACGCGAAGGTCAGGAGGAAACCCGTCGTTCGCTTCTCGGGGTCCTTCACATAGCCCGTCAAGTAGAGAAAGCGGCCGACGATGAAGACGACGCCCAACCCCGCTGCGATCTCCGCGCTCACGTAGGTCCCGAAGAACCAGATCGCGGGCAGAAAGATGATCAGCTGCTCGAGGGTATTCAGCTGCACGCGGTAGAGACGCTCGAAAGTCGGGTGCCCTGTCATCGCGGGCGCCGGCACCTCGTACTTGCCGCGACCACGGCCAACCTGGACCGAGATGTAGATGTACTCGAGCAGCGCGAACACGATGACGATGACGACGAGTTCCATGGGGTCTCCTCCGACTCGATGATCCCGGATTCTCTCGGCTGCGTCGAGACGGCAATCGCAGCCGGCGGCCTGCTCGTCTAACGTCCCGAATCGACCAGGAGGGAAAGAAAAGATGGCATCGGTGAGAGTCACGCGAGAACTCGAACAGCCCGTCGATCGGGTCTGGGGAGTCATTTCCGACTTCGGAAACATCGGCTGGATGCCCGAGGGCACCGAGGTTCGGCTCGAGGGAGACGGGCCCGGCATGATCCGTCACATCGGCGCCGGCGCGCTGACGCTGGCCGAGACCCTCGAGTCCGTCGACGACGCCAGCCGAACGCTCGTCTACACGATCCCCGGTGAGGTTCCATTCCCGGCGACCGACTACCGCTCGACGATCGTGGTGCGCGAGAAGGGATCCGGCAGCGAACTCGACTGGAGCTGCACCTTCGAACCGGAGGGAGATCCCGACGCCGCACACGCCGTCATGGAAGGCCTCTACAACACGCTGACGGGATGGGTCGCGGACTACCTCGCGTCGTCCAACTGAATCGCGCTCGTCGGGCGAGCCAGCAGCGGTCTTCGCGCTAGATCCAGCGCGTCAGCCTCGTCCCGCGGCCTTGCGGAAGGCCTCGACGATCGGGGACAGGAAGTCGGTAGCCGCCTGGAACTCGCGCGGGAGTTGCAGGTTTGCGCGTAGATCGGTGATGCCCGCATCCACCATCGCCGGAACCGCCGCCATCGTCGCGTCGAGGTCGATTGCGCCGTCTTCGCCCTGCGCGATCGGCAGGTAACTGGTCACCTGGAAGCTCCCCGGGTCGCGGCCCGCGGCTTCGAGTTCTTCGCGAACGCGCGCGAGCCCGGCCGCCGGATTCATCGCGTCCGGCCCCCACGGAATCCAGCCACTGCCGAACCGGACGATGCGCCGAAGGACGTTCGGGTTCAGGGTGCCGCTGATCCAGAGAGGCACACCTCCCGGCTGCAGCGGCTTCGGCATGCAGTGGATCTTCTCGAAGCTGACCTCTTCCGACTGGTATGCGGCCGACTGCTCGCGCCAGAGCGTCTGGCAGATGTCGAGGGTTTGATCGAGGCGCGCACCGCGGTGCGCGTGGGGCACGCCGTTGGCCTCGTATTCCTCGCGCTGCCAGCCGACCCCGACGCCGAGATCCAGGCGCCCCTCCGAGAGCACGTCCAGGGTTGCAGCCTGCTTGGCGAGGGTGGCGGGGCGACGCAGCGACGCAATCAGGATCCCCGTCATCAGCCGCGTGCGGGTGGTGAGGGCGGCCCACATCGACAGCACGGTGAGCGGATCGAGCCAGTGCCCGTCGGGTCCGGTCGGCTGCTGCCCGCCTTCCACGCCGCCCGCCTTGGGATCGCCGTAGGCCACGAGGTTCTCGCCGAGGATCACGTGGTCGGAGACGACGAGCCGATCGACCCCGGCAGCATCCGCGGCACGTGCCTGGTCGAGAATCGGCTTCCAGCCGCCTACGCCGGGGTCCTTCACGGAAAAGTTCCAGAGTTGCACGGAGAGCGCGGGGCTGACGATGTCCACCGTTCGGTTCTCCCTCCGGTCGCGCGGGTCGTCGATCGGGTAACTCACGTGCTTAGCCCACTCGCTGCCTCCGGGCACCCGAGCCCAGCGGGCTGAATAGGATTCCCACACTCCGGCCCGAAGCACCTTATGATCTACTGGCACACCGCCACGAACCACCAAGGAGACCCCCCATGGCCGACCTCGGATTCTGGAACTTCGCTCAACGAGAGCCCGACGCGCTGGCGCTCATCGATCCCTTCGAGACCGAACTGACTCGCGGAGAACTGCTGGCCGACTGCAACCGCATGGCTCACGGCCTGCGGGAGCTGGGCCTCGAGCGCGGCGACGTCCTCGCCATCGACTCGGTGAACTGCGCGGAGTACTTCGTAACCTCCCTCGCGTGCAGCCAGACCGGTCTCTACCTCACACCGATCAACTGGCACCTCGCCCCCGCCGAGGTCGCCTACATCCTCGACGACTGTGGCGCCAAGGTACTGATCGCCCACGAGAACGTCGGCGAGGTATGCGTGAAAGCCGCGAAGGAAGCCGGCTTCCCGATGGATCGCGCCTTCGCGATCGGCGAGATCGCAGGCTTCCGCACCTTCTCCTCGCTGCTCGACGGCCAGTCTCCCGAGATGCCCGAGAAGCGCAGCGCCGGGGCAACCATGAACTACACCTCGGGCACCACCGGCAACCCCAAGGGCGTGAAACGCGGGCTGGCGCCGCCCGAGGTCGATCCGGATCTCATGTCGAGCATGATGGCGGGCTTCCTCGGGATGTTCGGAGTGCAGCCCGAGGACGGCAACGTCTATATCTGCGGGTCACCGCTGTATCACACCGCCGTACTGATGCAGGCCGCCGCCGCGATGCACATCGGACACCCCGTCGTGCTGATGGACAAGTGGGGTGCCGAGGACATGCTGCGCCTGATCGAGAAGTACAAGTGCACGGCGAGCCACATGGTTCCGACCCAGTTCCACCGCCTTCTCTCGCTACCGGAAGAAACCCGCAACCGCTACGACTGCTCGTCCACGCGCTACATGATCCACGCCGCCGCACCGTGTCCACCGGACGTGAAACAGCGCATGCTCGATTGGTGGGGTGACTCGATCTACGAGTACTACGCGGCTACCGAGGGCGGCGGGACGATCGTCACGGCAGACGAGTGGCGCAAGCGGCCCGGTACCGTCGGCAAAGCCTGGGCGAACGCCGAGATCCGCATTTTCGACGACGACGGCAAGCAGCTGCCCACCGGCGAGCAGGGCACCGTCTACATGCTGCTCGGGAGTACATCGAGCTTCGAGTACAAGGGCGACGCCGAGAAGACGCGAGAGAATCGCCTCGAGACGGAAGACGGCAAGACCTTCTTCACCGTGGGCGACATCGGTTACCTCGACGACGGCGACTTCCTCTTCCTGTGCGACCGCAAGATCGACATGATCATCTCGGGCGGCGCCAACATCTACCCCGCGGAGATCGAGAACGTATTCCTCTCGCACCCGAAGGTGGGTGACGTCGCGGTCTTCGGGATCCCGCATCCGGATTGGGGCGAGGAGATCAAGGCAGTCGTGGAACCGCTCGAGGGTCACGCCGCCGGAGAGAGCCTCAGCCTCGAGCTACTCGACTTCTGCAAGGAGAAGCTCGCGAAGTTCAAGATCCCGAAGAGCATCGACTACACCGACGATATGCCCCGAGATCCCAACGGGAAGCTCTACAAGCGCAAGCTGCGCGACCCGTACTGGGAGGGCCAGGAGAGGTCGATCTGATGTTCGACCTCGCCGGGCGGGTCGCCCTCGTGACGGGCGCGGGCCAGAACGTGGGCGCCGGAATCGCGCGACAGCTCGCAGGACAGGGCGCCGCCGTCGCGGTGAACGATCTGCTCCTCGAGCGGGCCGAGGCAACCGTGACACAGATCGAAGAAGCCGGCGGCCGCGCCGTCGCCTGCCCGTTCGACGTCGGGGACTGGACGGCCGTCGAGGCCGGCGTGAAATCCGCCGAAGCCGATCTCGGACCGATCGACATCCTGATCAACAACGCCGGAGTTCCGGCCGGGATGGGGATGACGAGCTTTCGCGACACCCAGCCGGCCGACTGGGCGGCCTACATCGACGTCAACCTCTACGGCGTGATGAACTGCTGCCGGGCGGTGATCGGCGGCATGTGCGAGCGACGCTTCGGTCGCGTGATCACGATCTCTTCCGGCGCCGGAACCGCAGGCACCGGGATCGGCGTCTCGGCCTACGGCGCGGGAAAAGGGGGAGGCGCAGCCTTCGTGCGCAACCTCGCGCTCGAGGTTGCGCGTGACGGCGTCACCGCCAACAGCCTGGCGCTCGGCCTGATGAACAACGTGCCTGAAGAGGCCGTACCCGGCCTCGCCGGGAGCGTGCCGGTCGGTCGGCTCGGCTCGCCCGACGACATCGCGGCCTGCTGCGTCTACCTGGCCTCCGACGAAGCCGGCTGGATGACCGGCCAGACCATCCAGCTGAACGGCGGCTCGATCACCACCTGAAGAGTTCCAGCCTGCGTGGCTTCCCGTCCTGGCCATTCTTCTCCCGACACGCGCCCACCACTGTGCGACCATTCGCTGCCGGGAAACGGGAGGCAGGATCCATGACCTACGCGAACGGACGCAGGCTGCTCGACGCCGACAGCCACATCATGGAGCTGCCGAATTTTCTCACTGCCCATGCAGACCCGGGCATTCGCGACCGGCTTCCGGAGATCGACTATTCGCGCTCGTCGGTCGAGCGCGACGATGTGCTGGCGATCCTCGCCGAGGGCGGACGCCACACACGCGCGTACGTGGCCGAACTCGTCGCCTCGGGCGATCAGCTGATTCGCGGCTCCAAGGAGGAGAAGGCGCTCGGCGCGTTCGATCCCGAAGATCGCAGCGCCGCCCTCGACCTGCTCGGCTTCGAGCGACAGCTGGTCTTCTCGACCCTGAGCGGCACCGTGGTCTTCGATCACCGGCTCGAGCACGAGATGCAGTACGGAGCCGCGCGCGCCCACAACCGCGGTATGGCTGCCTTCTGCGCCGGCGACGCGCGGCTGCTCGCCGTCGCGAGCGTTCCGCTGACCGATCCCACCCACGCCTGCGGCGAACTCGACCGGGTACTGGCCGAGGAGCCCGGCGCGGTCTGGGTCCCCCACTCCGATTGCGGAGGACGCTCGCCGGGACACGTCGAACTCGATCCCTTCTGGGCTCGTCTCGAAGAGGCGCAGGTGCCTTTCGTCCTGCACGTCGGCGGTTTTCCGCTGCAGGTGCCGCGTGCGTGGGCGAACACCGGCAGGCCCGCACCCCGGGACTGGATGGGTGGCGGTGAAAACGTCCGGGGCAAGGACTTCACGGTCCTGCACCACGCGCCGGAGCGCTTCGTCTCCGCAATGGTGATCGACGGTGTCTTCGAGCGCTTCCCGAAGCTGCGCGGCGCCGCCGTGGAACTGGGAGCGGGCTGGGCGCCGGCGATGCTCACGCGGCTCGACGAGACCGTGGAGATCTTCGGTCGCTCCGAGCCCGCGCTCCGCGAGATGTCCCGCAAGCCCTCCGAGCAGCTGCGAGAACAGTTCGGCTTCACGCCCTTCCCGTTCGAGGATGTCGGCGCACTCGTGCGCCAGACCCATCCCGATCTCTACCTCTTCTCGAGCGACTATCCGCACGCGGAGGGGGGCCGCGATCCGCTCGGGCGCTTCGACCGAAGCCTCGCGGGCTTCGATC